>JAKBAA010000003.1 GCA_021809425.1 Actinomycetes bacterium | reverse complement strand
GCCGCTGGTGCGCCGGGTTGTCGACGGGTCACGTTACGAGTCGTACCTCTGGGTGATGGGCGACCGGCGGTGGGCGCAGCTGGTGGACACGTTGGCCGGCCGCCTCGAGCGTCGCCGCGACCACCCGGCGGGACGACAGTTGGCGACCGGACGGTAGGGGCGGCGTGAGCCGCCGCCCGTAGGATCGGGCGGTGCCGACGGACGTGGAAGCAGCGCTACGGCGCGTGGTCGGCCGCCTTCCCGGGGCCGGCGAGGCGCGCCCGGGCCAGGTGGAGATGGCTACCGCCGTGGCCTCTGCCCTGGCCGAGCGGCACCACCTGGTCGTCCAGGCCGGCACGGGGACGGGCAAGTCGCTCGCCTACCTCGTCCCGGCCGCCCTGTCCGGCCAGCGGGTGGTGGTGGCGACGGCCACCAAGGCGCTGCAGGATCAGCTCGGCGACAAGGACCTGCCGTTCGTCGCCGACGCCCTGAGCGAGCGGGGGCTGCGCTTCGCAGTGCTGAAGGGCCGGTCCAACTACCTCTGCCGCCAGCGCCTCGACGAGGCGGCGGCGGCCGGCCAGCAGGTGACCTTCGGGGGCGCCGATGGCGACGCCGAGGCCGCCAGCCGCGATCAGCGCGGCCGGGGGGGCGAGGTCGGGCGGCTCGGGGCCCAGGCGGCGGCGGTGGTCGCCTGGGCGGCGGAGACGGCGACGGGGGACCGGGCCGAGCTCGCCGACGAGCCGGACCCGAGGGTGTGGGCATCGTTCTCGGTGACGGCGGAGGAGTGCCCGGGCAAGGCCCGCTGTCCGTCCGGGTCCGACTGCTTCGCCGAAGCGGCCCGGGAGCGGGCGGCCGAGGCGGACGTGGTGGTGGTCAACCTGCACCTGCTCGGGGCCCACCTGGCGGCGGGCGGGACGGTGCTGCCGGAGCACGATGCACTGGTGGTGGACGAGGCGCACGCCCTCGAGGACGTGGTGACCGAGTGCCTCGGCCGGGCGGTCGGCGCCGGCCGGCTGCGCGGCGTCGTGGCGGCGGCCCGCCCGGTGCTGGCCCCCGGGCGTCGGCCGTCGGCCGACCGGCGGCTGCTGGACGACCTGGTGGAGGCGGCCGACCGGCTCGAGGCGGTGCTGGCCGGGCGGCCGGGCGAGCGGCTGGCGGCGGCGCCGAGCGACGAGCTGGGTGATCTGCTCGAGCTGGTGGCGGCCCGGTTGGAGCGTGTCGAGGGGCTGCTGCGCCGCCGGGCCGAGGCGGCCGGCTCGCCCGGCTCGCCCGGGCGCCGCCCCGGGGGACCGGGAGGCGCCGGCGAGACCGACCAGCGGCCGGCCCGGGCCGCCCTCGTGGCGGGACGGCTGCGGGCCGACGTGGTGGCCCTGCAGGCGCCGTCGGCCGACGACGTGGCCTGGATCGAGGCGGGCCCGCACCCGGCGCTGGTGGTGGCGCCGATCGACGTGGCGCCGGTGCTGGTCGACCAGGTGTGGTCGAAGCGAACCGTGGTGCTGACGAGCGCCACCCTGCCGGCGGGCGTGGCAGCGCGGCTCGGGGCCGGCGAGGCGACGACCCTCGACGTGGGTAGCCCGTTCGCGTACGAGGAGCGGGGGCTGCTCTACTGCGCCGCCCACCTGCCCGACCGGCGCCGTCCGGGGGCGGAGGCGGCGATCCACGACGAGCTGACCGCCCTGATCGAGGCGGCAGGGGGGCGCACGCTGGGGCTGTTCACCAGCCGGGCCGCCATGGAGCGGGCGGCCGCCGCCGTGGCCGCCCGGGTCACGTGGCCGGTGCTCGTGCAGGGCCAGGCCGGCAAGCAGGCACTGCTCGCCCGGTTCGTCGCCGAGCCCGGGGCATGTCTGTTCGCCACGATGGGGTTCTGGCAAGGGGTCGACGTGCCGGGCGCCACGCTGTCGTGCGTGGTGATCGACCGGATCCCGTTCCCGCGCCCGGACGACCCGCTCGTGTCGGCCCGGCGGGACCGGGCAGGGCCGTCGGCGTTCCGGACGGTCGACCTGCCCCGCGCCGCCAGCCTGCTCGCCCAGGGAGCCGGCCGGCTGATCCGGACGGCAGCGGACCGGGGGGTGGTGGCCGTGCTCGACTCGCGCCTGGCCACGGCGTCGTACCGGTGGGACCTGGTGCGGGCGCTGCCGCCGATGCGGCGCACGCGCCACCGGGCGGAGGCGGAAGGGTTCCTGCGGGCCGTCCACGCCGAGGCGGTGCTGGCCGAGTCAGCCGCCGCCCAAGGGGCGGCCGGTCAGTAGCCGAGCCGCTCGATGACGTCGGGACGGCGCTGCCAGTCGGGCTCTACCTTGACCCGCAGGTCGAGGTAGGCGCCGGGTGGCAGCGCCCGGCGGGCGGCGATCCCGGCCGCCTTGAGGAGGGCGCCGCCCTGGCCGATGACGATGGCCTTCTGGGAGTCGCGCTCGACCAGGATCTCGCAGCGGATGTACGGCCAGTCCCACTCGGTGACGCGGCAGGCGATCGAGTGGGGCAGCTCCTGGCGGGCGTGGCGGAGCAGCTGCTCACGTACCAGCTCGGCGACGAAGACGTGCTCGGGCGCCTCGCGCCGGGTCCCCTCGGGGAAGTAGCGGGGCCCCTCGGGGAGCCGGCCGACGAGGTGGGCGAGGAGCTGGTCGACGCCGGCGCCGGTGCGGGCGGACACCGGGAAGTAGTCGGCGGCCGCCAGCCCCAGCTCGTCGCGGGCGCGGGCGAGCTGGTCGAGGACGGCGGTGGGGGTTGCCCGGTCGACCTTGTTGACGACCACCACGGCGTCGCTCGGCAGGCGGGCCGCCACGAAGCGGTCGCCCGGGCCGACCGGAGCGGCGGCGTCGAGGACGAGCACGGCGAGGTCGACGTCGGTCAGGCTGCCGGTGGCCGCCTCGTTGAGCCGCGTGCCGAGGGCCGTGCGGGGCTTGTGGATGCCGGGCGTGTCGACGAACACGGCCTGGTAGCCGTCGCCGTCGAGCACCCCCCGGACGCGGGTGCGGGTGGTGTTGGGGGTGGCGGCCGTGATCGAGACCTTCTCGCCGAGGATGCGGTTGAGCAGGGTCGACTTGCCGACGTTGGGGCGTCCGACCAGGCTGACGAAGCCGGATCGGAACGGGTGGTGGCCCGGCTCGGTGGTGGTCACGGGCGGCGCCCCGGCGTCCGGCCATCGGCCATCGCCGGCAGGCGGCGCTCGCCGGCCGGGGCGTTGCCGCCGTCACGGCCGGTGCGATGGTCGCGCCCCTCTGGCGCCCCGTCGGGACGGTCGCCGTCGCCGTCGGTGCCGGTGGGCCCGCTGCCGGCCTGTCCGGCCGGCTCGGCCGTCGGGGCGGTCGTCGGCGGGCCGGCCCGTTCGAGGCGGACCGACACGATGCGCCGGCGCTGGACCCGCTCGGCGACGAGCGTCCAGCCGTCGGCGGTGAACACCTCGCCCTCGGTGGGCACGTGGCCACCGAGGTGGAGGACGAGCCCGCCGATGGTGTCCCAGTCGCCGACCGGAAGGTCGGCGTCGAGCAGCTCGTTGACCTCGTCGACCGGCATCTTGGCCGACACCCGGTACCGGTCCGGTCCGAGCCCGACGAGGGCGGGCTCGTCGAGGTCGAACTCGTCGGCGATCTCGCCGACCAGCTCCTCGATGAGGTCCTCGAGGGTGACGATGCCGGAGGTGGTTCCGTACTCGTCGACGACCACGGCGATCTGGAACTGGGCGGCCTGCATCTCGCGGAGCAGCGGTGCCACGCGCTTGGTCTCCGGCACGTAGTGGGCCGGACGGACCGCCTCGGCGACCGGCCGCTGGTCGCCGTCGGTGCGGCTGGTGCGGACGAGGTCGCGGGTGTAGGCGATGCCGATCACGTCGTCGAGGGTTCCGGCGTACACCGGGAGGCGGGAGAAGCCGGAGGCGATGGCCGTCTCGAGGGCGGCGCCGATCCGGGCGGACGCCTCGACGGCGACGACGTCGGGGCGGGGCCGCATGACCTCGCGGACGATGGTGTCGCCGAACTCGATGATCGAGGAGATGAGCACCCGCTCCTCCCGCTCGAGCACCTCCTCGTGGACGGCCACGTCGGCCAGGGCGAGGAGCTCCGACTCGGTGACCTCGGCATTGGCGGCCTCGTCGGCCGAGCGGGCTCCCGGGGTGACCAGCCGGGCGATGCCGATGAGCAGGGCCGACACGGCGCGGATCGGGGGGAAGGCGATGGTGGCGCTGACGAGGGGGGCGGCGAGCAAGGCGGCCCGGTCGGCGTGGCGGACCGCCCAGCTCTTCGGGACCGCCTCGCCGACGACGAAGATGACGACCACCTCGAACACGGTGGCAAGGGCAACCCCGATGGCGCCGAACAGGCGAGACGACTCGACACCGACGAGGGTGGCGGCGACCAGCTGGCAGACGAGCACCAGCAGGAGCACCGGGGCCAGGAAGTGCTCGGGATCCTCCACCAGCCGGACGAGCGACCGGGCGCCGTGCCGCCCGGCCTCCTCGAGCGCCCGGGCCCGGGCGAGCGACGTCCGGACGAGACCGGTCTCGGCGAGCGACAGGATCGCCGACAGGGCGAGCAGGACGATGACGGCAGCGAAGATGGCCCCGTCGGTGGCACCGATGCTGGCGGCGAGGACGGCCGGCCCGGCGGTCACGGGGCGCTCCGGTGGTGTGCCTCGAGCAGGGCTTGCTCACGGGCTTCCATGGCGTCGGCCTCGTCCGGGTCCTCGTGGTCCATCCCGAGCACGTGGAGCACCCCGTGGACGACCAGCAGGGCCAGCTCGTCGTCGTAGGTGCCGGCATGATCGGGGGCGTTGCGGAAGGCGACCGCCGGGCACACGACGACGTCGCCGAGCAGCACCGGCGGCGCCCCCCCGGCGTCCGGGTCGCCGGTGCGCCGGTCGTCGGGGTCGTCGTCGATCGGGAACGACAGCACGTCGGTCGGCCCGTCGTGGCCGAGCCAGCGCTCGTTGAGCTCGGCGATGGTGGCCTCGTCGACGAAGCTCAGCGACAGCTCTGCCTCGCCGTCGACCCCCTCGGCGGTGAGCACGGCCTCGGCGAGCGCACCCCAACGGGCGGCCTCGACCGGGCGGTCGGACTGGGCGTCGGTTACGACGACCCGGGGGGGCACGGGTCAGCGCTCCGCGGCGTCGACCCGCTCGTAGGCCGACACGATGTCGCGCACGATCCGGTCGCGGACCACGTCCGCCTGGCCGAGATGGACGAAGGCCAGCCCGTCGATCCCGTCCAGGATCCGCTCCAGCCCGGCCAGCCCGCTCCGTCCGCCGGGCACGTCCACCTGGGTGACGTCCCCGGTCACGACGGCCTTCGTTCCGAAGCCGATCCGGGTGAGGAACATCTTCATCTGCTCGGGCGTCGTGTTCTGGGCCTCGTCGAGGATGACAAAGCTCTGGTTGAGGGTCCGGCCGCGCATGAAGGCGAGCGGGGCCACCTCGATGGTGCCGCGCTCGAGCAGCCGCTGGGTGCCCTCCGGCTCGAGCATGTCGTACAGGGCGTCGTACAGCGGTCGCAGGTACGGGTCGACCTTGGCCATCAGGTCGCCCGGCAGGAACCCGAGCCGCTCGCCTGCCTCGACGGCGGGGCGGGCCAGGATGATCCGGCTGACCGCCTTGGCCTGGAGGGCCTGCACGGCGAGGGCGACGGCGAGGTAGGACTTGCCGGTGCCGGCCGGGCCGATGCCGAAGGTGATGGTGTTGCTGGCGATGGCGTCCACGTAGCGCCGCTGCCCGGCCGTCTTCGGCCGGACCGGCTTGCCGCGCGCCCCGCGCAGCACCTCCCGGGCGAGCACCTGCGACGGCCGCTCGTCGGCCGCCACCATCTCGATGGCCCGCAGCACGCTGGCCTCGTCGAGCACGTGCCCGGCCTGGAGCAGGCTGACCAGCTCCTCGAAGATGAGCGCCACGTCGTCGGCCTTCGGGCCGTCGACCGTGATGGCGTTGCCGCGCACGTGGATGGCCGTGTCCGGGAAGGCGGCCTCGACGAGGCGCAGCCGCTCGTCCCGCTCGCCGAGAAGGCCGACCATCAGGTCGTTGGCGGGAACACGGAGCTCGTGGCGGGTCGCAGGCACGGTGACGCATCCAGGGTACCAGCGACCCGCCGCCCGGCTGGCACGGGGGCGGAGGGCAGGCGGCGGGAGCGGTCGGCAGGCCGGCAGGCCGGCGGGCCGGCGGGCTCAGCCGGGCGGCCAGGCGAGGGGGCGCCCGCCGAGCACGTGGAGGTGCAGGTGGGGGACCGAGTTGCCGGCGTCGTCGCCGACGTTGACCACCAGCCGGTAGCCGCTCGCCGCCAGCCCCTGTTCGGCGGCGCACCGGTTGGCGAGGGCGAACAGGTCGGCCAGCAGCTCGCCGTCGCCCGCCTCGAGGGCGGTGGCGTCGCGGCGGTGGGACCTCGGGACGACGAGGGCGTGGAATGGTGCCTTCGGGTCGATGTCGGCGAAGGCCACCGACCGCTCGGTCTCCCCGAGGCGGCTCGCCGGGAGGTCGCCGGCGACGATCCGGCAGAACAGGCAGTCCGGGATGGGTGGGCCGGACGGGCTCATGAGGCGTTGGGCCGCGCGGCCGGCTCCGGGTACAGGTGCTCGAGCGTTCCCGGGAGTATGCGGGCGTGCTCGATGAAGGTGTCCAGCTCCCCCTGGCGCAGCCGGATGACGCGCCCGAACCGGTAGGCGGGGAGGTCGCCCTCGTCGATGAAGCGGTAGAGGGTCCGCAGGTTGATCCCGAGGTAGGCGGCCGCCTCCTTGGTGCTCATCCAGGTGGGCACTCCCTCCACGAGCGCACCCTAACAAATGGGTTCCTTCCAAGGGTGGCGATGAATGCGTCGATCTCGGGACGATCCCGGGCGGTCTTGCCGTCAACCGGCGGAAATGGTCAACGTTCTTGGCAACAGGTCGCCGGCAACGACGTTGCAGAGGAGGCGCCCGCGCCGGGTGAGCACGAGGCGGCGCCCGTGTCGCTCGACGAGCGGGCCGAGCGGTCCGCCGTCCTCGAGGCGTGCCAGCCGGTCGGGAGGGAAGGCGTGGTCGGGCACGCCGTCTCGGGTGCGCAGGGCGAGCTGGAGAGCCTCGAGGGCGGCCTCGTCCGGTCCGAGCCGCTCCTCTCCGGCAACGGCGGTGCCGCCCCGGGCGACCGCCTCGAGGTAGCGGTCGAGGTGGCGCACGTTCCACCAGCGGCGACCGCTCCGGTGGCTGTGGGCGGCGCAGCCGACCCCGAGGTAGTCGCCCTGCTGCCAGTAGGTGCGGTTGTGGCGGCACGCGTGACCGGGTCGGGCCCAGTTGGACACCTCGTACCAGTCGAGCCCGGCGGCGGCGAGCAGGTCGTCGGCGAGCTCGTAGCGGCGCGCCTGGACGTCGTCGTCGGGGTGCCGGGCCGGGTCGCGCCACAGCGGCGTGCCGGGCTCGACGGTGAGGGCGTAGGCGCTCAGGTGGGTCGGGGCCGGGTCGAGGGCAAGGACGGCGTCGAGGGTGGCGACCCAGTCGGCGTCCTGCTCGCCGAAGCCGCCGTAGATGAGGTCGACGCTGTACCGCTCGATGCCGGCCGCCCCGAGCCGGTCGACCGCCCGGCGCACCTGGTCCGGCCGGTGGTGGCGGCCGAGACCACGGAGGACGTGGGGGACCATCGACTGGACGCCGAGCGACAGGCGGGTGACGCCCGCCTCGACGAGGGCGTCGAGCAGCTCGGCGGTGGTCGTCTCGGGGTTGCACTCGACGGTGACCTCGGCCCCCTCGACCCGGTCGACGGCGTCGAGCAGCCGGGCGAGGCGGCGCCCGCCGAGCAGCGAAGGGGTGCCGCCGCCGAAGAACACGCTGGTGGCCGGTCGGAGCGCCCCACGGGCGGCCGCGGCGGCGAGCTCGGCGAGGACGGCGTCGACGTAGGTGTCGTGCAGGTGGTGCCGGTCGGTCCAGGTGGCGAAGGCGCAGTAGTCGCAGCGACTGGTGCAGAACGGCACGTGGAGGTACACGCCGAAGTCGGCCGCCGGCGCGGCGGCGGGGCTAGCCGTGGTAGACGATGCCGAGCCGGTCGAGCGTGTCGAGCATCTCGTCGGCACCGAGCCCGAAGGTGGCCCCGATGACCCGAAGGTCGTCGGCGCGGATGGTGAGGACGTGGCCGTTGAAGTCCTGGCGCTCCACCTGGATGGTGGCCAGGAACCGGCGGAGGGCCGCCGCCTCGGGGCCGAGGGCGTCCTTGAGCCGGTTGAGGTCGATGCGGATGTCGCCGCGGCGCCGGTCGCGGTCGTTGGACGACTCGTCGGTGCGCCGGGTGGGCGGCTCGAGGTCGTCGGGGAGGAGCTGGTCGACGGGCACGTCGTAGAGCCGGGCCAGCCGCTGGAGGCGGGGCACCGAGATGGCCCGCTCGCCGCGCTCGTAGGCACCGAGGACGGACGCCTTGAACTCCTGGCCGGAGCCTGCCTCGACGGCCTGCAGCGAGAGCTGCTTCTGCCGGCGTACCGCTCGCAGCCGCGCTCCGACGACCTCCGCGTAGCGGGACTCGTCGGTCACCCCACCCTTGCCAGGCATCGTTGCCCCACTCCGTCGTCGCTGCTCCGCAGGGAGGTTAGCCGCGCTACGAGGCAAACGGCGACACTCAGCGCGCGTGCGTGAGGAGGACGCCGGCGACCACTGCGGCCGTCTCGGCCCGAAGGACCAGGCGGCCGAGGCCGACGCGACGGTCGACGAGGGCCAGCTCGTCGACCGTCCAGCCACCCTCTGGGCCGACGACCACGCAGCGTGTCGCCGGCCCGAGCGGCGTGCCGCCGGGCTCGGCGAGGGCCACGGCGCCGGGCGCGGGCGGCGGGAGGCCGTCGGGGGTGCCCCCGGCGAGGTAGCGGTCGAGGGGGGTCGGGACGGCGACCTCCGGAAGGGTGGTACGGCGAGCCTGGGCAGCGGCCTCTCGGGCGACCCGGCGCAGCCGCTCGGCTCGCCGGGCGGCACCGTCGGGGTCGAGGCGGACGACGGTTCGGGCGGTGAGGAGCGGGACGAGCCGGTCGACGCCGAGCTCGGTGAGCTTCTGGACGGCCCACTCGGTCCGGTCGCCCTTGACGAGGGCGAAGGCGACCGTGGCCGGCTCGGTCCCGGGGGGCGCGACCGGGCGGTCGTCGACCACGTCGCCGGACGGCACGAGGATGGCGGCGACCGGCCGCCCCTTGCGCCGGCGCGGCTCGGCCGGTGCAAGCCGGCAGGGTCGGAACCGACCGCGGCCGTCGCTGGCGGCCACGTCGGCGCCGGTGTCGAGGCGGAGCACCTCGAGGAGGTGGTGGGCGTCCTCGTCGGTGCACACCGGGGCGTCGAGGTCGTCGACGAACACGACGGCGGCCGCCCGGCGGAGGCGGTCGTCGGGGGCGCCCAGGGTCAAGCGAACGTCAACCGAGGCTGGAGCGGAGGCGGTGGAACAGGCCACCGCCGTGGTCGCCGCTCGCCACGGCCTCGCCGCGCAGGTCGGCGAGCTGGCGGAGCAGCTGCTCCTCCTCCTTGGACAGCCGCTCGGGGATGTCGACGACGACTCGCACGATGAGGTCGCCGCGCCCCCGGCCTCGGACGTGGGGAACGCCCTGGTTGCGGACGCGGACCACCTTGCCAGACGGGGTCCCGGCCGGGACGCTGATCGTCTCGGTGCCGCCGTCCAGCAGCTCGAGGTCGACCTCTGCGCCGAGGGCGGCCTGGGTCATGGCGACGTGGAGGTCGGTGACGAGGTCGGCGCCGGACCGCTCGAAGCGGGCGTCGGGGGCGACTCGGAGGTGGACGTAGAGGTCGCCGGGGATCCCGCCGCGGAGCGCCGCGGCGCCGGCGCCGTTGATGCGCAAGGTGGTGCCGTCGTCGACGCCGGCAGGGACGTCGACGCGCACCGAGCGCTCCTCGATCCGCCTCCCGTCGCCCCGACACCGGGTACAGGGGCTGGTGACGACCTCGCCGAGGCCCCGGCAGGCCGGGCAGGGGGTGGTTGTGACGACCTGGCCCAGGATCGACTGGCGGACCCGGCGGACCTGCCCGCTGCCGGCGCAGTCGGCGCAGCTCGTGGCCGTGGTGCCGGGGGCGGCGCCGCTACCGCCGCACTCCTCGCAGGGGGCCGGCTGGCGAAGGTCGAGGGTGCGCTCGACGCCGAACACGGCCTCGTCGAAGCGGAGGTCGAGGATGGCCTCGGCGTCCTCGCCACGGCGCGGACCGGTCCGTCGGGGGGCCCCGCCCCCGAACGGGCTGGCGCCGCCGCCGAAGAAGGCGTCGAACAGGTCGCCGAGCCCGCCGGCGAACGGGTCGCCACCGGCCGGACCGCCACCCTGGCGGGCGCCGTCCGGGCCGAACAGGTCGTAGCGGCGGCGCCGCTCGGGGTCGCGAAGTGTCTCGTAGGCGACCGTGACCTCCTTGAAGCGGGCCTCCGAGGTCGCGTCGCCGCCGTTGGCGTCGGGGTGGAGCTCACGGGCGAGCCGACGGTAGGCGCGCTTCAGCTCGTCGTCGCCGGCATCGGGACGCACCCCGAGCAGGTCGTAGTAGCTCTCCGCCATCGTCAGGGCTCACCTTCCGCTCGCCGTTGCCGGCGGGCTGTCGCCACGGTCATCCTCCTGCCGCCAGCTCGCGGCCGAGGCGCCGGCTCACGACCGCCACCGTAGCGAGCGCCTGGGAGTAGTCCATTCTCGTCGGTCCGAGCACCCCGATGGTGCCGACCACCTCGTCGCCGACGCGGTAGGGGGCGACGACGAGCGAGCACTCGACGAGGGACGCCAGCCCGTTCTCGGCACCGATCGCCACCGTCTGGCCCTGCGACAGGACGTCGTGCAGCAGCGAGACCACCACGAAGGACTGCTCGAGGATCGACAGCACCGCCCGGACGGTGTCGACGGCGGTGAACTGCTCGGCCATGCGGGCGGTGCCACCGACGTACACCTCCTCGTCGAGGGGCATGGTGCGACGGGTCTCGACGAGGACGTGCTGGCAGGCCTCGACGAGGTCGTCCAGGTGGGCCTTGCCGGTCGGCGGGCACGGTTGGAGGTGGCCGAGCACCTGGCCGCAGGCGTGCTGGCGGAGGTGCCGGTTGACCGCCTCGAGGTCGTCCTCGGTGGAGGCCTCGTCGAGCTCGACGGTTCGCTTCTCCACCACCCCGTTCGACAGCACCAGGACGAGCAGCCCGAGGCGCGGCGACAGCCGGGTGAGGAGGAGGGAGACGAGGGCGAGGGTGTCGTGGGCCGGCGGCACGACGACGGCGGCGTGGTCGGTCAGCTCGGAGAGCAGCCGGGTGGTGTCGCGCAGCATCTGCTCGATGGCGCCGTGGGTTCGACCGAAGAAGGCGGCGATCTGCTCCTCCGACGCCGGGTCGAGCGCGGCGGCGTCGGCGAAGTGGTCGACGAAGAACCGGTACCCCTTGTCGGTGGGGATCCGCCCGGCGCTCGTGTGGGGGTGGGTCAGGTACCCCTCGCGCTCGAGGGCGGCCATGTCGGAGCGGACGGTCGCCGGCGACACGTCGATGCCGGGATCCTGGACGACGTGGACCGAGCCGACCGGTTGTGCCGTCTCGATGTGGGCCTCGACGACCCTTCGCAGGATCGCCGCCTTTCGGGCGTCCAGCATGCCCTCCCTCCCGTGCCACCCTGCAGCTGCCACCCTGCAGCCTCGAACCGGAACCGGGAGGCGCCCCGGTTGGCACTCGAGTCTACCGAGCGCCAGCCTCAGGTTCCTCGATGGTGGCGCCGGCGGCCACCCGTGCCTCGGCGGCGCTGCGGACGAGCGACGGGCCGAGGGCGAGCCGAAGGCCGGCCGCCAGGCTGGCAGCGGCCGCCCGGGTGGCCAGGCGGCCGCTGCCCGGGACGACGCCGGTGGCGAGCCGCCCGGTGAGGCCGGCGATGCCCAGCTCGGCGCGGGCGAACCCCGGGAGCAGGTCGATGGCGGCCTCGGCGACGATCCGGTGGGCCACGACGTCGGTCGGCCGTCGGCCGATGGCGGTGCGGAGGAAGGCGAAGGCGGAGCGGGCGTCGGCGGTGGCCTCGAGCTCGGGGCGGATGGCACGGAAGTAGGCGCGCACGGCGCTGACCGACCGGGGGACGGGGTCGGCGCCGAGCAGGTCGGCGAGCACGGCCACCTCGTCGAGGTAGGCGTCCTTGTCGGGGCGCAGCAGCGGGCGGGGCCCGTAGCGCTGGTAGGCGGTGACGAACCCCCACACCTCGCAGGTGTGGACGAAGGCGAGCAGGTGCGGGTCGTCGGCCCGGTACGGGCGTCCGTCCGGGGCGACGCCGCGGACGTGGGTGTGCACGGTGCGGACCTGGTCCACCAGCTGGTCGACGAGCGGGCGGCCCCCGTAGGTGGTGCCGGCGACGTAGCGGGCCGTGCGGTGCAGCCGGCCGAGCGGGTCCTCCCGGTAGGCCGAGTGCTGCTCGACCCCGGCCATGGCGAGCGGGTGGAGCATCTGGAGCATCAGGGCCGAGTAGCCGCCGATCAGCATCGAGCCGAGGTCGGCGTGCACCCGCCAGGCGAGCGAGGCCGGGCCGAACAGGCCGGGGTCGCCAGGGGGGTCGTCGAGGGGGAGCGGTGCCGAGCCACCCTCGCCGAGGGCGTCGCGCAGCTGGGCGAGGACCAGGCGCCGGATCGGGCCGAGCCCGCCGCGGCGGGGCGGGCTGGCGGGCGGTCGCTCGGCGGTCACGCGGCGGTCACTCGTCCAGGCGGAGGGCCGAGACGAAGGCCTCCTGGGGGATCTCGACGCGCCCGATCGACTTCATCCGCTTCTTGCCCTCCTTCTGCTTCTCGAGCAGCTTGCGCTTGCGGGTGATGTCACCGCCGTAGCACTTGGCAAGGACGTCCTTGCGGCGGGCCTTGACCGTCTCGCGGGCGACGATGCGGCCCCCGATGGCGGCCTGGATGGGGACGTCGAACAGCTGGCGGGGGATCAGCTCGCGCAGCTTGGCGGCCATCTTGCGCCCGTAGTCCTCGGCGCGGGCGCGGTGGACGATCGACGAGAAGGCGTCGACGGGCTGGCCGTTCAGCAGCACGTCCACCCGGACGAGCTGGGCGGTCTCGAGCCCGGCCGGCTCGTAGTCGAGGCTGGCGAAGCCCTTGGTGCGGCTCTTCAGCTGGTCGAAGAAGTCGACCACCACGTCGGCGAGCGGCAGGAGGTACACGAGCTCGAGGCGCTCGGCCGACAGGTACTGCAGCCGCTCCTGGCGCCCCCGGCGGGTCTGGCACAGGTCGATGATGGTGCCGGTGTACTCGCTCGGCGTGACGATCGTGACGCGCAGCATCGGCTCGTCGACGTGGTCGATGTTCTGGGCCGGCGGCAGCTCGGACGGGTTGTCGACATGGCGGGTGGTGCCGTCGGTGAGGTGGGCCACGTACTCGACCGACGGGGCGGTGGCGATGAGGCTGAGGCCGAACTCGCGTTCGAGGCGCTCCCGGACGATCTCCATGTGGAGCAGCCCGAGGAAGCCGCAGCGGAAGCCGAAGCCGAGCGCCACCGAGGTCTCGGGGGCGTAGGAGATGCTGGCATCGTTGAGCTGCAGCTTCTCGAGCGCCTCGCGCAGGTCGGGGAACTCGTCGCCTTCCACCGGGTAGAGCCCGCAGAACACCATCGGCTTGGGGTCGCGGTAGCCGGGAAGGGGCGAGGAGGCGGGCCGGGCGGCGTCGGTGACGGTCTCGCCGACACGGGCCTCGCCGACGTTGCGGACGCCGGCGATCAGGTAGCCGACCTCGCCCGGGCCGAGCTCGGCGATCGGGACCGGCACCGGGGTGCGCACGCCGAGCTCCTCGATGTCGTGCACCGTGCCGGCCTGGACGAAGCGGACCCTGCCGGCCGAGCGGATCACGCCGTCGACCACCCGTACGGCGCTCACGACGCCCCGGTACTGGTCGTAGTACGAGTCGAAGATGAGCGCCCGGGCGGGTGCCTCGGGGTCGGCCTTCGGTGCGGGGATGCGCCGGACCACCTCGTCGAGGAGCTGGTCGACCCCTTGGCCGGTCTTTGCCGAGATGTGGAGGATTTCGTCGGCCGGCAGGCCGAGCACGGCTTCGATCTCGGCGGCGTACCGCTCGGGGTCGGCGGCGGGCAGGTCGATCTTGTTGAGGGCGGCGACGATCTCGAGGTCGTGCTCGAGGGCCAGGTAGCAATTGGCGAGCGTCTGCGCCTCGATCCCCTGGGAGGCGTCGACGAGCAGGACGACTCCCTCGCAGGCGGCCAGGCTGCGGCTGACCTCGTAGCCGAAGTCGACGTGACCGGGGGTGTCGATCAGGTGGAGGATGTGGTCGCGCCAGTGGACCCTCACGTTCTGGGCCTTGATGGTGATGCCGCGCTCGCGCTCGATGTCCATCGAGTCGAGGTACTGCTCGCGCATGTCGCGCGCCTCGACGGCCCCGGTCAGCTCGAGGATGCGATCGGACAACGTCGACTTGCCATGGTCGACGTGGCTGATGATCGAGAAGTTGCGGATCCGTCGAGGATCGATCACCCGTCCATCGTGCCACCTCGCCTGCGCCGCCCCGGTCGCCGGCCGGCCTGGCCGGCCCCCGGGGGGCGAGGAGCCGGTGCCGGCGGTCCGGAGCCGGCGGCGGGAGGAGCGGTCGGCCCTGCTAGGATCGCTCCGCTTCTCGATCACGACGAGGGACGTCATGGCCAACATCAAGAGTCAGATCAAGCGCAACCGCCAGAACGAGATCCGCCGCGAGCGGAACAAGTCGGTGCGCTCGGAGATGCGGACCCGCACCAAGCGGGCGCTGCAGGCCGCGACGACCGGCGCCGAGGACGCGGTGGAGCGTCTGCAGGCGGCGGTGCGCCGCATCGACAAGGCGGCGGCCCAGGGCGTCATCCATCCGAACCAGGCGGCCCGCCGCAAGTCGCGCCTGATGCGCCACGCCAATGAGGCGCGCTCGGCGGCCGACCAGACCTCCTAGCGGGGGCGGCCGGCCGGGAGCACCCGGTCGGCGGCCCAGGGGTCGCACCTCGAGGCGCTGCCTGCGGGCGGCGCCTCGTCGCGCTCAGGGGCGCACGGCGAGGGCGCTGTGCAGCTCCGAGCCGGCGAGCCACGGCTCCTGCCAGGTGCGCACCCGGAGGCCGTGGCCGGCGAGCAGGTCGCGGCAGCGGGCGAGTCGGCCGTCGACGTCGTGGACCTCGACGACCAAGGCGCCGATGCGGTGCCAGTCGCCCTGGTCGATGCCGTCGAGGACGTCGAGCTCGCTGCGCTCGACGTCGATCTTGACGAGGTCGACCCGGCCGACGCAGCAGCGCTCGAGTAGCTCGCTCAAGGTGAGCACCTCGACCTGCTCGGCCTGGCCCTCGTGGATGCCGGCGGCGAGGAAGCGGGCCTCGCGCGGTCGGTACCCCTGGTGCTCGAGGTAGGCCACCGTGGTGGCCTCGTCGCGTGTCGGGTCGGCGTACAGGCCTGACTGGGTGGGGGCGTCGGGGTAGTAGGTGAGCCGGCCGGTGCCGTTCCGGCGGCCGAGGGCGAGGCGCATCGGCCGGATGCGGTCGGCGCCGGCGACGTTGGCGACGAGGCAGGCGAAGGTGGCCGAGGCGGGCTCGCAGGCCAGGATGACGTCCGCAGGGGTGTGCTCGAGGAAGTAGCGGCTGGACAGGCCGAGGTGGGCGCCGACGTCCACCACGGCGCCGCCAGGCCGGACCAGCCGTGCGGCCTCCCGGTACGAGTGCTGCTGGAAGATCTCGTCCCAGGCGAAGCGGCAGTCGTCCTCGCTGACGGCAACGACCGTGCGGCCGTCGGGCAGCTCCACCTTGTGCCGGCCGCCCTGGTCGTCGTCGCCGCCCATCGAAACCACCACCCGTTCGGTCGACGCACCGGGCCGAGCCCTCGGGCCGGCGCCCTGGCGGGCCGCCCACCGGCGGGCACCCGCCCGTAGGGCTCGCCCCGGAGATGCCCGAACATCCCGGCGGCAAACCGGCAGGATCAGCCGGAAGGCGTGCCGGCGGCGGCCGTGGTGGCGGCAGCGGCAGCGGCGGCAGCGGCAGTGGCGGCGGCTACGGCGGCGGGGCTCGGGGCGGGGACGGGCGGGAGCCGGACGGGGGGGCTGCCGCCGTCGAGCGCCTGGAGCAGGGTGGCGTCGCCGCCTTCGTCGCCGAGGGCCCAGGCACCGGTCCCGGCGAGGCCGGCCTTCTCGGCGAGGGCCGTCTTGAGGGCGATCGAGACGGCGTTGTCGTAGAACGTCTCGTGCGCCCTGCCGCCTGCGGAGAACGAGGTGTACGGGGTGTAGGAGCCGGTGTCCCACCGGGCCGGACGCCCGACGGCGGCGATGGCGGCGTAGGTGACGGCGATCGGTGGCCCGGCGGCCGAGGGGTGGCTGGCGGAGCGCCCGGCGGCGAGGGTGAAGTCGTAGCCGTAGAAGGGGATGCCGAGGACCAGCTTGCTGGCCGGCACGGCCTTCTCGTAGGCGAGCACCGTCTGGACGTCGCTCAGGCCGAGGGTCGGGCTGGCGAGCGGGGCGCCGGCCGACGGCACGGTGGGGTCCTCCATGTCGTAGGCCATCACGAACAGCAGGTCGACGTGGGGGGCGAGGGCGGCGACGTCGAAGAAGTCGCTGCCGTTGCCGGCCGACTGCGGGTAGACGTCGACGACGAGCTCGAGGTGGGGGTCGGCCCGACGGAGACGGGCCGAGAGCGCGGCCACGAAGGCGGTGTAGCCATGACGCTGGGCGGTCGCCCGTCCCTCGACGTCGAGCGAGACGCCGTCGAAGTGGTGGGCGGCGACGAGCGGCAGCAGGGCGCCGGCGAGCCGGGCGGCGCTTGCGGCCGGGTCGGCGAGGAGGCCGGCGATGACCGCCGGGTCGGTGGTGGCGGCGGTCAGGAGGACTCGGTCACCGGCGGCGTGGGATCGGGCGACGAGCTGGGCGAGGGCGCCGCTCGCCAGGTCGGTGTAGCCGGGTCCGACCGTGGCGAGGCGCCCGGAGGCGAGGAGGGTCGGCCCGTAGTAGGCGAGGGTCGACACGTCGGTGTAGTCGGCGGGGGTGAGGCCGGCCATGGTCCAGTAGGGGACGTAGCCGACCACCTGGTGCGGGGCGGGGAGGGGCGGTCGGAAGAGCGCCGCCGTCGGGTCCGGGGCCGGGCTGCCCGAGCGGTGGGGGAGCCGGACGGCGACCAGGGACTCGGCGCTGCGCACCGCCCGCTGCTCGGCGGCGCGCAGGCGGGCGATCTGCTCGGCGGCGATCTGCGCCGGGGTCGGCCCGGAGAAGGCGCCGACGGCGACCGCGGCGGCGAGGGCGAGGGCGGCGACGAGGACGGCGAGGAGGGCCGCGCCGAGGAGGCGTCGCCGGGGGGCGGTCACGGCCGGCGAGCGTAACCCCCGGGGCCGGCGGCAGGCAGGCGGGTGGGGTGGATGGTTCGGTTGGAGGGGAGCGGCTGGCTACGCTCGTGCGGATGAGCGAGGGAGCGCCGAGGGTCCGTTTCGCCCCGTCACCGACCGGCTACTTCCACGTCGGCGGGGCGCGGACGGCCCTGTACAACTGGCTGTTCGCCCGGCGCCTCGGCGGCCAGTTCGTTCTGCGGATCGAGGACACCGACCGGGAGCGGAGCGACCCGGCATGGACCGACGGGATCTTGTCGGCGCTGCGCTGGCTCGGGATCGACTGGGACGAGGGGCCGATCCACCAGTCGGAGCGGCGGGCAGGCTACGAGGCGGCCGCTCGCCGGCTGTTCGCCGAGGGGCGCGCCTACGCCTGCGACTGCACCCCGGACGAGGTGCGGGCACGAACCGCCGGCAACCCCGTGCCGGGTTACGACGGGCACTGCCGTGCCCGTGGCCTCGAGCCCGGGCCGGGGCGGGCGCTGCGGTTCAAGGTGCCGGACGAGGGGACGACGGTCGTGTGCGACCTGGTGCGCGGTGACGTCGAGTTCGCCAACGCCACCATCGAGGACTTCGTCGTGCAGAAGTCCAACGGGGATGCCCTGTTCGTGCTGGCGGTCGTGGTCGACGACCTCGACCTCCGGATCACCCACGTGGTCCGGGGCGAGGAGCACCTGCCGACGACGCCGAAGGCGGTGCTGCTGTGGGAGGCGCTCGGCGACGGTCGCCCGCTGCCGGTGTTCGCCCACCTGCCGATCCTCGTGAACGAGCAGCGCCAGAAGCTGTCCAAGCGGCGTGACAAGGTGGCCGTGGAGGACTACCGGGACGCCGGCTACCTGCCGGAGGCGATGGTCAACTACCTGGCCCTCCTCGGTTGGGCCCCGGCGGACGGGCGGGAGGTGCTGACCCGTGACGAGCTCGTCGCCGAGTTCCGGCTGGAGGACGTCAACCGGTCACCGGCCTTCTTCGACCTGAAGCGGCTGGGCCACTTCAACGGCGTGTACGTCCGGGCGCTCGGCGACGACGCCTTCCTGGCGGCGTCCCGCCCGTTCCTCGAGGCGCCGGACGTCCCGTTCGCCGGCCGCCTCGACGACCAGGTGCTGGCGCGCCTCGCCCCGCTCGCCAAGGAGCGGGTGGCGACGCTGTCGGAGGTGCCGGACCTGGTGGCCTTCGCCTTCGTCGAGCCGTTCGACCCGGACCCAGGGGCGTACGACAAGGCGATCGCCGGGGACGATGCGGCCCCGGAGATCCTGGAGCGGTTCCTTGCCGGCCTCGACACGGTGCCGTTCGGGGCGGATGGCCTGCGGTCGGTGCTCACCGGGGTGGCCGACGCCCTCGGGCGCAAGCTGGCCAAGGCGCAGGCGCCGGTACGGGTCGCCACGATGGGCCGGCCGATCGGGCTGCCGCTGTTCGAGTCGCTCGAGGTGCTCGGTGAGGCGACCGTGCGGGCTCGCGTCGGGGCGGCCCTTGCCCGCCGGCGCGGCGAGGGCTGAGCATGTTCTTCCTGTCGCCGCTGCGCTGGGCGTTGCGGCTGCCGTCGCTGCTCCTGCTGAGCGCCGTGGGCTACGTGGTGGCGAGCGGGGTCCAGGTGGTGACGGCATCCCGCCAGCAGGTGGCGGCGGTGAGTGCCGCCAAGGCGGCGGCGATCGTGGTCCTGCCGGCGCCGCTCCAGCCGGGTGGAGCCCCGTCGCCCGACCTGCTCGGCCGGCTCGAGACGGCCGAGCGGCTGGTGGCGGGCAAGGCGACGCCACGGGTGGTCGTGGCCGGGCTGCCGGCGGCGCCAGGCGACCCGTCGCCCGGCGCCGTGGCAGCGCGCTGGCTGGTCGACCACGGGGTGCCGCGAGCGAAGGTGCTGCGGCTGTCGACGAGCACGCCGACGGCGACGCTGGCAGCGGTGGCGGCGGTCGTCGGGACGCCGGCCCGCATCGTGGTGGTGACCGACGCCATGGACGCCTTGTTCAGCCGCGGCGCCGCCTCGGCCGACGGGCTGACGGCGTCGGTGGCGCCGGCCGTCGGCTCGACCAGCATCAGCGTGTCCGACCTCGGCCCGCTCTGGCGCCAGGCCACCGGTGTGGCGGTCGGGCGGGTGATCGGCTACGCCCACGCCACCTGGGCCGACCACTGAGCGTCGCCGGCGTCAGAGAGGGCCAGGCCGAGCCTGCTAGGATGCCTCGGCACCCATTCGGGGGTGGTGTAATCGGCAACACGACAGGTTCTGGCCCTGTTATTGGGGGTTCGAGTCCTCCCCCCCGAGCGAGCAGCGTCCCGCCGAGCGAGTCGTCCGGCGGGACGTTCCATGTCCGCTACGATCGGCACCCGGCCCGGGAGGCGATCGCCAGCGGGCCGCACGGCCCCATCGTCTAGAGGCCTAGGACACCACCCTCTCAAGGTGGAGACACGGGTTCGAATCCCGTTGGGGCTGCTTTCTTCTTTGCAGGTCAGACCCACATGGCCCCCTGAGGGAGGCCGCCACTGCGGATGATGTTCCGACCACGCAGAGGGAATCATCACCTCAGTGGCGCCGTCCTACGATGTCGCCATGGCGGGACTGCGTGAGGTCGAGCTGATCTTCGAGCCGCAGGATGAGGGCGGCTATTGCGTCTACGCGCCCGACCTACCCGGCCTGCACACGGAGGGTGACACCCTCGACGAGGCGGCCGCGAACGCCGAGGAGGCGGTCGCGCTGTACGTGGAGACCCTCCGTGAAGAGGGCAAGCCCATCGGAGCGGGCGTCGTCCGCCGGAGGCTCTCCATGCCGGCGTGAGCGACCGCCTGCCGGTCGTCTCGGGCGACGCGCTGGTCCGGGTGCTGGCCCGACAGGGCTGGGAGGTCGTGCGCCAGCGCGGGAGCCATGTCGTGCTCCGCCATGCCGCCAGCTCGAACCCGCTCGTCGTTCCCCTTCATCGGCAGCTGGAGCGCGGCACGCTGCTCGGCATCCGGCGGGATGCCGGCATCTACCGCGATGAGCTCCGAGCACTGCCGTAATCCGAGCACTGCCGTAAGGGGACCGGCGCCGGAGCCCCGCAGCGTGTCAGCACTGCCCAGGCCGCAGCGGCGGGCGATCTCGTCGACGCTCAGGTCGGTCTCTTCCAGGAGGTGCTCGGCCAGCGGCAGCCGCTGGTCTACCAGCCAGCGGTGTGGGGTGGTGCGGGAAGCGGCTTTGAAGCGGCGGGCGAAGGTACGTGGGGACAGGAGCGCCCGCCCTGCCAGCTGCTGCACGCTCAGCGGCTGGTCCAAGTGGTGGCCGGCCCACTCGAGCACCTTGCCCAGGCGATCGTCGTCGAAGCTGGCCGGCACCGGGGACTCGACGAACGGGGCCTGGCCTCCCGAGCGATGCGGTGCGACCACCATGCGCCGAGCCAGGGCGTTGGCCACGGCGGCGCCGTGCTCGGCACGTACGAGGTGCAGGCAGGCGTCGATGGCGGCCGCGGTGCCCGCGCTGGTGACCACCGGGCCATCCTCCACGTAGAGGACGCCCGGGTCGACGTGCACCTGGGGATAGCGGGCCGCCAGGGTGGCGGCATAGCGCCAGTGGGTGGCGGCGCGGCGCCCGTCGAGCAACCCGGCGGCGGCGAGCAGGAACGCTCCTGAGCAGATCCCGAGCACCCGGGAGCCGCGCCCGAGCGCCTCGTGCGGGGCGGCCACCAACTGCTCCAGTCGGGTGCAGTCGCGGTCACTCCAGGCGGGCACGGCGATCAGGTCCGCCTCGGCGAGACGCTCCAGGCCGTGCTCGACGCGGATGGCGTATCCCGAGGTGGTGGGCACCAAGCCGGGGCGCACGGCGCAGACGGCGAAGTTGTCGCCATGCTGGTCGCGCCGATGGCGCTGCGGTGCACGGCGCCCCCGGTGGCCCCCATAGAAGGAGCATCACGTCCGACTGCCGCCAGCCGTACCGGGTGGGACCAGCAGTCGAGGCGGCGCCTTGACAACGTGACCTGCCAGTCAGTATGCCTTAGTGGGCATTCGATGGGATGAGGCTGGCAGCAGCACGCCGGAAGTAGTCCTCGGGGGGGCGTGTGGCATGGACGGTTCGGCAGATGCCGAAGGGGCTGCGGCGGCCCGGACCACGGCGTCGCTGCGGTCCGGTCTCGCCAAGGGGCGTCGGCCGCGGGCTCCGCTTGCCTCGGTGGTCGCCGTCCTTGCCGGGCTGGTGGGGGCGCTGGTCGTCGCCCTCGTGCTGCTGGCCGGCCGGGCACAGGCGACGGGGACCCTGAGCGCCGACGTGACCGGGCCGGGGACCACCGCCAGCGGCACCACGCTGGTCGACGTCGCCACGATGACCTGCTCGCAGGTCGCGTCGGCCCTCCAGGGCGACGCCGGGAGCAACACCGCGGTGAGCCTGCCGATCGGTCCGACCGGCTTCGCCTCGCTCGACGCCAGCCGGCTCGCCCTGGCGACCGAGCCCATCGGCGGGAGCGGTGGGTGCACGACCCTCACCCTCCAGGGGGCTTCCGGGGCAACGAGCGTGCTCGGCCAGTCGGCCGGGCTCCTCGTCGTCGGGAGCTGGTCGTCGGCGACGGCGACGAGCCCGACCTTCTCGGTCGTCGTGGGCTTCCAGAACGTCGGCCTGTCGAGCCTCGTCTCGGCCGGTGCACCCGGGCCGGCCGTGCAGCTGTCGAGCGCCCTCCTCGCCTTCACCACGTCGTCCTCGGGCACCACGCTCGACACGGCCGCGCTTCCGGCGTCGGCCGGCAGCTTCCTCGGGAGCAACCTCTCCGTCGCCGGGTCCGGGCTCAGCCTTCGCGGCGTGCTCGCCACGACGGGCGCCGTGGCGACCGGCGTCTCGGACCTCGGCGTGAGCCCGAGCGGCATCACCCTCCAGGGGTCGCTCACCGGGTCGGCCAGCTTCAGCCTGTCCTCGGCGCCGTCGGTGACCGCCGGGCTGGACCTGTCCGCCTCGTTCACCCCGACGCTGCAGACCCCGAGCTGGCTCAGCCTGGGCTCGCTCACCCTCTCGATCCAGGGCGGCTCGGGCACGTGGACGGCGAGCGCCAGCGGGTCGGCCGAGGTGACGCTTCCCCGCTCGGGCCAGGTGCCGGTGACCGCCGACCTCTCCATCACCGATGCGGCCGGCGGGGTGACCGTCGCCCTCGACGCCTCGCTCGGCACGGTCACGGCGCCGTTCGGACAGAGCTGGCTGACCCTCGACCAGACGACCGTGAGCTGGTCGATCGGCGCCACCACGGCGGCCAGCCTCGACGCCACGGCCACGCTCGACGGGTCGAGCTTCACCGTGGCTGCCAGCCTCGGCTCCGGCACGGGACTGAGCGTCGAGCTCACGACGACGGCCACCCTGGACGCCGCCACCCTCGCCGGCGATCTCGGGCTGCCGGCCTTCCCGTCCGGCACGCCCGACCTCCAGCTGTCCGGGCTCGACCTCGCCCTCGAGATCCCCGGCACCGGCTCGGTGACCGTGGCCGTGGAGGGGACGGCGACGGTCCCGCTCGGCTCGGGCTCCTTCAGCGCCGACGTGCTCGTGCGGGCCCAGCTCGGCTCGGGCGGCTCGCTGCTCGTGGCCGCCCGGCCCACCACCACCCTCACCCTGAGCCAGCTGCTCGGCACCACGGTCAACCCGGACTTCACCTTGCCGAGCCTCGCCCTGGTGGTGTCGACCGCCAACCTCTCGATCCCGTCGAGCCAGCTCGACGCGCCGACCCGCGCCTACTTCCAGCCCGTCCTCTGCAGCTCGTCGGACCCGACCTGCTCGTTCACCTTGAACGCGTCCGCCGGGGTCGGCCTGTCGGCGAGCACCCCGCTGCCGAGCGCCATCAAGACCGGTCTGTGCGGGCTCCTCAAGCTGTCGGTGAGCGCCTGCGCGAACCTGCTGACCGGCCCGGTCGTGATCGACGGCCAGATCCCCCTGTTCGGCGGCACCACCACCAGCCTGACGGTGCACCTCCCCACCATCACGCTCGCGGCCGGGCCGATCCAGCAGCTGAAGCTCCACTTCTCCATCTCCGAGACCGGCAGCAAGGTCTCGGTGGGCGCCGGCGGGGACATCGAGCTGTTCGCCCCGGGCACCGGGGGCAATTCCACCTGCCCCCAGAGCCTCCAGGGCTCGCTCCCCCAGGGGGACGTCTGCCTGGACGTCTCGGTCACCGGGTCGATCGGGGCCTCGGGCGGCAACGCCTCGGTCACCCTGACCGGCCAGCTCACCGGCGGCAACGCCACGAGTGGGTGGACCCTGCCCTCGCCGGCATCGTTCGTGACCATCAACGACCTGGCGCTCCAGATCGGCGTCAGCTCGGCGGGCGGCGGCTCGCTCACCCTCGGGGCGCACGGGGCGGTGACGATCGGCTCGAGCGACCTCGGGGTGTCCGTGGACCTCGCCGTCACGGCAAGCCCACCCTTCGTCGACCTGCTCGGCTTCCAGATCGCCAGCCACCAGGGCGTCACCATGGCCGACCTGGTCGACCTGTACAACGAGGTGAGCGGCGGCAACGTCTCGACCAGCTCGCTCCCGCCGCTGGCCCTCCGGAACATCTACCTTTCCTACTCGTCGGTCGACAGCACGGCGCTCTGCCTCCAACAGGGCATCTACCTCTCCGGCGACCTCGTCCTCGCCAACTCGGGCGCCACCGCCGTCGGCGGCACCGCCCCGACCGGCCAGGCGTCGGACTGCAGCCCGCCGTCACGCAGCTCGGTGTGCTCCAGCGACTCGAGCTCCTGCCTCGCCAGCGTCTTCCTCTCGATCAGCCCGAGCGGGATCCTCGGTGAGGGTCACCTCGCGGGGTGGTCCGCCGGGCCGCTCAGCTTCCAGCCGACCAACCTGAGCTTCACCCTCGACAGCTCCGAGGTCCAGGTGGACATCTCCGGCGGCGGGCAGCTGCTCGATCCGGTCCTCTACAAGACCGAGGGCTCCAACGCGCCCGTCTGGGGGTCTGGCACCCTCACCTTGGACGTCGGGACGCAGAAGCTCCACCTCGCCGGGTCCATCGACGTCGGTGGCCTGAGCGGCAGCGTCAACGCCACCGGGTCCCTCGACCTGAGCAACCCCGGCTTCAACCTCACCGACTGGTTCAACACCGTCAAGCAGGCCTTCCAGACGGCCGGCGCCCACATCAAGGGGGCCATCGACACCGCCACGACGGCGACCTCCGCCTGGTACCAGACCTACGTGGCCGGGAGCGCCAACCAGGTGGTGGGGGACATCCGGTCCGGCTTCCAATTCCTCGGCAGCAGCGGGCCGCCGACCTGGCAGAAGGTGCTCTCCGTCTACCAGTCCGTCGCCGGGAAGATCGACGGCGTCAACTCCGGCCTCAACAAGGCGGGCCTCGGAAGGCTCGACATCCCGACCACCTCCATCTTCCAGGACGCCCTCGACGGCCTGAACTTCCCAGGGTGGCGGCCCTGCGGGTTCCTCGGCTGCGTCACCATCGTCCCGGGCTTCACCATCCCGGGGCTGTGCTCCAACACCCCGTCCGGGCCGGTGGACCCGGCCATCTTCGGCACCCCGCTCTGCACCCAGCCCTTCTCCGAGGTGGTCGCCTCTGCTCGCCACCTCTTCGCCGACCCGTCGGTCAACACGACCCTCGGCTCTGCCGGTCTCGCCGTGCCGAACGGGGCCCGCCCGGGCCAGCTGGTCCGGCGGATCCACGCCGTCGACCCGGCCGCACCCACCTCGATCACCTGTGCCATGACGACCGTGAGCTACACCCAGGGGACCCAGTCCCCGACGAGCATCGAGGTGAGCTCGCTCGGCCACTCCGTCACCTTCACCGGCCCCTCGCCGACCTCGCTCGGGTCGGTGCTCACGAGCACGACCAACCACAGCCTGAGCCAGGGCACCCTGGACGGCCTCTACAGCGGGACGAACACGGGCACCTGCACGGCCCCACCCACGCCGGCGCCGTCGATCTCCCTCTCGCTCAACCGCACCTGGGTCGACGAGGGCGGCACCGTGACCGCCTCGGGCTATGTCGAGAACAGCTCGGCGACCACCGTCCAGCTCGCCTGGGGTGACGGCACCACCTCGACGGCGACGGTCTCGAACGGCCAGTACCAGGCCAGCCACACCTACGCCGACGAGAGCGCCGGAGGCGCCACCAGCCCCTTCGCCGTCTCCGCCTCGGTCCCCGGCGTCACCCCGGCCACCGGCCAGGTGAGCGTGCTCGACACGCCCCTTGCCGTCGCCTCCCTCACCGTCTCCCCTCAGACGGCCAACCTGATGACCCCGGTCACCCTCCGGGGCGCCCTCGCCGCCCCCGAGCCGGGGGAGACCGAGACGGCCACGATCACCTGGGGCGACGCCACGGCGCCGAGCACGGTCACCGTCGGGCCCGGCGGCACCTTCTCGGCGACCCACACCTACGAGGTGCTCGCCCCCTCCGGTTCGCCCACGGCGGTCGAGCCGGTCGCCGTGTCGGTCGCCGAGGCCGACGGGACGTCCGCCTCGGCCGGCACGTCGGTCACCGTCGACGACGTCGCCCCGAAGGGGACCACCCTCACCCCGACCGCCGAGGCCACGGTCGTCCAGAGCGTGGGCGGCGGCCAGATCGGCACGGCGGGCACCGTCTTCACCCACGCCGGCACCCCGGTCACCTGGATGGCGACGGCCCTCCACATCTCACCCGAGGCGGTGCTCACCTTCCAGACGAGCTGGGCCGACGGCACCACCCCGACGACCCTCACCGCCACCACGCCGAGCGGGCCGGTCGACCCGGCGACCGGGTGGTTCCCGTACTCGGCCTCGGCCACCGGCTTCCCGCACACCTTCCCAGCCGCCTGCCTTGATCTCGTGACGACCTCGGTCACCGACGCCGACACCCTTGCAGCGCCCGTGCTCACCACCCCGGTCGTCGTCACCGCGCCCCTCGGCGCCCCGCCGGAGGGTTCCGGCTACTGGCTGGGCCAGCTCCGCCTGGTCCAGTGGCTGGCAGCCCACCCCTCTGCCGGCGCCGCCTCCGGTCGCGACCACCACCTGCAGCTGACGGCGGCCCAGCTGACGTGCGACCTCCGGATCGCCAGCTACCTGAGCCCCCCGCTCGCCCAGGCGCTCGCCTCGCCGTCCGGCCCGAGCGGGTCGCTGGCAGCAGCCGAGCGGCTGCTCGCGCCGGGCGACCTCACCGGCGGCCTGCAGGGGCGGCTTGCGAGCGACGTGAAGCTCCACCTGCTCACGACCCTGCTCGACTTCGCCAACGGCACGGGCGACTGGTCCCGCTACTCGGCGGTCGTCGCCAGCGCCGAGCAGGCCCTCGCCTCCGGCTCGCCCCGGGGTCTCTTCGAGGCGATCAAGGCGCTCGACGAGGCGACGTTCGGCGACCCGGGCAACCACTGACCCCAGACCTTCGGGCAGCCCGGCGGCGGGCAGCCCGGCCTGGCGCCCGCGGCCGCCGCCGAAGGGTCGGACGACCCTGGGAGGGGCGCCGGCGGGCGAGTAGGCCGGTGGCGGCAACGGCGGCGGCGGAAGGCGAGGAACCGTGGCGAACGGGCAACGTCCCGGGGGTCGAGCGGTAGCGGGGCGGTCAACGGCACGAGGCGGGACGCCCCGGACAGCCGGGGCGCGGGCAGCCACGCCACCCTCGGCCCGGCGATCGGCCGGGGAAGGAGGGAGCGGCGCCGGGGGTGCCGCCCTCCCGCCGACGGGGTCGGGCCGGAGGCGGGCCGGCCGCCGGGCCGGCTGGCTGGCGGCCGGGGCCGTCGTGGTGGTGGCCGGGGTGATGGCGCTCGTGTCGAGCACCGGGTCGGGCCCGTCGTCACCGACGTCGGGGTCGGCGGGGGCTGCGTCGTCGAGGTCGACGGTGCACGGGGCCGACCGCACGCCGGCAGCGGCGCCGGCGGCCGCCGTGGAGGCGCTCGTGACGATCCCGACGTCGACGTTCGACCGGATCGGGACCGGCGGTGAGGGGGCGCCGTTCGCCGTGACGGCGGGCCAGCCGCCGCTCGGGACGGGTCGCAGGCCCCGGCTGGTGTACGAGGGGGCCGAGTACTGCCCGTTCTGCGCCGTCGACCGGTATGCCCTCGTGGCCGCCCTCGGCCGGTTCGGGACGTTCGCCAACCTGCGGGTGACGGCATCGGGCGACCGGGACGGCGACATCCCGACGTTCAGCTTCCTGGACAGCAGGTACACGAGCCGGTACGTGACGTTCACCCCGTACGAGGCGGCCGACCGGCTCGGCCAGGTCCTGCAGCCGGTGCCGCCGGCCGTCGACCAGCTGTTCGCCACCTACGCCGGCGACCCGCGGGCGGGGACGGCGTCGCGCTTCGGGGCGGGTCGGTGGCAGCAGCCGGGGATCCCCTTCGTGGACCTCGGCAACCGCTACGTCGTCGCCGGCACCTCGGCGGGGCTCGCCCAGGTTGCCTCGAGCGGTGTGCTCGCCGGGGACCGGGTGGGCATCGTCGAGGTCGCCCGGGCCGTCCGCCAGCCGACGAGCCGGCTCGGCGAGCGGCTCGGCGGGACGGCGTTCGTGGTCGAGGCCAACTACCTGTCGGCCGGCGTCTGTGCCCTGGACGGCGGGCGGCCGGCGCGGGTGTGCGCCAGCGGCGGGGTGCGGGCTGCGGGTCGTGCCCTCGCCGCGGTCCCGCCGATCCGCTGACCGCCCGTCGGTGACGGGCCGGTCAGCCGGACGCCCGAGCGGCGCGCCACAGGCTGATCGGCAGGACGGTGCCGATGGCGGCCGGGAGCAGCCACCACGACGGCACCGACGTGTGGCTGACGCCCCAGGTGACGGCGAGCATGGCGACGACGCCGGCAGCGATGCGCCAGTCGTCGCCGACGACGAAGTCGTACCAGAAGGCCCCGAAGGCCTTGAGGCGGGCGATCATCGGGTGACCTCCTCGCTGGTGCGCCGGGCGGTGGCGTCCCCGTGGCGGAGGGACGGCCCGGTGGCGAGGCCGAGCGCCGCGGCGGGGGCACCGAGGCTGCGGTTGCGCTGGGCACGGAGCACGGCAGTCGTGGCGAGCCCGAAGAGGAGCGTGGCCGGCGCCAGCACGAGGAGCGCGGCGTCCGAGTGCGGCCAGTGGGCCCCCGCCCCCTCGGCGCCCCAGAACATGCCGAACGACGTCAGCATGACGCCGACGACGAACTTCATGGTGTTCTCCGGCACGCGAGCGAGCGGTGCCCGGACGGCGACGCCGACGGCGGCGACCACCACGATGGCCGACACCGCAGCGACGGCGGCGAGGGGGACGTCGTGCTGGTTGGTGCCGAACGTGAGGGCGATGAAGGCGACCTCGAGACCCTCGAGGACGGTGCCCTTGAACGACAGGGTGAAGGCGTACCAGTCGCGCACCCCGTGGCGCGGTCGGCGGTCCGCCTGCTTGGCGGCCTCGACCTCGCGGAGGTAGATGGCGGCCTCGTCGTGGAGCGCCTTGTAGCCGCTCGCCCGCAGGATCGCCTTGCGCAGCCACTGCAGGCCGAACACGAGGAGCAGGCCCCCGACGACGAGGCGGAGCGGGCCGAGCGGGATCGTCGAGAGGGCCGGCCCGAGGGCGGCGACGACGACGGCGAGGACCACCAGCCCGGCGGCCACCCCGGTGAGCGCCGAACGCCAGTCACGGGTCGTCCCGGCGGCGAGCACGATCGTGGTGGCCTCGACCGCCTCGACGGCACAGGCGAGGAAGACGGCGGCGAACAGCGCTGCCCCTGCCCCGCTCATCGCGGATCCCGGGTGGGCTCGGTCACTGCACAGCAGCAATCGGTCATGCTGCATATCCTAACAGCTGTTAGCTGTTACAGGTAACCGAGATGGTGCCCGGCCGGGCAGATGGCCGATCGCTGCCCGGTCGGCGAGACTGGTCGGGTGGCGACCCCCAGACGACGGGCGCCGGCGTCGCGGCGGCGCCCGGCGGAGGAGACGGCGGCGGGGCCGGCGACGTCGGCGGCGGGCCGGGACGCCGGCGACCCGGAGACGGACCCGCCGGCCGCGGCGACGCGGCGGCGGGGCCGGGCGGCCCGGGGGAGCGGGTGGCTGTGCCTCGTGTACCGGGTGCCGTCCGAGCCGACGCGGCTGCGCGCGACGGTGTGGCGGCGGGTGCGGGGCCTCGGGGCGATCTACCTGCAGAACTCGGTGGCGGCCCTGCCCGACACCCCGCCCAACGAGCGGGCGCTGCGGGCGCTGCGGCGGTCGATCCTCGAGATGGGTGGCACGGCGGTGCTGCTGCGGTCGCAGGCGCTGGCGGGCGAGGACGAGGTGGTGGCGGCGTTCCAGGCCGCTCGCGACGACGAGTACGAGGAGATCGTGGACCGGGCCCGGGACTTCCTGGCACAGGTCGAGAAGGAGCACGTGGCCGAGCACTTCAGCTACGCCGAGCTGGAGGAGAACGAGGTCGACCTGACGAAGCTGCAGAGCTGGCTGGCCAAGGTCCGCCTGCGCGACACCTTCGGGGCGTCGGGGCTGGCGGCGGCCGAGCAGGTGCTGGTGGAGTGCGAGCGGGCGCTCGAGGCGTACGCCGCCCAGGTGTACGCGAGGGAGTCGGAAGGGCACTGACGGCTTCGGCCGCCCCCGGACGGTCCGCACCCGGACAGGTGGTCGGCGAGCCGGGACGACAAGGCCAGGATGGTGACGGCCGGGTTGGCCGAGCGGCGGCGGGTGAGAAGGCGCCGGCGGCGGGTCAGGCGGCCTGGGCGCAGGAGCGCTCGACCGGGACCCTCTCGGGGAGGGCCGCCCGGTGGGTGCGTCCCCGCAGGGCGAGCAGGGCGGCGACGACGGCGGGGGCGACGGCGGCGAGGAGCGCCGTCCGGTCGGCGGCCGGGCTGGCGCCGGCGGTGGCACCGCTGCCGACGAGGGCGGCGGCGACGGCAACGCCGAGGGCGGCACCGACCTGTCGGCTCATGTTGACGAGCCCGCTGGCCACGCCCTGCTCGGCGTGGTCGACGCTGTGGGTGGCGGCGACGGTCGTGCCGAAGGCGCCGGTTCCGGTGCCGTAGCCGACGAGGAGGAGCCCGACGAGGAGCACCGGGTAGGAGCGGGCGGCGACGCCGGCGGCGAGCAGGGTGAGCCCGCCGGCGGCGGCCGCCGCCGAGAGGGCGAGGTAGCGGTCGGGACCGATCCGGCGGAGCAGGCCGGCGCCCCGCGCCGACCCGGCGAAGCCGGCGAGGCCCTGGGGGGCGAGGGCGAGGCCGGTGACGAGCGGCGACTGGTGCAGGACGAGCTGGAGGTAGAGGGGCATGACGAGCACCTGTGCGGCGCTCCAGCCCCCGAGGAGGACGGTGACCAGGTTGGCGGTGCGCAGCGAGGCCAACCGGAGGAGGCCGAGGCGGACGAGCGGGCGGGGGTGGCGCCGCTCGACGGCGACGAACCCGACGAGGGCGACGGCGGCCCCGCCGAGGGCCCCGAGGGTGGCCGGGGAGGCCCAGCCGTTCGCCGGCCCGCTCGACACCCCGTAGACGACCGCCGCCAGCGCCCCGGTGACGAGGGCGGCCCCGCCGAGGTCGAGCCGGCCGCCGGTGGCGGACGGGGCGGCGTCGGGGAGGAGGAAGGGGGCGAGCCCGGCGACGGCGAGACCGATCGGGACGTTGACGAAGAGGACGGCTCGCCAGTCGAACAGCTGGACGAGGATGCCGCCGACGACGAGGCCAGCGACGAAGCCGACCGAGGCGGTCGCCCCGTACAGGCCGAGGGCGCGTGTCCGGGCCGGGCCGGCGGGCAGGCTGGTGGTGAGGAGCGAGAGGGCGGTCGGGGCGACGACGGCGGCCCCGATCCCCTGGACGGCCCGGGCGACGACGAGCAGGGCGAGGTCGTTGGCGAGCCCGCCGGCGAGGGAGGCGGCGCTGAACAGGACGAGACCGCCGATGAACAGGCGGCGCCGGCCGACGAGGTCGCCGAGGCGGCCGCCGAGGACGAGCAGGCCGCCGAAGGTGATGGCGTAGGCGGTGATCACCCACTGGACGTCGCTGGCACGGGCGTGCAGCTCGCGCTCGATGGCGGCGAGGGCCACGTTGACGATGCTGAAGTCGAGCACCACCATGAAGGCTGCGGCGAGGATGAGCGCGAGCGCTGCCGTCGGGCGGCGGGCACCGGTCATGGCCGCGCCGCCGTGGTGTCGTCGTGCATGGGTCCTCCTTCGCCCGACCGCCCCGCGGCTGCGCCGGGCCGGCGATCGTGCAATACGATACGTACCGTTTCGTTATGTTCCGTCTGGGGGGAACGTCGTGGGCGAAGGGGATATTCCGGGGTCGGTCGACCCGGGGCGGGGGCGCGGCCGACCGCCGAGCGCCCGGACGGAGGAGGCCATCCTGCGGGCGACCGTCGAGCTGCTCGGCGAGCGGGGCATCGCCGGGCTGACCGTCGAGGAGGTCGCCAGCCGCGCCCGGGTGGGCAAGGCGTCGGTGTACCGGCGGTGGCCGTCGAAGGGGGTGCTGGCCTTCGACGCGTTCATGGCGAGCTTCGTGGAGCGCCAGCCGCTGCCGGACACCGGGACGTTGCGAGGCGACCTGCTGGCGGCGCTGCGCGGCTGGGTGCGGACGGTCAGGGACCCGGTGACGGGCAGGACGCTGCGCGGCATGGTGGCCGAGGCGCAGCGGGACGCCGAGCTGGCGGCGGCGTGGCGCCAGCGGTTCCTCGAGCCGGTGCGGGCACGGACGAGCCAGCTCGTCACCCGGGCGGTCGAGCGGGGCGAGCTGCCGCGCCGGGTCGACGCCGAGGTCGTGCTCGACCTGTGCTACGGACCGCTCTACTTCCGGCTGCTCCAGACGACCGAGCGACCGCTCGACGGTCGGTTCGCCACGGTGATCGTCGACACGGTGATGGCGGCGGTGGAGGCGGGGGTGCTCGGCGGCGGCCGGAGCTGACGTCGTGGCCGGCGCCGGCCGCACGGGCGGGCCATGCTGGCAGGGTGCTGGCCCATCGCGTGCTGCCGCTGACGCTCGGCTGGGTGGAGCTGCCGCGGTCGGTGTCGGTGGAGGGCGACCGGTCCGGGGCTCGGCTGTGCGAGCCGATCCCGGCGGTGCTGGTCGAGGCGGGCGACGAGGTGGTGCTGCTCGACACCGGTGTCAACACGGCCCTGCTGGCCGACGCGGCGTTGCGGCGACGGTTCCACGGAGACCCGGGGGTGGTGGTGTCGCTGCCCGGCGCGGGCGAGCCGCTGGAGGCAGCGATGGCCGGCACGGGCAGGTCGCTCGGGGAGGTGACGGCGGTTGCCGTCTCGCACCTGCACTACGACCACGCTGGCGGGCTGCGGCACGTCGCCGGGCGGGTACCGGTGCACGCGCAGGCGGCCGAGGTGGCGTTCGGGCTCGGTAGCGAGGCGGAGGCGCACGGGATCTACCGGATCGACTTCGACGACCCGGCGATCGATTGGCGGCTCGCCGAGGGCGACGTGGAGATCGCCCCGGGCATCGTGGCGCTGGCGACGCCGGGGCACACGCCCGGCCACCAGAGCTTCGCCGTGACGCTCGACCCGGCGGTCGGCGGTGGCGGGTTCCTGTTCGCCTTCGACGCCGCCGACCTGACGGCCAACCTGGACGGTGAGCTGGCGATCGGGGAGCGGATCGGGTGCAGCGCGAAGGAGACGGTGGACCAGATCGTCAGGCTCAAGGCGGCCGCCGCCGCTTCCGGGCTGCGCCTCGTGCCGGGCCACGACCCGGAGGTGTGGCCGGCGCTCGCCGACGAGCTGTGGGGACGTTTCGGCTGACGCGGTGGTGGCCGGGCGGGCCGGCAGCTGTCAGCTCGGGGCCCGGGTGTAGCCTCGCCCGGTGCGGCCTGCAGAGGAGCTGTTCTCGGCCATCCAGCATGCCGCCCTGCGCTTCCGGTCGCTCGACAACGAGCTCGGGCTGTCCCCCGCCCGCGGATCGATCCTCGCGACGCTGCGCACCGGGGGACCCCGCCGGGTGAGCGAGCTGGCGCGCGACCAGGGGGTCGCCCAGCCGACGATCACGAAGCTCGTGATCGCCATGGAGGAGGAGGGGCTGGTCACCCGCCGGAGCGACCCGTCGGACCGCCGTGGGATCATCGTCGACCTGACGGAGACCGGGCGCACGCTGGCCCGCAGCTCGCGGGCGCGCAAGATCGAGTGGGTGGCCGCCGCCGTGAGCGGCGCCGACGAGCCCGAGCTGGAGGGCGCCGTGGCGGTGGCATGTCGTCTCGAGGAGGCGGCGTGCGCCACGCGCCCGTCCCGGCGGGTGCGGGCGGCCACCGCCCCGACGCCCGCCGGCGAGGGCGGCGAAGCGGTGACCGCCGGCGAGGGCGGCGAAGCGGTGACCGCCGGCGAGGGCGGCCCCGGCGGGGGTCCGGGGGCGGCGGAGGCTCAGTACCCGCGGTCGCGCTCGACGAGGTTACGGAGCGGCTGGCCGGCGAGGTAGCGGCGAAGGTTGTCGGCGAACAGGGCCCGGACGGGGGCGCCGCCGGTGCGGTCGCCGGCGCCGGAGACGTGGGGGGTGAGGACGATCGAGGGCGTCGACGTGAGCTCCGGCCGGGGCGGCCGGCCGACCATCTCGCCGTCGTAGACGTCGAGCAGCGCACCGCCGAGGCGGCCGGCGTCGACGGCGCGGAGCAGGGCTTGCTCGTCGATCTCCTCGCCGCGGGCGACGTTGACGAGGACGGCGCCGGGTCGGAGGGCGGCGAAGAAGGCGTCGTCGAGCAGGTGGGTGGTGGCGGGGGTGAGCTGGGCGCAGCAGACGACGAAGTCGCTCTCGGTGGCCAGCCGGTGGAGGTCGGCGGCCGGGAGGAGGAGGTCGACCCCTTCGGCGTCCCGGACCGGCTGTTGGATGGAGCCTCGGGTGGCGACGACGCGCATGCCGAGGGCCCGCCCGAGGCGGGCGACCTCCCGGCCGATGCCGCCGAGGCCGATGACGCCGAGGGTGGCGCCGTCGACGGGGCGGGAGGCGGCGTAGTCGTGGCGCCGGGTTGCCTCGCCGAGCGGGCGGCGGGCGGCGGTGAGCAGACCGCGAGCGAAGGCGAGGACGCCGGCGACGGCGTACTCGGCGATGGCCTCGGCGGCGACGGCGCCGCGGCTCGAGGTGAGCAGGACGTCGGCCGACCAGAGGTCGCTTCCGAGCAGGTTGGAGACACCGGCCTGGGTGTGGTGGACCCATGCGAGGCGCGGGGCACGCGCGGCGAGGGCGACGGGGAGCGGGTAGCCGACGAGGAGGACGTCGGCGTCGGCGAGGAGGGCGGCGCGCGCCGCAGGGGCAGGGGCGTGGTCGGGCGGGTCGACCCGGCCGATGCCGAGGTCGGCGAGGTCGGCGAGGAAGGCGGCATTGCCGTCGAGGACGCGCACGGACGGGTCGACGGCGGCCACCCAGTCGAGGTCGGTGCCGAGGTGTGGCGCCATCACGAGGACGTTCATCGGGCGTTCCTTCCAGTGGCTCGGCTCGGCTGACCGCCAGCGTAGGGCGACGTCGCCGGGCGGGCGGGGCGGTGGGGGCCATCTCGGCGCCGTCCCCGACGGGAGGCGCTCCGGGAGGGACGGGCCAGGGACAGGGGGGCCCGAAGGTGGTGGCCATGTGCGTGCGGGTGGTGGCGGCGCGAGGGACGCGGTCCGGGGCCGGCGCCGGCGCGCCGGCGGTCGGGCGTCGGTCGGGCTGAAGATGCAGCCGTCGTCGGCGACGGCGTTCCTGGACCGGCTGCGGGCCGAGCTGGCGCGCCGCCCGGCGGGGGTGGCGACGGTGTTCGCCGTCGTGCTCGTGGCGGTGCCGGGGCGGGCCGAGCGGGCGGTCGGGCGCGCCGGGGGACGGCTGCGCAGCGACGACGTGCTGGCGGTGCTGACCCCGCGGGTGGTGGTGGCGGCGGCGCCGGTCCGGCGGGGATCGGGGCCGGAGACGTTCCGCGACCGGGTGGCCCGCTCGCTGCTGTCGGGGTCGGCGCCCGACGAGCTGCGGCGGCGGAGCATCGTGGTGCTGCTCGAGGGCGCCCGGATGGAGGGCGCCGAGGAGCGGATCGGGCTGGCGCTCGACGAGCTGCTGGCCCGCCCCCGCCGCCGGCCGGAGCCACGGCGGGGGTGGCGGTTGTCGGCGCCGCCGCTCGGGGTGGCGGCACCCGAGCTGAGCCTGCGGGAGCGGACGGTGCGTGGCGGCGGGTACCTGGTCGCCCGGGAGGCCGTCGGGATGGTGGTGCGGCTCGCCGGGGTGGTGCTGACGGTGCGGGTGATCGGACCGGCGAGCTACGGGATCTACAGCGCGGCGCTGGCGTTCGTGCTGGTGGTGACGGTGGTCGCCCAGATGGGGATCGAGACCTACCTGATCCGCCAGCCGGCCGGGCTCGAGCGGCGGCACTACGACGTGGCGTTCACGTTCCTGGTGGTCACCTCGCTGGTGCTGACGGCGGGGGCGATCGGGCTGAGCACGGTGGCCGGCGGCGTGCTGCGGCCGACGGGCGTGGTCGGGCCGCTGCGGGTGCTGTTGCTGAGCGTGCCGATCAACGTGCTGTGGGCGCCGGCGCAGGCGGCGATCGAGCGGCAGTTCCGGTACCGGGCGATGGGGCTGCTGGAGCTGGGTGGCGACGTGGCGCTGTACGCGACCGCCATCCCGCTGGCGCTCGACCACAAGGGGGCCTGGTCGCTGGTGGCCGGCTTTCTGGCGATGCAGACGTGGCAGCTGGTCGGCAGCTACGTGGTGTCGGGGCTCCGGCCGCGCCTTGCCTGGTCGGGGTCGATGGTGCGCGAGCTGGTCCGCCACGGGTTCAGCTACTCGCTGTCGGTGTGGGCGGATCAGCTGCGGGGGATCGTCAGCCCGCTCGTGGTCGGGTCGTTCGCCGGGGCCGCCGGGGTGGGGTACGTGGCGTTCGCCCAACGGCTGGTGGTGACCCTGGCGTTCGCCCGGCGGGGCGCCTACCGGCTGGGGATGGTGGCGATGGCGCGGGTGCCGTCGGGCCACCGCGCCCGGCTACGGGCGGCGATCGAGGAGGGGACGGTCCTGCAGCTGATCGCCCTGGGGGTGCCGTTCGCGCTGTTCGGGCTGCTGGCGCGCCGGCTGGTGCCGCTGCTGTTCGGGGCGACGTGGAGCCGTGCCATCCCGCTGTACGTGGCCGTGTCGGTGGCCGCGATGTTGAGCGCCGTGCAGCTGGTCCAGTCGACGTTCCTGTTCAGCCGGGGCCGCAACCTGCCGGTGGCGTCGTCGGCGGCCGCCTCGACGGCGGTGCTGGCGGTGGTGTCGTACGTCGCGGTGCACCACCTGGGGCTGATCGGGTACGGGTACGGGAGCCTGGCGGCGCTGTCGACGACGTGGATCCTCGACCGGGCGACCCGGCGGGAGGTGCACTTCTCGTACGTGCGGATCGGGGCGGCGGCGGCGGTCACGGTGCCGGTAGCCCTCGCCCCGGTCGTGCCGGGGGCGCTCCAGCCGGCGCTGTTCGCCCCGCTGTGCGTGGGGCTGCTGGTGCCGCCGTTCCGGCGGGAGGTGCTGCGCCTGGTCGAGCTGGTCCGGACGGCGCTCGGCCGGGGGAAGGCAGCCGGGCGCCCGGCGTCGGAGGCGGCAGGCGCGCCGAGGGCGCTGCGGGCAGGCTGACGGATCCGGGCGAGCGGGCGGGCCGACCGGTCAGCCGGCGGGTCAGCCGGCGGGTCAGTCGGCGGGGCGCTCGCCGTGGAGCGCGCCGTGGCAGACCATGGTGCGCCGGGCGAGCTGGGCACAGCCGCGGGCGGCGCCGGAGAGGCCGAGGCGGCCGAGGCCCTCGCCGACGATGGCGACGGTGCGGGCGATCGGCAGGGCAGCGTCGGAGGCGCCGACCTCGGCGAGGACGGTGCGCAGGACGGACGGCAGGCCGTGGAGAACGGTGGCCGGGTCGAAGGGGCCGAGCTGCTGGCCGTGGACGTCGTGGAGGGCGGCGAGCCCGGCCCCGTGGCGGCGGGCGTCGTTCAAGAAGGCGGCGGTGGAGCGGCGGTGGAGGTGGACGGCAGCGAGGTCCTCGTCGAGCAGGCCGACGAGGCCGGCGGCGGCGAGGCGCAGGCCGAGCTCGCGGTCGGTGTGGTAGCTGGCGCGAAAGGTGGTGTCGCCGAGGCCGACGCGCTCGGCGTCGAGGCGGCGGAGCGAGACGTTGCCCATCCAGAGGTGGTCGAGGACGGCGTAGCGACCGCTACGGAGGTTGGCCAGGTGGCGGTCGTAGTCGCTCGCATAGAGGAGGGTGCCGGCGCCGGGCCGGCCGGCGGGGAGGGCGACGGGCATCGAGCCGACGACGACGAGGCCGTGGCGGTCGGCATGTCGGCGGGCGTGGCCGGTGGCGAGGTTGCAGGTCGGCACGACGTCGTCGTCGAGGAGCAGGACGACCTCGGCGGTGGCCCGGGCGACCCCGATCTCGAGGGCGCGCAGGTGGCCGGCGTGGGGGATGGCGACGGCGGTGAGGCGTGGACGGGTGGCGGCGAGGGCGGTGAGGGTGGCGAGGGAGGCCGACGGGCCGCCGTCGGGGGCGTCGGGCTCGCCGTCGACGACGACGACGAGCTCGGTGGCGCCGGGATCGGCGAGGATGGCGTCGGCGAGCCCGGCGAGCAGGTGCGGGCGGCCGCGGGTGGCGAGGACGACGGCGACCGTCGGCACCGGTGCGCTCGGGGCGACGGGGGCGACGGGGGCGTCGGGGGTGGTGCGCGGAGCGGGGGCACCCTGCATGGCGGTGAGGGTACGGGCGGACGGTCTCGCGGCCGTCCGCGCTGCGGAGGTGGGCGGCGGGCCGATCGGGGACGGCGCCGAGACGGTGCGCGGACGGCCGCTGCCTAGGGTGCGGGCGCTCCGGGATGTTGCCGCAGCGCGACCTGGTGGCACGGCGCGTGGAGCTTTCGGATAGGGGAGGTTGGGCGTTGCTGCACGTCGAGCTGTCGGCCGAGGAGTCCGGGGCGGCCGGCGGGCCGGTGGCCGCCGACCGTGCGGGCGCCGAGGGGGGCGGCAGGGCCGGGGAGGCCGGAGCGGGGCGGTCGTCGCCGGGGGCTGGGTCGGAGGAGGAGCTGGTGACGGGAACGCCGTGCTGGTTCGGGCCGGCCGACCGGGCGCTGGCGGGGTGGGTGCACGGAGACCGGGCGGGGGGCGGCCCGGTGGTGGTGATCTGCCCGCCGGTCGGCCGGGAGCTGGGCGCGTCGTACCGGGCGCTACGGCGGGTGGCGGAGGAGCTGGCCTGCCGGGGGGTGCTGGCGGTGCGGTTCGACTACGACGGGACCGGGGACTCGGCCGGGAGCGACACCGATCCGGGGCGGGTGGCGGCGTGGCTGGCGAGCGTGGAGGAAGCGGTGGCGCTGGCCCGGTCGCTCGGCGACGGGCGGGTGGCGCTGCTCGGGCTGCGAGCCGGGGCGCTGCTGGCCGAGGTGGCGGCGGAACGGCTGGGGGGCGTGTCGGCGATCGCCCTGTGGGACCCGTTCGCCTCGGGCAAGGCGCTCGTGCGGCACCAGCGGGCGCTGCAGCTGCTCGACGCCGAGCTGGGACCGGGGGAGTCGGCGGGCGCCGAGCTGCTCGGGTTCCAGCTGCGGCCGGAAGAGGTGGCCGACCTGGCCGGGCTGGCGCCGGCGCCGGGCGAGCGGGCGTTGGCGCCGAGGGCGCTCGTGCTGCGTCGGCTGCACGACGCCGGCGCCGAGCGGGTCGTCGGGCGGCTGGGGCCGGGGGTGACGGTGCACACGATGACGGACCACGCTGCCTTCGTGGAGGCCCGTCCGGAGGAGCAGGTGCTGCCCGAGGAGAGCCTGGGCGTCCTGGTGGGGTGGCTGGCCGAGGCGCTGACGGCGGGGGAGGCCGGTGGCTGCCCGGACGGTGGCGGCGAGGGGGCGCTGCTCGGGGGCGAGGCGGTGGTCGGCTCGGGTGCGGCAGGGGCGATCGTGGAGCGGCCGGTGCGGATCGGGGGGGCGGGACTGTTCGCCATGGAGACGAGTCCCGAGCGAGCCCGGCGGGGGGCGCCGGTGGTGCTGTTCCTGAACGCGGCGACGGACCACCACATCGGGCCGAACCGGCTGTGGGTCGAGCTGAGCCGCCGGTGGGCGGCGCTCGGGGTGCGGAGCTTCCGGCTGGACCTGTCCGGGATCGGCGACAGCCCGGCGCGCCCGGGTGCGGCGGAGCAGGTGATCCGGTCGCCGCACGCCTTCGACGACGTGCGGGAGGTGGCCGAGGCGGTGGCGCCGGAGGACCCGGGCAACGTGGTGCTGGTGGGGCTGTGCTCGGGGGCGTACCAGGCGCTGGAGGGGGCCCTCGAGCTGCGGGCGCGGGGGGTGCTGGCGGTGAACCCGTCGACGATGTTCGTGCCGCCGGAGACGCTCGAGGGGGAGGCGATGGACGGGCGGCGTCGCATCTGCCGACCGGCGACGCAGGCGGGGCGGAGGTACCGGCGGATGGTGCCGTCCGGGCTGCGCCAGCACCTGCGGCCGCTCGTGTGGCGTTTGTACCGGGCGCTCCACCGCGAGCGGGCACCGGAGCGGTGGCTCGGCGCGCTGAAGGCGGCGGGGGTGGACACGTTCATGGTGTGCGGGCGCGACGAGGCGCGACCGATCGTGGAGGGCGCCCGGGGGGAGCTCGGGGACATGGAGGCGACCGGGCAGGTGCAGATCGAGGTGATCGAGCACCTCAACCACGGCCTGCTGCTGGCGGCGCACCGGGAGGCGGTGGCCGAGCGGTTCACCGAGCGGCTCGTCGAGGTGCACCTGCAGGCTCAAGGTGGCCCGGCGGTGGCCGTTAGCGAGGTTCGTGGAATCAGGTGACCTGAACCGATTGCTCGGCCGTCTCGTGGCCCTGGGCGGCTCCGACTTGCACGTGAAGGTCGGGTCTCGCCCGAGGGTCCGCCTGAACGGCGAGCTGGTCCAGCTGCTCGAGGAGCCGGTGGTCGAGGCGGCCGGGCTGGATGGGCTGCTGCAGGCGCTGATGCAGAAGCGGACGTGGCAGCGCTTCGAGATCCAGAACGAGGCGGACTTCGCCTACTCGGTGTCCGGGCTCGGGCGGTTCCGGGTGAACGCCTACCGCCAGCGCGGCTCGATCGGGATCGTGCTGCGGCACGTGCGCCCGGGGACGCAGTCGATCACCGACCTGCGCCTTCCCGACACGGTTCGCCGGCTGGCGGAGGAGCGGCGTGGCATCGTGCTCGTGAGCGGGCCGACCGGGTCGGGCAAGACGACGACGCTGGCGGCGATGATCGACCACATCAACTCGACACGTGAGTGCCACATCGTGACGATCGAGGACCCGATCGAGGTGCTCCACCGGGACCGGCTCGCCTCGATCAGCCAGCGCGAGGTCGGGTTCGACACCGAGAGCTTCCTTGTCGCCCTCCGGGCCGTGCTGCGCCAGGACCCGGACGTGGTGCTGGTGGGCGAGATGCGGGACGCCGAGACGGTGGCGACGGCGCTCTCGGCCGCGGAGACCGGGCACCTCGTGTTCTCGACGCTGCACACGGGCGACTCGGTCGAGACGATCAACCGGATCATCGACCTGTTCCCGCCCGGCCAGCAACGCCAGGCGCGCCTGTCGCTGGCGGCCACGCTGCGCGGGACGATCTGCCAGCGGCTGGTGCCGGTGGTCGGTGGCCAGGGTCGTGTGCCGGCGGTCGAGATCATGATGGTGAACGGCCGCATCCAGCAGTGCATCGTGGACCCGGAGCGGACGAAGGACATCGCCGACATCATCGCCGAGGGCGACTACTACGGGATGCAGACGTTCGCCCAGTCGCTCGTGTCGCTGCTGGCGGCGGGCGTGGTCGACTTCGAGTCGGCGATGGAGGCGGCGCCGAACCCGCACGAGCTGCGCCTGATGCTGCAGCGTGAGGGGATCACCCAGGTGGTGCTCGACCCGCTCCCGACGGTACGGCTGTAGGTCACGCCCTTGGCGCGGGCCGGCTTCCCCGGCCCTGCTGGCGACGGTTGTGGCAGCAACGAGCGAACGGCGACGGCACGTCGCGCCCCGGCCGGCTGGCGACCCGCTGGACCGTGCTCCTGCCGGGTGGCCCCGGGTACCGCCCCGGGGGTCTGCTCAGTGGAGGCCGAGCCACCAGCGGGAGAGCTCGGTGCCCCAGAGCACGGCGGCGAGGGAGCCGCCGGCGAGGAAGGGCCCGAAGGGGAGCCGGGTCGACCGGCTGCCCCGCTTGGCGAGGAGCAGGGCTACCCCGACGACGCCGCCGGTGAGCAGTGCGAGGAGGAAGCCGACGGCCATCTGTCGATAGCCGAGCCAGCCGAGGAACGCACCGAGGAGGGCAGCCAGGCGGACGTCGCCGAGTCCGAGGCCCTTCGGCACGGCGAGGGCGATGGCAAGGAAGGCGGCGCCGCAGGCGGCGGCGGCGATGGCGGCACGCCCGAGCGAGCCCCAGGCGTGGGCCTCGGCAGAGGCGGCGGCGAGCAGCGGCAGGCCGAGCAGGGCGGCGGCCAGCACGATCGGGGTGGGCAGGCGCATCCGCTCGAGGTCGACGACGCTCAGTGCCACGAGCGCCGCAGCCAGCACCAGGTAGGCGGCGACGGCAAACCCGCCGTGGACGCGCGCCGGGACGGCCACGAAGAGGGCGCAGGTGACGACCTCGACGAGCAGGTAGCGGACAGGGATGCGGGCCGCACAGGCGCGACAGCGGCCCCGCCGGAGCAGGTACGACAGGACCGGCACGTTGTCGACCGGTCGGAGCGGTGTCCGGCAGGTCGGGCAGTGCGAGCCGGGGCGCACGATGGACTCGCCGTCGGGGAGGCGATGGGCGACGACGGTCAGGAACGAGCCGGTCACGAGGCCGAGCAGGCCGGTGCCGGCGAGCAGGAACGGTTGTGCCACAGACTGCCAACGGCTGCTGCCGGCCCGACTTGAATTTGATGGCGGTCCTGCCGTTAGCACCTCGAGGCACGCCGGCCCTGCAGCGCGCCAGCGAGGAAGGTGGGACGGGACTTGTTCGGAACGGTCGACCGACGAGCGCAGCTGGCGGCGCCGCTGCCGGACGGGTTTTCGCAGGATCCCCCGGTCGACGACGGCCTGCTCGGGGAGCGGGCGCCGGCCGGCGCCGTCGAGCTGCCCGAGCCGTCGGAGGCGGAGCTGGCCGAGGCGCGGCTGCGCTCGGCGCGGTCGGGCTTCGAGATGGTCGACCTGCGCAGGGTCCAGATCGACGTCTCGGCGGCGGCGGCATTGCCGGTCGCCATCGCCCGGCGCCACCGGGCGGCCGTGATCGGGCTGCGCTTCGGCGTGCCGCTGATCGCCCTGTCGGCTCCGGAGAACCTGCTGGCGATCGACGACATCTACCTGGCGGCCGGCACCGACGTGCTCATCGTGGTCGCGCCGGAGCGTCAGGTCGAGGCGTGCGTGGAGGCGCTCTACCCCGCACCCGACGCCGCCACCGACCCGGCCGACGCGCCGTGGGGCGGCGCGCCGTGGACCGACGAGCCGCAGGCCGGCGCCGGCGAGGCGGCGGGCGAGGGCTCGGGGGAGGCCTCGGGAGAGGCTTGCGCCGGGTACGGCGCCGAGGACGTCGACTGGTACCGCGTGGGTGCGCCAGGGGCGGACGGGACGGGCCGACCGGCAGCGCCACCGCCTGCCGGCGGCGAGGCGCCCGCCGACGGGCCGGGCGCGCCGGCAGCGATGGGCGACCCCGTGCCGGCACGGTCCTGGCTCGACCCGGTCGACCACGACGGTGCCGTGGCAACCGCCCCGTTCGGCGTCGATGCGGACCCTCCCGTCGACCTCGTCGGGATGCCGCCGCTGCCGGCGACGGAGCTGGCACCGGACGGCGCCACGGCGAGCGAAGGCACGGCGGGCGAGGCCATGGCGGGCGAGGCCACGGCGGGCGAGCTGTCGGCCGACGGGGCAGCAGGCGACGCCGAGGCGCTCCCGTGGTGGATGCAGGCGAGCCCTACACCGCCGGTGCCGTTCGACGAGCCGCCGGTGGCGTCCACCTCGCTCGGCCAGGTGGTGGCCGAGGGGATGGCCGACGTCGACTCGCCGTTCGACACGTCGTTGCACGGCACCGATCCGTTCGACCCTGCAGCGTTCGACCCTTCAGCGTTCGACCTGGCGGCCTACGACCCGGCGATGCCCGGCCCGGCCGGCGACGACCTGGCGGCCTACGACCCGTCGCCGCTCGACCCGCCGCCGTTGGACCCGCCGGTGGTCGACGCGAGGGTGGTCGACGCGTGGACGGCGGGGACGGAGCCGGACGGGGCAGGGCCCTTCGTGGCGCCGGGCCAGCCGGGTGCGGATCCCCGAGGGTGGCCAGGGTCCGGGTGGGCGTCACCTGGATGGGTGCCACCGGGCGCCGAGGAGGGGTCGGTCGGGGTAGCGGAGCCGGAGCCGGAGCCGGAGCCGGAGCCGGAGCCGGAGCCGGAGCCGGAGGCGCCGGCGCCGTGGCGTCAGCCGGACGTCGGCGACGTGCTGGCCGGTCGGGGAGCGCTGAGCGACGAGCAGCTGGTGACGGCGCGCGAGGCGAGCCGGATGACGGGTCGGCCGCTGCGAGCCGTGCTGTCCGAGCTGCAGCTCGTGAGCGACCGGCTGCTGCTGGAGGCGGTTGCCGAGGTGGCGGACCGCCAGCTGGTCGACCTCGACCAGTGGCCGATCGACGGCCGGGCCGGGCGGCTGCTGCCCGAGTCGGTCGCCCGCCGGTACGGGGTGCTGCCGATCGGGTTCGAGGGCGGTCGTCCGATCGTGGCGACGTCCGACCCGTCGGACGTGGTGGCGCTCGACGACGTGCGCACGTTGCTCGGCGGCGACATCGACGTGGTGGTGAGCGAGCGGGAGCAGATCGAGGTGTACCTCGGTCGGGTCTACCGGCGCACCGAGGAGACGGACCTGGCGGCGCACAACGCGGCGCTGGCGGCGACCGGGATGGCCTCGGCGGAGACCCGGACGATGGCGAACCTGGTCGACCTCCAGGTGTCGGCCGACGAGGCGCCGGTGGTGAAGTTCGTCAACCTCGTGCTGCAGCAGGCGCTGCACGAGAACGCCTCGGACGTGCACATCGAGCCGTCGGCGAAGGAGCTGGTGGTTCGCTGCCGGATCGACGGGGTGCTGCACCAGCTGACGACGGCACCGAAGGCGATCCAGGGGAACGTGACCAGCCGGCTGAAGGTGATGGCGGGACTGGACATCGCCGAGCACCGGGTCCCCCAGGACGGCCGCTTCGCGCTGGGGGCGGGCAACCGGCAGGTGGACCTGCGGCTGGCGACGCTGCCGACGGTGCACGGCGAGAAGATCGTGATGCGGATCCTCGACAAGTCGACGGCACCGCTCGAGCTGAGCCGGCTGGGGTTCCTGCCGCGGGTGCTCGAGCGGTACCAGACCGCCTACCGGCGCCCGGCCGGGACGATCCTCGTGACGGGGCCGACCGGGTCGGGCAAGTCGACCACGCTGTACGCGACGCTCGCCGAGCTCAACTCGCCGGAGCGCAACCTGATCACGGTCGAGGACCCGGTCGAGTACCAGATGGTCGGCGTCAACCAGGTCCAGGTGAACCCCAAGGCGGGGCTGACGTTCGCCAGCGCCCTCCGGTCGATCCTGCGGGCCGACCCGGACATCGTGCTCGTGGGCGAGGTGCGGGACAAGGAGACGGCCACGATCGCCGTCGAGGCAGCCCTCACCGGTCACCTGGTGCTGAGCTCGCTGCACACGAACGACGCCGTGAGCACGCCGATGCGGCTCATCGAGATGGGTGTCGAGCCGTTCCTCGTGGGGTCGGCCATCGACTGCATCCTGGCGCAACGGCTGGGTCGCATCCTGTGCCAGCGGTGTGCCGAGCCGTACGAGCCGAGCGCCGCCGAGCTGCGGGCGGCGGGCTGGGACGACGAGGTGACCGGCGGGGACACGGTGCGGTCGTTCCGGCGGCCGCGCGGGTGCCAGGCGTGCAGCAACACCGGCTACCGGGGCCGGGTGGCCATCCACGAGGTGCTCCTCGTCGACGAGGCGATCGAGCGGGCGATCCTCGACCGTGCGCCGACCGACGTGATCGGCCGGCTGGCCAGGGACCAGGGCATGACGAGCCTGCGATGGGACGGCTTGCACAAGGCGGCGCTCGGCATGACGAGCCTGGAGGAGATCATGAGGGTGGTCGTATGAGCGTCGTCCTCTCGACCGGGGCACGCTGGACCGAGCAGATCCTGGACGGCCTCGTCTCGAGCCGCTCGATCGCCCCCGACGTCGCCGAGCGGGTCCGGGCGGCCGGCCAGGCAGGGACGCACGTGGCGATCGCGCTGGCCACCGAGAAGGTGGTGGACGCCGCGACGGCGATGGGGTGGCTGTCGGCCATCTCGGGCCTCGGCCTCGTCGACCTGTCGGCGCAGCCCCCCGACCCGGCCGCGGTGGCGGCCGTGCCGGTGGAGCTGGCGCGTGCCCACGGGGTGCTGGGCTTCCGCCTGCACGGTCAGCGCCTCAAGCTGGCTTGCGCCGAGCCACCGGATGCCGAGACGATCCGGGCCATCGCCGCGGCGATCGAGCTGCAGATCGACGAGCTCGTGCTGGCCGACCCGCGGGCGATCGACGCCCACCTGCACACGACGGTGGCGATGTCCCGGCCCTCCGGTCCGGCCGACCGCTCACCGGGCCCGGCCGCCGCGGGGTCGGCGGGCCCGCTGGCGGCGGGTGCCCCGGCGGTGGGCCGGCCGCCGACGGGAGCCGCCGTGGCGGCCCGCCCGGGCGTCACGTCCCACCTGAAGGTGGTGGAGCCCGGACCGACCGCACCGGGCGTCACACCGGGCGACTGGGTGTCGTGGCGCAACGACCGCATGGCGGGCGAGGCGGTGACCGACCTCGACCTGAACGAGCTGCTGGCGCTTGCCGTGGCGCAAGGTGCCTCCGACCTCCACCTGACGGATCGGTTCCCGCCGGCGGTGCGGGTGGACGGCGCCATTCGCCCGCTGCGAGACTTTCCCCGCCTGCAGGGCGAGCAGATCCGGCGGATGATCTTCGGGATCCTGCCGGGCGCGCTGCGCGAGCGGTTCGAGGAGACGAAGGAGCTGGATGCGAGCCACGCCGTGCCCGGGCTGGGCCGGTTCCGGCTGAACGTGTTCCAGCAGCGCGGCGCCGTGGGCGCCGTGCTGCGGACCATCCCGGACGAGATCCCGTCGCTCGAGTCGCTCGGCCTGCCGGCGGTCGTCGGGCGGCTGGCAGAGCTGAACAAGGGCCTGGTCCTCGTGACCGGGGCGACCGGGTCGGGCAAGTCGACGACGCTGGCGTCGCTCGTCGAGGTGATCAACCAGTCGAAGCCGCTCCACATCGTGACGGTCGAGGACCCGATCGAGTTCCTGCACGGCCATGGGCGCTCGATCGTCAACCAACGGGAGGTCGGCCAGGACACCCGGTCGTTCGCCGAGTCGCTCCGTCACGCCCTGCGCCAGGACCCCGACGTCATCCTGGTGGGCGAGCTGCGCGACCTCGAGACCATCGCCATGGCGATCACGGCGGCCGAGACGGGACACCTGGTGTTCGCCACGTTGCACACCCAGGACGCGCCGCAGTCGATCGACCGGCTGATCGACGTGTTCCCGACGAACCAGCAGGCGCAGGTGCGCGTACAGCTGGCGGGGGCGCTCGAGGCGGTGGTGACCCAGCAGCTGCTCCTCTCGTCGGAGGGAGCGGGCCGGGTGGCGGTCACCGAGGTGATGATCTGCACGGCGGCCATCCGCAACCTGATCCGCAGCGCCAAGACGCACCAGATCTACTCGCTGATGCAGACCGGTGGCGCCGTCGGGATGCAGACGATGGACCAGGCGCTGGCCCAGGCGGTGGGGGAGGAGCGGATCACGGAGGCGATGGCGAAGGACGGGTCGCGCGACCCGTCGCAGCTCCTCGACTACCTGCGCAGCCCGGGGGCAGCGCTGCGAAAGGGCATCCAGTGACGCTGACCTACGACTACAAGGTCCGGGACCAGACGGGCAACCTCGTCCGGGGCAAGCTGGACGGCGACAACGTGACGCTGGTGGCCGGGCGGCTTCGCCAGATGGGCTACCTGCCGATCGAGATCAAGGAGGCCTCGAGCCTCGACCTGAAGCGGGAGATCGCCATCCCGGGGCTGTCCGACCGGGTGAAGCTGAAGGACGTCGCGGTGATGAGCCGCCAGCTCGCCACGATGGTGTCGGCGGGCCTGACGCTCGTTCGGGCGCTCAGCGCGCTGTCCGAGCAGATCGAGGCCAAGGTGCTCCGCAACGCCCTCGGCGAGATCCGGGTGGAGGTCGAGCGAGGCTCGTCGTTCTCGTCCGCGCTCGAGCACTTTCCGCGGATCTTCTCGCCGATCTACGTGGCCATGGTGAAGGCGGGCGAGGCGAGCGGTCAGCTCGACATCGTGCTGCTGAAGGTGGCCGACCAGATCGAGAAGCAGGTCGAGCTGCGCCGCAAGGTGCGCTCGGCGTTCATGTACCCGGTGGTGGTCGTCCTCGTGGTGATCACGGTGATGGCGGCGTTGATGGTGTTCGTGGTGCCGACGTTCAAGAGGATCTACAGCTCGCTGCACGGCACGCTGCCGCTACCTACACGGATCGTGCTCCACATCTCGAGCATCGTGGCGAGCGTGTGGGTGCTGGCGGTGATCGCCGGCCTGCTGGCGCTCCTCGTCGGGGTCCGCCGGGCGATCGCCACCGAGAAGGGAAGGGAGGCGTTCGACCAGCTGAAGCTGCGGCTGCCGATCTTCGGCAAGCTGAACCACAAGATCGCCCTCGCCCGGTTCTCGACGACGCTGTCGGCAGTGCTCTCGTCGGGCATCGGCGTGATCGAGGCGCTGACGATCGCCGCCGACAACGTCGGCAACGTGATCGTGGCGAACGCCGCACGCCGAGCCCGGACGGGGGTACGCGAGGGGCGCTCGCTCGCCGGCACCCTGGCCGCGTCGCCGGTGATGCCCAAGATGGTGACCCAGATGATCGAGACCGGAGAGGAGTCGGGGGCGGTCGGCGACATGCTGGCGAAGGTGGCCAAGTTCTACGACGACGAGGTGGACGCCACCGTGACGGGGCTCACCTCGCTGCTCGAGCCGGCGATGATCGTGTTCATGGGCGCCTGCATCGGCGTCATCGTCGTCAGCCTGTACCTGCCGATGTTCAACTACATCAAGCTCGTGCAGGGCGGTGGCTGACATGCGGCCTGACATGGAAGGGAGTGCGGCGATGACCGGCGCCCGTCACCTCCAGCGCAGGGGAGCTCGGCGATGAGCGAGCGCACCGGCGTCGAGATCTCGTCGACCGCCGTCCGCATCGCCGCAGTCGAGGGCAGCGGCCAACGCCGCCGGCTCGTCGGCTGGGCTGAGGTGCCGCTGCCGCTCGGGGCCGTCGTCGACGGGGGCGTCGCCGAGCCGGAGGTCGTGCGGGAGGCGCTCGTCAAGGCGAGCCGGACGGCGAAGGTGGCGCGTCGCCCGCTCGGCTCGCCCCGGCGGGTGCGCCTGTCGGTGTCCGGTCTCCGGGCGATCACCCGCCAGCTGGTGATGCCGCCGATGCCGGACGGCGAGATCGAGGCGGCGGCACGGATGCAGGCGCTCGAGGTGGTGCCGTTCCCGCCCGAGCGGACGCTGCTGCAGGCTCGCCGGCTGCGTGGGTTCAACGCGGCCGACGGGATGAACGTGCTCGTCGAGGCGGCACACCGCGACCTGGTGGAGCCGCTCGTGGCGTGCGTCCAGGAGGCGGGGTTCGTGGTCGAGGCGGTCGAGCTGGCCTCCTCGGCGCTCGTCCGCTGCCTCGCCGGCGAGGGCCTGGGCGGTCCCGAGGCGATCGTGTCGATCGGCGCCGAGCTGACCCTGCTCGTGGTCCATGAGGGTGGCGAGGTGCGTTTCGTGCGCACGGTCGCCGCTGGCGGGGCCTCGGTGACGCGGGCGCTCGCCTCGACGCTCGACGTGCCCTTCAGCGATGCCGAGGCGTTGAAGCTGCGGCTCGGATCGAGCTCGGCGGTCCTCACGGCGGTGCCCGCCGAGACCGTGGCGGCCGCCCGAGACGCCTCGGCGGCGTTGCTCAACGAGATCCGCAGCTCGATCCTGTACTACTCGTCGCTGCCCGGAGCCGGGGAGGTGCGCCAGGTCGTGCTGACCGGGGGTGGCGCCCTGCTCGCCGGGATGGGGGAGCGGCTGCAGTTCCAGATGGCGGCCCCGGTCGAGCTGCGCAGCTGCCTCGACGGCCTGGCACGCGTGCGGACCGACGGAGACCGCACCTCGATCGGCCAGCGCGGTGCCGTAGCGGTCGGTCTGGCGCTCGCCCCGTCGGGCAAGCAGGCGGCAGGACTGCTGCCGCCAGAGGTGCTCGGCCTGCGCCGACGTCAGGTCACCGAGCGGGCGGTGCTCGCCGGGGTCGGCGTCGTGGTGCTCGCTGCCGCCGGCGGAGGTGCCGCTCGCTTCGTGCAGGTGCGGCGCACCGAGCAGTCGGTGAGCGCGTTGCAGGCGTCGATCACGTCGCTCCAGGCGAGCTTGCCGCGCCTCGCCAAGGCGCAGCGGCTGGAGGCGACGGCGGTCGCCGACCAGCGGATCGTCCAGCCGCTCGTTGCGAGCGAGGTGTCCTGGCCAGCCGTGCTGGCCGACCTCGGCCGGGTCACGCCGCCGGGGGTAGCGACGACGAGCCTGAACGGCGCGAGCGGCACGAACGCCGGAGCGGTGACGACGTCCAGCTCGTCGACCTCGAGCGGGACGCTGGCGTCGTCGCCGGGCGGAGCGGTGCTCGGGACGGTGAGCCTGTCACTGGCCAGCTCGAGCTATCCGGGGTTCCAGTCGTGGTTCGACGCCCTGTCGGGGTCGCACGTGTTCCAGATCGTCCAGTACTCCGGGCTGACGTCGAGCTCGAGCAAGGTCGACTTCACGGCCGAGCTCAACCTGACCGACCTGCTGCGGAGCAAGCGCAGCCAGCGATTCGAAGGGTTCGCCCCATGAAGCTCACCGCGCTCCTCCGCCGGAAGCTGTTCTGGACCCCCGTGGCCGGCGTCGTGCTGGTCGCCGCCTGGTGGTTCGCCTGGATGTCCCCGGAGTCCGCGAAGCTGTCGTCGGCCCGCCAGCAGCAGACGTCGGACCAGGCGACGCTCGTGTCGCTCCAGGCACGTGTCCTCCAGCTACGTGCGGTGGCGAAGAAGGAGCACCAGGCGCGCCAGCTCATCCGCACGTTCGACCTGGCCGTGCCGCCGCAACCGGACGCCCCGACGCTCGTGGTGCAGATCTACCGGCTGGCGACGGCCCAGGGGCTCCAGCTGGACAGCATCACGGACAACGCCGTGAACGGCGCGAGCGGCTATTCGACGATCCCGCTCAACCTCACCGTGTCGGGCGGCCGGCCGGGCATCACTCGCTTCGTCAACGGCCTGTACGACCTGCGCCGGCTGGTCACCGTGCAGCAGCTGCAGGTCACCGGGCCGAGCAACGGCGACGTGGTGTCGGGCCGCGGCGGCGCCTACCACGCGACGATCGCCGCGACTGCCTACACGAGCTCCCTCGGCGCCTCGTCGACGGCCGGCACGGCCAGCACGGCGAGCGCGCCGGCCGGCGGCTGAGCGCCATGCGGACGATCGTGGCGGCACGCGCCCTTCGGCGGTGCCTGCGCGGGCGCGGCGCCGGGACGGCTTATCCCGGGGACGGAGAGGGCGGGTTCACCCTCGTCGAGCTCATGGTGGCGATGGGCGTGTTCGCGGTGGTCGGGCTGGCGGTGGTGCTCGGCACGGGCACCTCGCTGCGCGTGGTCGCCGAGAACGCGCAGCGATCGGCGGCCACCGGGCTGCTGTCGGCCGCCGACGCCCAGATCCAGGGAACGGCGGCGAGCTCGCTGCCCGGCCTGGCGCCGGACCCGCCGACGACGACGATCAACGGGGTGGTCTACTGCACGGCCTACTCGTCGACGACGAGCGGCACGGGGGCGCTGCCGACGTACACGTTCACGATCACGGTCACCTGGCCAGGCTGCAGCGGCGGGACGTCGCTGTCGCGCACGGTGCTCGCGGGCGGGCTGTGAGCGCAGCTGCACGGCCGGGGCCGGTTGGCCCATTCGCAGGCCGCTGGCGGCGGCGGGCGCCGGCGGCAGCGGCGCGACGGTCCGGCCGGGGCGACGGCGGGTTCACCATCATCGAGCTGATCGTGGTGATGCTGATCACGTCGATCATCATGGCGATGTTCATCCCGTTCGCCGCCTCGGTGACGCGGGCGTCCCAGACGACGACGGCCGAGCAGCAGGCGACGGCGGCCGGCCGGGTCGCCCTGCAGGACCTGGCCGTCCAGCTCTCCTCGGCCGCCCAGGTCTGCCTGCTCGACACGAGCGGGTCGGCCCCGACGGCGGCCGTCCTCGGCTCGACGTGCCCCGAGGAGACGACGAACGACGGCCTCGAGATCTCCACGTCCGCCTTCGGGACCGCCCACTGGGTCCAGTGGTGGTACCAGGCGCCGAGCGCCAACGGCAACGGGTTGCTCGAGGAGCAGAGCTGGGCGGCGAGCGGGAGCCCTTCGAGCGCGCAGGCGACGGTGATCGCCGGCGATGCGAGCACGTCCGGGCTGACGAGCTGCTCGGTGGCACCCGGATCTGACGGCATGTTCCAGGTGGCGGCGGCGAGCAGCACGGCGCGTGCGTCGGCGACCATCTCGCTCCAGGTGACCTGCACGGTGCAGCACGTGAGCTCGACCGTGTCGATGCAGACGACGGTGGCGGCGCTGCAGAGCAGCCTGACCGTCGAGCCTGCGCAGGCGGGGGAGTAGCGATGCGGCAGGTGGGACGGGGCCGACCAGGAGCGGGAGCGGGCGTGGTGCGCTTCCTTCGGCACCGCTGGCGGGAGGTCCGGAGCGGACGGGACGACACCGGCAGCGTGCTGGTGCTCGTGCTCGTCGTCGCCGTGCTGCTCATCGCCGTCACGACGGTGGCCCTCAACAACGCGTCGGCGAGCAGCGGCGAGACCGGTGGGTACGCCAACGTCACGACGGCGCGCCTCGACGCGGAGAGCGGCATCCAGGCGACGGTGCTGCAGATGAAGAACGCCACGTCGCTGATCGACCTGCCCGGCTGCGCCCCGCAGACGGCGCCGCTCGCCTACGGGAGCTACACGGTGAGCGTCACCTACGAGGACGCGACGGGGAGCGCGCTGTCCTGCCCGCTGTCCGGCTCGCTCCCGTCGACGATGACGGCGCTCGTCGACGCCACCGGGACGTTCGGGTCGTCGACGGTGAAGCTCCTCGGGACGGTGACCGTCACCTCGACGCCGGTCCCCTTGCCGGCCTTCGACTACGTGCTGTACGCGGCCGGCAAGATGACGCTCGACTCGCTCGAGCCGGTCAACTCGGGAAGCGAGAGCTCGTTCGCGCAGGTCTACGCGAGCCAGCTCGACTGTCGCCAGGACAACGTGCTGTCGGCGAACGTCCAGGCCGGGAGCGGCGGCACGGGGGCGACGGTGAGCGACGAGTGCGCCATCCTCGGGACCCTCTCGGTCGACGGCGCGTCGCTCACGATGAGCGACCAGGGGTTCGTGGAATCGCTCGACCTGTCCGGCGGCTCCTTCGAGATGGAAGGGGGGACGGTCGCCGGCAATGCCGTGGTCTCGGGCGGCGACGTCTCGTTCATCGACGGCGCCGGCAAGGCCGACGACCCGTTCAACTCGTCGCTGAACAACGCGCAGCCACCCACGGTGGACGGCAACCTGCTGACGAGCGGCACGGTCTCCTCGAGCGCGAGCGGGCCGGTGGTCGGCCAGACCTGCTCGGGCTCGCCGAGCTGCATCCCCTCGTCGCTCGGCATGCCGAGCGTGCCGCCGTTCCCCCAGGTGACCGACCCCGGAAGCTCGGGCTGGCCGTCGGGGGCCGACTACCTGGCCGTCCCGACGGCGAGCTCGGGGGGAAGCTCGCCCACGTACACGTCGTGCAGCAGCTTCTTCACGGCTTCCGGGGGCGGCGAGAGCCCCTTCGTGGCGTTCGTCAACGGGTCGACGGCGCCGGTGACCGTCGTCGACGCGCCGACGTGTGACGTGAGCCTGCAGGGCGGAAGTCCGAGCCGGGGCGGATGCCCGAGCAACGACACGTTCACGTTGCAGAGCGACGTCGTGCTGTTCGTGAAGAGCTTCACCGACAGCGGTTGCGTCGCGTTCGACTCGGGGTCGGTGAGCAGCGGGTCCGGGCACCGACTGGCCGTCGTCGTCCCGTCACCAGGCACGGGGGACATCGTCCTCGCCCCCACGACCGAGTTCGACCCGAACCTGCAGGTGCTGCTGTACACGCCGGGCAGCGTCACCTACGAGTGCGCGCCGTCGTCGTCCGACGGGCCGACGCCGATGACCGGCCAGGTCGTGGCGGGCCAGGACATCGCCACCTACTACGGCCCCTCGACCCTCTACGACCCGGCGACCGCGGGATGCCCGCTCACCTACTCGAACCAGGCGGCGAGCATCGTGCCGACGGCGGTCCAGCCGCTGCTCGGCAGCGTGAGCTTCGTGGGGGAGACGCTCGTGAAGGTCTGACACGAGCCGCCTGGCCGCCCGGCGGCCGAGGCGGACCGCATCCGGGCAGGTGGGGACGACCTCGACGCAGGGACGCGTCGAGCGGGAAGAGCGACGATGAACGAGCGGCACGAGATGCGGGCGGTGCAGCGAGGAGCCCTCCGGCGACGGCTCCGAGAACGGGCCGGCGACGCGGGAGGCGACGGCGGGAGCGTCCTCGTGCTGGTGCTGGTGGTCGCGGTGGTGCTCATCGCCGTGACGACGGTCGCCCTCGGGAACGCCAGCTCGAGCAGCGGCCAGACGGGCGCGTATGTCGATCGGACGACCGCCCGCCTGGATGCCGAGAGCGGGTTCCAGGCGGCCGTGGTGCAGATGAAGGACGCCACGTCGCCGTCGGGGCTTCCGGCGTGCTCAGGGTCGGCGACGGCGATGGCGTACGGCAGCTACACGGTGTCGGTCGCCTACGCGAGCGGTGGGAGCGCCCTGTCGTGCCCGCTGCCGGGGGTGCTGCCGTCGGCGGTCACTGCCGTGGTCACCTCGACGGGCCGCGACCGGGCTGCCGCGACCGAGATCCAGGGGACCGTGACGCTGGACGCCGTGCCGACGCCGTTACCGGCCTTCGACTACGCCGTGTACACACCGAGCTCGATCGGGATGGACTCCCAGGCCGTCGTCGAAGCCGGGACGTCGACCGCCCTGCCGAGCCTGTACGCCGGGGGGGCCTGGAGCTGCACCAACTCGAACGTCATCCAGGGCAACGTCGAGGTGGGCAGCCTGTCGAAGGTGCTCTCGGGGAGCTGCACCATCGGCGGGACGCTCTACGTGGGGAGCGGGGCCGTCCAGGTGGCGGACACGGTGAACCTGGGCGCCCTCCAGGTGTTCGGCGGATCGCTCGAGATGGACAATTACTCGGTCGTGCGCGGCGACGTCGACGTGACGGCCGGGGGCGCCACCTTCGGCAACCCGACGCCGATCATCGGGGGCAGCCTGTACGCGAGCGGCGCCTACGTGCACAACGCCGGCGCGCCGACGGTCGGCGGAACGGTGTGCACCGGGTCGGCCTCGTGCATCCCGGCCGGGGTGGCGATGCCGAAGGCGCCGCCGTTCCCCCAGGTGACCGACCCGGGCGACAGCGGCTGGCCGGCGGGGACAACCTACGTGCCGATCGCCGCCACCGGGTCGGGCACCGACACCTGCGGCAGCTTCTTCAACCTGAGCTACTCGCACAGCGGGGCGGGGCCGAGCCCGTTCACCCAGCTCGTCGACGCCTCGACGGCGCCGACCACGGTCATCGATGCCCCGGGCTGCGCCGTGGACCTCCCCGGAGGGCAGAGCGGCTGCACCGGGCCGGGGATCTCGACGGAGTCGCTCGACACGAACCTCGTGCTCTTCGTGCAGAGCTTCCAGGACTGGGGGTGCAACATCTTCCAGTCGGCGTCGAGCAGCAGCCACACGGTGGCGATCGTCGTGCCGTACGGCGACGGCACGGGCGGGATCACGGGCACGAACTCGACCGTGTTCGACCCGAGCGTGAGCGTGCTGCTCTACACGCCCGGGCCGGTCAGCTTCAACAGCAACGTCAGCATGACCGGCCAGATCGTCGCCGGTGGGCCGGTCTACTTCACGAACAACTTCACCGACGTCGCCTCGAACGCCGCGGCCAGCGTGATCCCGACAGCCGTGCAGCCATGGTCCGTGCAGGTGGTGGTGAGCGGCGAGCACCTCGTGACGAGCTGACGCCAGGCCGGCGCCCGCCGCCGGCGGGCCGAGGGCGGGGCCTCAAGGTTCACGGCAGGACTGCCGTTAGAAAGCGTGACATATAGGCCGGCCGGGTCGACCACCCCGAGGAGGACAGCAGTGCGGACCATGATCAAGCGGCTTCGAGCAGAGGGGGAGGGGGACGAGGGCTTCACCCTGATCGAGCTGCTCGTCGTCCTGCTCATCATCGGCATCCTCCTCGCCATCGCCATCCCGACCTACCTCTCCGTGACGGGAGGGGCCAAGAAGAGCGCGGCGCAGTCGAACCTGAACACGGCGCTCACCGCGGCAAAGTCGATCTACGTCAACAACAACGGGAACTACCCGACCAACACGACGCTGCTGACGGACTTCCAGGCGGCCGGCACGAGCCTGCAGTACACCGCTGCGGGCCCGACGGCGGCCACGAACATGATCAGCTTCAACGAGACCGACTCGGGCTCGACCGTGGTGCTGGCCGCCTCGGACGGGACCAACTGCTACTTCGTCGCCGACGTCGAGGGCACGGGCAGCACGGCCATCGGCGTGACCTCCGGCGGCACGTGGTGGTCGACGCAGAAGTCGACGACCTGCAACTCGAACGCTGCCCCGACGTCGGCGTCGAGCTGGAGCAACTCGCCGTCGACCTCCGGCTAGCGGACCGCAGGCTGGCGCCCGGGCCCTGGCCCGGGACGACATCGGGGGCCCCGTCACCCGCAGTGCGGTGGCGGGGCCCTTGCGCGCCCGTGCGCGGGCACCCTGGCGGAACGGCCTCCGGCGCCGAGGTTCGGCCTCCGGTCACCGGCAAGCGGCCTCCGGTCACCGGCAGGCGGGCCGCCGGCGGAGCCGGGTGACGTCCCTCCGGGACGGCTGAGGGTGTCCCGGAGGGACGCGAAGCGGCAGACAATGTTCAAACAACTGCCGAAGGGCGCCGTTACGTGCCGTGATGAACCGGCTCCTGTCAGACACCGGATCGCTCGACGCGACCGTCCCGGGGACGAGACCGGGCGTCCCGCCGGCGCTGCTCGTCCCGGCGACCCGCTCGGCGGTCGGCCTCGTCGCCCGTGACCGGGAGCTGGCCGAGCTGGAGCGTGCGCTCGGGCAGTGCCGGGTGGGGGGCTCGGCCGTGGTCGTGCTGCGGGGCGAGCCCGGGACGGGGAAGACGGCGCTCGTGAGCGCCGCCGCCGCCCGGGCGCGGGACTTCTCGCTCGTCCAGCTGCGCCCGCCGAGCACGGTGGGGACGCCGCGGGCGGAATGGCCGGCGGCGCTCGCCGAGCTGCTCGACGCGTGCGACGAGGTCACCCCTGACGAGCTCGTGGAGCGCTCGGCCCGGGCGCTGCGCCGCCTGGCGGCGGCACCGGGGCTGCCGCTGCTCGTGACGCTCGACGACGCCCAGGCGGTTCCGGTCGCGTTCTTGCAGGCGGTGGTGACGGCGGTCGAGGAGTCGCTCGTCGGCCATCCCTGCCTCGCCCTCGTGGCGATCGAGGAGCTGCCGGGCCTTCCGGTGGTGGAGCTCGAGGTGTCGCCGGTGTCGACGTGCCGGTTGCACGGGCTGACCGAGGAGCAGGGGGCGGCGCTGCTCGAGCAGGTCCTCGGCCAGGTGCCGGAGCACGGCGTGGTACGAGCGCTCGTGAGCGCGGTCGGCGGGAACCCGCAGGCGATCCTCGGCGCGGCGGCCCGCCTGTCGGACCGGGCGCTGAAGGGGTGGGAGCCGTTGCCCGACCCGGTGCGGCTCGAGCCGTCCCAGCGGCGGCGCTTCGCCGCCTGCCTGGAGGACCTTCCGGTACGGACCCAGCTGGCGCTCGTCGTGGCGGCAGCCGGCCGGGTGCCGCTCGTGGTGCTCGAGGCGGCGCTCGCCGAGCTGGAGCTCGACGTCGAGGCGTTCGAGCCGGCGGTGGCCCGCGGGGTGATCGTGCTGCAGCGCAACCGGTTGGCCTTCAGCGACCAGCTGGTGCGCTCGGCCGCCTACCACGGGGCGGTCGACGAGGTGCGGTCGGGCGCCCACCAGGCGCTGGCCAACGCCTTCCTGTCGGCCGGGCAGGTAGAGCACGCCGCCGAGCACGCCCGGCGGGGCGGGGCGCCGACGGCAACGGTGCTCGGCCTGTACGGCCAGGCGGTGCGCGTGGCGCTGGACCGCGCCGACCTGCCGTCGGCGGCTCGCTACCAGGAGGCGATGGCGGGGCTCGGCGGGATGGACGAGGTGGTGCTGCAGCACCTGACGCGGGCCGCCGCATGGTGGATCTCCTCCGGCGACCTGGCGCGGGCCGGCGAGTGCCTCAGCGAGGCGGCGTCCCTGCCCCTTCCCGACGAGCTGCGCGGCCCGCTCGTCTACTGGCGGGCACGTGCTGAGATGGCCGACGGCGTCGACGGCCGGATGGCGGCCGAGCTGGAGGCGGCGGCGGACCAGGTGGCGCCGGACGCCTCGGGGAGCGCCTCGCTGATGCTGGGCGAGGCCGCCATCTGCCTGCTCGTCGCCGGCGACGCCGCGGAGGCGGAGCGGCTGGCTGCGCGGGCGCTCGAGGTGGCCGAGGGGGTAGGCGGGTTCCCGAACGCCTTCGCCGAGGCGGTGGCGGCCGGGGTGCGGGTGCTCGGCCGGCTGGGCACCGACGGCTCGGACGGGTTGCGGCCGGCGACGAGCTTCCTCGTGAGCCAGCCCGACGCGCTGCCGCTGTCGCCGCTGTTCGCCGAGGTGACCGGGATCGCCCTGCTCGAGCAGTCGGGCCCGGCGGTGGCCCGGACGTGGGCGTCGTGGCTCGAGCGGAACGCGGCGACCACGGGCAACGTGGCGCTGCGGTCGGTCGCCGGGCTGCTCGAGGCGCAGGTGTCCCTGCGCGCCGGCGGGCTCGACGAGGCGGCCGGGCGAGCCGAGGCGGCGGCCGACGGCGCGGTGGCCCACGGCCAGCGGGCGATCGCCGTGCGGGCGCTGGCGCTGTTGCTCGAGACCCAGAGCCTGCAGGGCCGGTACCAGCCGGCGTTCGTGACGGCCAGCCGGCTGTTCGCGGACGCCGCCGAGGGCGACCGGCGGCTGCGGGCCGTCGCCTACCGGTCGCTGGCCGAGCTGGAGCTGCAGCGGTCGCGCATCCCGTCGGCGATCAGCTGGTTGAAGGCCGCCGAGTTCGAGGAGACGTCGCACGGGGTGTCCGGGCCGCTCGACGGTCGCCGGGCGAGCTGGGCGGCGACGCTTGCCGAGGTGTACGTCCACGACGGCAGGCTCGAGTCGGTGGGTGCCCTCGTCGGCCTGGTGGACATGGCGGCGCGCCACGGGGTGGTGGCGCCGGCATGGAGCCCGGCGGTGCGCGCCGTGGCGACGGACGAGCTGCGCAGCGCCGAGGAGCTGTTCCAGGCATCGTTGCGCATGGCGCGCGACGAGCCGTTGCTCCAGGCGCGAATCGAGGGGTGCTACGCCGCACGCCTCGCCGCCGAGGGTTTGGTGGAGCGGGCCGCGCGACGGCTCCGGTCGGCGGCGGGATCGGCCCGGGACCACGGGGCCAACGGCTGGGCGAGCCTGCTCGAGCTGACGCTCGACCGCCTGGAGACGACGGCCAAGGCCGGGCCGGACCTGGCCGTGCTGGCGGGCGAGGCGGTGGGCGCGGAGGGCGACGAGCCGTCGTCGTCGCTCGAGCCCGTCCCGGCGGTCGCGGTGGCGTCGGCGAGCCGGCTCGACCCGCAGGCGCGCTGGGAGATCACCATGCTCGGCTCGTTCAGCGTGCGCCACGAGGAGGAGCTCATCTCGATGCCGACGAGCCTCGCGGCGACGGCGCTCAAGCTGGTGGCGCTCCGGCGGAGGATCCTCGTCGAGGAGCTGGTGGAGGAGCTGTGGCCGGAGTCGGCGCCGGGGGTCGGGCTGCGCCGGCTGCGCAACGTGCTGTGGCGGGTCCGGGTGGCCTGCGGGGACATCCTGCTGCGCGACGACAAGCTCATCCTGCTGTCGCCGGAGGCGGTGACCGACGTCGAGGTGTTCCGGCGGATCGCCGTCCAGGCGCTCGATCCGTCGACCCCCGAGGAGAAGTCGGCCGAGCTGGCCCGCTCGGCGCTCGCCCTGTACGAGGGAGAGCTGCTGCCGACCGACCGGTACGCCGACTGGGCGGCGGCGACGCGCGAGTCGCTGTCGCGCCTGCAGGTCCAGCTGATCGAGCTGCGCGTCCGCCACGCCGTCACCGAGGACCGCATCCAGGAGGCGCTGGTGCTGCTCGACCAGCTGATCGAGAGCGACCCGTACGAGGAGCGTCACTACCTGCGGGTCGCCGAGCTGCACGAGCGGTCGGGCAACCGCCGTCGGGCGCTCGCCACGATCGGTCGGGCCGAGCGAAGCCTTGCTGAGCTCGGCATCCCGCCGTCGCCGGACCTGCACAAGCTGAGCCAGCGACTGAGTTGACCGGCCGGAGACGCCGACGAGACGCCAGCGGGACAGGCGCAGGACATGCTGCGCCAATGCGCTCGTTGTTCGTCGCCAGCGTCGGTGGCCACCTCGAGGAGCTGCGCATCCTCGCCGACCGCCTGCCGGGCGGGCCCCGCGAGGTCACATGGGTGACGTGGGAGACGCCCCAGAGCCGGGCGCTGCTGGCAGGCGAGCGTCACGTGTTCATCGAGCCGGCGCCGCCCCGCAGCATCGTGGGAACGGTACGGACGGCGCGCTCTGCCCGGCGGATCCTGCGGGGCGAGCCCTTCGAGGAGGTGGTGAGCACCGGGTCGGTGCCGGCGGTGCCGTTCATGGCGCTGGCCCGTCGCCGGGGGATCCGCTGCCACTACATCGAGAGCGCGGCGCGCCTCACCGGCCCGTCGCTCGCCGGCCGGCTCGTCGCGGCGATCCCCGGGGTCAACTGCTACCGGCAGTACCCGGAGTGGGAGGTGGCGTCTCGCTTCGCCTACCTCGGCTCGGTGTTCGACGCGTTCGAGCCCGGGCCACGCCACCCGCGTCCGATCGAGCGGGCGGTCGTGACGGTCGGGTCGACCCGGTTCGCCTTCGGGCGCCTCGTGTCGCAGGCACGGGCGGTGCTGCCGGCCGACTGCGAGGTGCTGTGGCAGACCGGGCCGGTGGAGGGGAAGAACCTCGGGATCCCCTCGGTGGCGATGGTGAGCCCCGAGGAGCTGCGCCGGGCGGTGGAGTCGGCCGACGTCGTGCTGGCCCACGCCGGGGTGGGAACCGCCCTGGTGGCCCTCGCCGCCGGGCGGTGCCCGGTGCTGCTGCCGCGCGAGGCCGCCCATGGCGAGCACGTGGACGACCATCAGTGCCTGCTGGCCCGCCACCTCGCCGCCCGCGGCCTCGCGGTCAGCCCGCCCGACGGCGTGCTGACGCGGGGGCTCCTCGAGGAGGCGGCGGCGCGGACCGTGCGCTCGATCGGTGACGGCGTCCCGGTGGTCGAGGCGCGTTCGTGGGCCTCCTAGGGCCGGGCACCGCCCCGCCACCTGGCGGGCCCGGGGCAGACGACCGAAGGTCCGGCCGGCGGACGGGCCTGCCCGGCAGGAGCGGCGCCGGCACCCGGTCGCCCGGCACCCGGTCGCCCGGCGCCCGGGCCGCCGGCGGCCGTGACCCGGAGCCGGCCGGTGGGCCGGGGGAGCGGGGGATCGTGTTCCTCGCCTGGGGCGCCGTCGCCGGCCGTTCGGCCGAGATCGCCGCGGCGCTCGGGGGGAGGTCGATCAGCCTCTACCCGCCGGGGTCCGGCCGGCGGCCGCACGCGGCGGTGCGCTACCTGCACTGCAGCGTGATCACCCCGTGGCGGTTGCGGCACCGTCCGGCGCTCGTGGTCGTGACGAACCCGCCGGTGGTGGCGGGGCTCGTGACGTACGTGGCGGGTCGGGTGCTCGGCTTCCCGGTCGCCCTCGACAGCCATCCGGGGGGGTTCGGGGCGCAGGGCGACGAGCTGTCGCGTCGGCTGTGGCGCCTGCACCGGTTCCTGGCGCGTCGGGTGGCGTTCTCGCTCGTGGCCGCCGAGCCGTGGGCGGCCATGGTGGAGGGCTGGGGTGGCCGGGCGGTCGTCGTCCACGAGGCGCCGATGCTCGACCTCGTGCCGGTCCCGTCGGACCGGGGACGGCTGCGGGTGCTGTACGTGGGGCGCTTCGCCCGGGACGAGCCGGTGGAGGTCGTGCTCGAGGCGGCCCGGCGGTCGCCGGGCGTCGAGGTGCTCGTGACCGGGGACCCGGCGGACTGCCCGCAGGCGCTGCGGTCGTCGGCGCCGCCGAACGTGCGCTTCGTGGGGTTCCTCGGGCCGGACGCCTACCGGGCGGCGGTCGGGGGGGCCCACGCCGTGCTGACGTTGACGACCGAGCCGGGCTCGGTGATGCGGGCCGCCTACGAGGCGGTGTACGCCGGGCGGCCGCTGCTCGTGTCCGACTGGCCGCTCGGGCGGGAGCTGTTCCCGTACGCGGTGCACGTCGCAAACGAGGCCGGCTCGATCGCCGGCGGGCTAGCCGAGCTCGCGGCGGGCTACGACCGGCTTGCCGCCGTCGCCGCGGTCGCCCGGGACGCGCAGCTGGCTCGCTGGAGGGGCCAGGAGGGCAGGCTGCGTGCGGCGATCGGCGAGGAGCTCGACGCCCGGAACGGCCATCACCGCCGCTGAGGCGCCGGCGGGAGCCGCCCCGGTGGCGGTCGGGGCGGACACCGCCAGGCCGCCGGCACCGTGGAGGAGGCGGCCGGGGGTCCGGGCGAGGATGCGCAGGTCGGTGGCGATCGACCAGGAGGTGGCGTACTGGTAGTCGAGGCGGCGCAGCTCGTCGAAGGAGAGGTCGTGCTGGCCGCACACCTGCCACATGCCGGTCAGCCCGGGGCGCACGTCGAAGCGGCGGTCGGCCCAGTCGGCGAGCCCGGTGCACTCCTCGGCGACGAGGGGGCGGGGACCGACGAGGGACATCTCGCCGCGGAGCACGTTGACGAGCTGGGGCAGCTCGTCGATGCCGAGGCGGCGGACGAGGCGTGCGATCGGGGTGATGCGCGGATCCCACTCGTGGGCGCCGGGAACTGCCGGCCGGTGGATGGTGCGGTCGGCGTCGGCGTCGAGCGGGACCATGGTGCGGAGCTTCATGATGCGGAAGCACTTGCGGGCCCGGCCGAGGCGCTCCTGGCGGAAGAGGACGGGGCCGGGTGACTCGAGGTGGACGGCGAGGGCAGCGGCGGCGAGCAGCGGCGCCCCGAGGGTGAGCAGGCCGGCGGCGACGGCGCAGTCGAGGGCGCGCTTGACGGCACGGGCCCCGCGACCGGGGCGGCGGTCGCCGAGCGAGAGCAGCGTCAGGCCGCTCACGTCGTCGAGGACGGCGTGCCACCCGGTGAGCTCGAAGTAGCGGGGGACGATGGCGACCTCGATGTGCTCGGGGAGGTCGCGCAGCATGGCGGCCACGTGGCCGGGATGGCTGCGGGAGAAGGCGACGACGACGCGCTCGACGGCGAGCTCGTCGCACAGCTGGCTGAGACCGGAGAGGCGTCCGAGGACGCGCTCGCTGTCGGCGCCCGGCGCCGGCTCGTCGTCGACGTGGCCGACGACGTCGACCCGGCCGGTCCGGGCGAGGCGGGCGGTGACCTCGGCGGCGACGTGGCCGGTGCCGACGACGAGGACACGGGTGCGGTGCCCGCGATGGCGGGCGCCGGCGGCGGCGCCGGCTCGGGCGATGGGGAGGAGGCCGGCGACGAGCACGGCGATCTCGAGCGGGGCGGGTGCGGCGAGCACCGGCGCGAGGGCGGCCGGGGCGAGGGCGCGGGCGGCGGTGAGGGAGACGGCCCCGAGGGCGAGCCCGCCGAGGACGGCGCCGAGGTCGTCGCTCGGAAGTGGGGCGATGCGGCGACGGCTGCGGTCGTTGGCGCTCGTGAGGCGGAGCCCGCCGAGAAGGGCGCCGGCGGCGAGCAGCACGGCGACGAGGCGGCCGGCGGGGGAGGCGCTGGCGGGGGCCAGGGCGGCGGCGAGGAGGGAGCCGACCCCGATGGCGAACGCGTCGGCCAGGGCGTACGGCGCCGGGGCGCCGTGGCGGCGCCAGCGGTCGGTCACGTAGGACGGCAAAGGGTCGCCTCCTCGGGGTCGTCGTCCGGCGGCATGGCCTGCCGGATGAGCGTCTCCTCCTCGCCGCACGACCGGGTGAGGAATGCGACGAGCTGCTCGACCGAGGTGACCTGGTAGCGCCGCCCGGAGGCGACGGCCACGACCTCGCCGGCGAGGGCCCCCCGCCGCAGCTGGGCCGCCCGGAGGCGGACCACGTAGGAGACGAACATGGCAGCGACGGTAGGAAGCGACCGTTTCCGCAACGTCCCGCCGGAAGCCGGCCAAAGGGGGGACGGCGAGCGGACGCGGCTGGGACCACCTCCCCTTAGCGTCCTGGCCATGACCTCAGAGGAGCGCACCCGGGAGCTGCTGCTCCTGGCGCGGGACGCCGCGACGGCGATCGCCGCCTTCGTGGCGCGGCCGGGTGCCGACGCGATCGTGGCGTCCTCGCCGGGTGACACGACGCCGGCCGAGGACGAGGAGATCGTCCGGCTTGCGGCGGCGGCGCTGGCCCACGAGGCCGGCGGCGAGGGGCGCTACCGCGTCGAGCTCGCCGGCGGTGAGGGTGAGCGGCTGGGCTGCGTGGCCGTCCCGGTGCGCCGCGGCGGGGAGCGCCTGGCGGTGCTCGGGGTGGTGGACTACCTGCTGCTCGAGAGCAACGGCGACCTGGAGGGCATGCTCGTCCAGGTGGCCGTGGCGCTCGCCGAGGCGCTGGCGGGCATCCCGGGAGCGGTTGGCGGGCCAGACCAGCCGGACGAGGCGGCCGCGGCGGCTGCGGCGGCCGAGGCGTCCGGGGCGGGAGCCGGGGAAGGGGAGGCAGCCGCCCAGCCGGCGGCCGCCGAGCCGGACCGGGGCGCCTGGACGCTGCTCGGCGCCATGATCGAGCAGCTACCCGAGGGCATCCTCGTGGCCCGCGCCGACGGGATGATCCTGTACGCCAACCAGACGCTCGCCACGTTGGCCCACCGCCGCCCGCAGGAGCTGACGAGCAGCGACGTGTGGAGCGTGCTGCGTGACGAGCCGGGGGGCGGAAAGGAGGGGCCGGACGGCGACGGGGAGACGGTGCGGCCGGCTCCGGGGGTGGCGGGTCTGCTCGGGGCGACATCGCTCGGACGGCGTCTGGCGCTACAGCTCCCGGGCGGGCGGTCGATACCCGTAGATGTGCGCGGTCGTCGGATCGAGGCGGGCATCGTGGGCGAGGTGTACGCCGCGCTCGTGCGCGACGCCCGCCAGCCGCTGCTCGGCCCGGTCGAGGTGGCCGGGGCGGCGCTGCTCGAGGAGATCCTCGACTCGATCGACGACGCCATCGTCGTGTGCGACGCCGACGACCGGGTGGTGCTCGCCAACCGGGCCGCCTCCCGGCTGCTGCTGGCCGAAGGCGGGGAGCTGGCTGGGCGACCGTTCCCGTTCGGGACCGAGCTGCACACCCCGGAGGGGGCGCCGGTGCGCTTCGAGATGCACCCGGTGGTCCGGGCGCTGCACGGGACGACGGTGGTGGCCGAGCACGTGGTGCTGGAGCCGACGGCCGAGCACCGGCGGCACCTGCTCCTGTCGGCGCGGCCGTTCGGTGTGGCGGGATCGCCCGGGGCGCTCGTGATCGCCCGGGAGATCACGGCGCAGCTCGACCAGGAGGCGCGGCTGATGCAGCTGGCGCTGCACGACCCGCTGACCGGGCTCGCCAACCGGTACCTGCTGCTCGACTACCTGCAGCGGACGTTCCGCCAGGTGCGCAGCCGGGGCGGGGCGATGGCGCTGCTCTACCTCGACCTGGACGACTTCAAGTCGATCAACGACACGCGCGGCCACGACGTCGGGGACGAGGTGCTGGTGGCCGTCGCCGGCCGCCTCCAGGGGGCGACCCGGGGCAGCGACCTCGTCGCCCGCCTGAGCGGCGACGAGTTCGTCATCGTCGCCACGGCTGCGCACCTCGAGCAGGAGTCGATCGAGATGCTGATGGGCCGGCTGCGCCAGGTGCTGAGCGCCCCGTACCACATCAGGGACGACCTGCTCAGCGTCGGCGCCTCGATCGGATGGGTGATCGCCGACCCGCAGCTCGAGGACCCGATGGCCCTCCTCGTCCGAGCCGACGAGGCGATGTACCGGCAGAAGCAGGCGCGTGGCGCCCGACGTGGAGGTGGAATGGGATGGTGAGCGGCGGCGACGACGCCGACGCGGCGGCCGAGCGGTCGCGCTCGGCCGTCGAGGTCGTGGCGATCGAGGTGCACGAGCTCCGACCCCACCGGGCCGAGCCGGCGAACCGTGGCCGGCCGAGTGGCGAGCCTGGTGACGCCTGGTCCGGACGGCGGTCGACGGGCGAGCTGCTCGAGGTGCGCCCGATCGGTGTGCACGAGGTGGGTGGTCCGATCGGGCTCGTGGCGGCTCCGGCGAGGAGCGAGCAGGTCGTGGTGGGGACCAGCGCGCTGCGCCTGGTGCGGCCCGAGAAGGAGGCTGCGCCGGTCGTCGAGGAGGTCGAGGACGAGGCCGCGCCGGTCGTCGAGGAGGCCGAGGCCGAGGCTGCGGCGACGGCCGGGGCGGTCGGGCTGGCCGAGATCGGAGCGCCGCCCCCCGCGCCGGCCAGGGCCGTGACGACGGCGCCGCCGGCGCCGGTGGTCCCGGCGGCGCCGGCCGAGCTGGTGGAGGAGCGGGGTGGCTGGACGGCCGACTTGCTCGAGCGTCCGCGGGCGAGGCGCCGTGAGCGCACCGGCCGATTCGCCCCGGGGCTGCGGCGCCGGTGGTGGGCCGTGGTGCTGCTCACCATCGCCGGCCTGGGCGGCGGGTTCGTGGCGACCAAGGGCGCCAAGCCGGGGTACTCGGCGCAGGTGCTGCTCGAGGTGCGGGCCGGATCGGCGCCGGGGAGCCCGGGTGGTGCCGTCGAGGCGAGCTACCTGGCGATCACCTACGCCGCGCTCGTGCCGAGCGACACGGCCGTCGTGGAAGCCATCGCCAGGCGGTCCGGCCTGAGCGGGAGCACCGTGGCGAGCGGTCTGTCGGCCAAGGCGGAGTCGGGTACCGGGCTGTTCCTCGTGACGTTCTCGGCGCCGTCACCGCTGCAGGCGGTGAGTGGGGCGAACGAGGCGGGGGCGGTGCTGTCGAGCGCCGCGCCGCCGGGGCTTGCCATCGTGCGGCGCTCCATCGCCGTCGTCCGGCCGGCGACGACGGCGGCGCGGGGCAAGAACAAGCGCCTGTACGGGCTCGTCGGGGGCGGCATGGGCGGCGCGCTGCTCGGGCTGATCCTCCTGCTCGTCCTCGAGCGGGTGGACGCCAGGGTCGACGAGCCGGAGGACGCCACGGCCACCGCCGGCGTGCCGTCGGCGCGGTGGCCGGGAGGCATGTCGGTCCGCGAGCTCGCCGTCGCCCTCGCCCGTCGCTCGCCGGACGCGCCGGTCAGCCTGGTGCCGCTGACGCCGTCGGTGCGGGACGCCGCCGAGCGACTCGCCCGGCTGCTGGCGGGCACGTGGAGCGAGACGGGGGCACCGACGCCGCCGCCGACCGTCACCCCCTACGACGAGGCGCCGGCGGCCCTGAGCGACGGGTCGGGGCCGACGGTCGTGGTCGTCGCCGAGGGCGGCGCCGTGCGGACGCTGGCGGAGACGACGGCCCGGCTGCGGCTGCTCGAGCGCCCGCCGACGTTCGTGATCGTCTGCGGCAAGGGCTAGGGCGACGACGACCGTGGCCTCCGTCCCGTCGGCATCGTCGTGGCTGCTCAACCGGCCGCGCCCCGCCGCGCTCGTCGCCGGCGGCGTCGGCCTTGCGGCGGCCGTCGGGGCGCTTGCGGCGGTGAAGCTGAGCCTCGGCCTGGCGCTCGTCGGCGGTCTTGCCCTGATCGCCGCCATCCTGGTGCGGCCGTTCATCGGCGGGATCGTGCTCGTGGCGCTGGTGCCCGCCGTGTCGGGCCTGGCGCCGGGAATGCCGGTGCATCACGTGCGCATCTCGGAGCTGCTGATCGGGGCGGTCGGTGTGACCGTGCTCGTGACGGCGCGGCGGCTCGACCGTCCCCGGTGGGAGGCGCTCGACTGGCTGCTGCTCGTGTACGGCCTCGGGTGGGCGGCGATCGGGGCCTACGACGCACGGGTCCTTGGGGAGCACCTCAGCCTGAGCGACTGGGGGACCGACCTCGGCCAGCTGCAGTTCTTCCTGCTGTACCGCGGGGTCCGCCTCACGGTGCGGACGCCGGAGGAGCGGCGCACGGCCGTGCGGGCAGCCGTGACGGCGGCGACCGTGGTGGCGGTGATCGCGCTCGCCCAGGAGGCGCACCTGCCGAAGCTCGACGCCTTCCTGCTGAAGGTGACCGGTGCGGTGAACCAGACGGGCGGCCACTTCCTTCGGGCAACCGGCCCGTTCGACAACTGGGCGGCGCTCGCCGGCTACCTGCTTCCGCTGGTGCTGCTGCTCGTGGCGCTCATCCTCGGGGACGCCCGGGTGCACGCGCCTCGGCGCGGGCTGACGCTGCTCGGGCTGCTCGTCGTCGCCCTGCTGACGACGGTCGAGGCGTCGGCGATCCTCAGCCTGCTGATCGGGCTGATCTGGCTGGGTGCCCGGTACGAGCGGATGCGGTTCGTGCTGCGCCGGGTAGGGCTCGCCGTGCTGGTCTCGTCGATCGTGGCGAGCCCGCTCATCGTGAAGAAGATCAACAGCGAGCTCGCCAAGACGGCCGGCCTCGGTCAGGCGTCGCTGCTGCCGCAGACCATCGCCTACCGGCTCCAGGTGTGGTCGAGCCAGTACCTGCCGGCGATCGGTGCCCGGCCGGCCGAAGGCTACGGGCCGGTGCTGCCCTCGAGCATCCAGTGGCCGTACCCGGAGTCGCAGTACATCGCGCTGCTGATCGAGGGGGGCGTCCCGGTGCTGCTGCTGTTCGCCGGGATGACCGGCGCCACGCTCGAGGCGACCGCCCGGGCGGCCCGCTCCGAGGACGGGTTCGACGCGGCACTCGGGAGGGCGCTGCTCGTGACGGGCATCTCGCTCGTGGTCATGAACACGATCTGGCCGTACGTGAGCAACGGCGGGACGCCCCAGATGCTGTTCGGGCTCCTCGCCGTGGCAGCTCCGGGCTGGCAGGACGTGCCGCGCCGGGCGCGGCGCGGGCGCCTGCTGGCGCTGCCGGCCGAGAGCGCCGGCCGGATCGTCGGTGCGGCGGTGCGGTCGTGACGCCTCGGCGGGCGGCACGCCGGCTCGCCGTCGTCGGGCTCGTCGCGGTGCTCGCCCTCGGCTTCGTCGAGGGCGGGCTTCGCCTGACGCGCAACCACCGCTCGCCGCTGGCCGCCGCCTCGACGACGGTCCCGGCGACCCGGCGGGAAGCGAGGACGACGACACGGATGGTGTCGTCCGAGCGCCTATCGCACCCGGTGGCGAACCGCCGGACGGCCGCGACGCCGCCCGCTCACGCCCCGGTGGCCCACCCCCCGGTGGCCCACCCCCCGGCGGCGCGCACCACGGCGCCGGCGGCGGCCGGCGCTGCGCCGGCGGAGCGGCCGGTCGTCGGGGCGTACCTCGGGCCGGGCAACGTGGCCGGGGCCACGGTGCTGTCCACCCGCCTGCCGGCTGGGCTGCCGACGATCCTCGACTACCTGGACGGGACGACGTGGTGGTCGCTCACCTCGGCTTCGCCGACCTGGCTGAGCCACCGGTGGGCCCCGACCGGCGAGGCGCCGACGTACCTCGTGCCGCTGCTGCCGGCGACCGGCGGGAGCCTCGCCGTCGGGGCCACGGGCGCCTACGACCCGTGGTTCGCCCGCCTCGCGGCCGTGCTGGTCGCCGGTGGCGAGGCGCACGCCACGCTCGTGCTCGGCTGGTCGCCCCTCGAGCAGGGGCATGCCTGGTCGGTGACGACGCCGGCCGAGGGACCGCAGTACGTGGCGTTCTTCCGACACGTCGTGACGACGATGCGGGCGGTCCCCGGGGCGCGGTTCCGCTTCTCCTTCCAGCCCGGCCCGGTGGCGGACGATCCGCCGGTCCGGCCGGGCTCGCTGTACCCGGGGAACGCCTTCGTGGACACGGTGGACATCGCCGTGTTCGACGGGTCGACGTCGTCGCCGACCGGGGCGCAACGCTGGGCGGTGCTGCGCGACGGGCTGGCCGGTCCGGCATGGACGGCCCGGTTCGCCCGCCGGCACCACCGGCCGATCGTCGTCGACGGGCTGGCCGTCGTGCCGAGGTCGGCAGGGGGCCCGGGCGACGACCCGGCATTCGTGTCGTCGTTCCTCGCCTGGGCCCGCCGAGCCCGGGTGGAGACGATCTACCTGTGGGCCGACGGCAGCTGGGCCCTCGACCTGCAGGAGGAGCCGCAGGCGTTCACGGTGCTCCGCCAGGTGGTCGCCCGCTGGGACGCCAGCACCAAGCCGGCCCCGACGGCGGGACGCCCAGCAGGCTCTGGTGGGACGGCCCATCCGTAGCGTGACGGCCGACAGCGGGCGGCTCGTCACCGCCTCTGCCGACAGCGGTCAAGAACGGTCGCGTAATGCTCGTCAAAGGAATGTGAGCTCGATGATCCGAAACGGAATGCTGGAGAGGACCGAGATGACGAACGGGACCGAGGGAGGCGTTCTCCACCTCCTGCGCCTGACGAGGACCCAGTGCCACGCCTGGGTCGCCTTTGTTGCGCTGCGCGCCGACGACGGGTCGATCGAGATCACGGCGGTGCCCGGCGCCGAGGACGAGAGCGCCGACTGGCCGCTCGAGACGCTCCAGGGCATCGTGCGCCAGACGCTCGAGGACCCGCTGATCGGCGAGGGCCGCGCCGTCATCAGGGTGAGCGAGGTGTTCCGCCGCTACTGGCCAGGCGAGCGGCAGTACACGCGCATGGCGGTGGCCCCGCTCAACGACGTCGCCGCCCCCGGCCGCCCGTGGGGGCTGCTCTGCGCGCTCGACCCGGTCGACGGCCAGTTCAGCGAGCCCCAGCTCGACATGCTCGGGCGGCTGGCCGTCCGGTTCATCAACCACCTGCGGGCGCGCCGCCAGTTCGTCGACGACGCCTCCGTGAGCGACGCCCTCCTGTCCGAGGCGCTCGGTGACGAGCAGGTCGAGCGCGCCCGCGCCGCCGTCCCGGCCCCGGAGGCAACGGGAACGATCGTCGTCGAAGGCGAGCCGTTGCCGGACGAGGGCATCCTGCGCATCGAGCGTGCCGCCACCTGGCTGACGGGCCAGGCCGACCCGGTGCCGTCCGGCGAGGCGCCGGCGGTCGTCACCGAGCCCGAGGCGGTCGTCACCGAGCCCGAGGCGGTCGTCACCGAGCCCGAGGCGGTTGTCACCGAGCCCGAGGCGGTCGTCACCGAGCCCGAGGCGGTCGTCACCGAGCCCGAGGCGGTCGTCACCGAGCCCGAGGGCCTGGTCGAGGAGCGAATGGGAGAGGAGCTGGCCCAGCCGGCCCCCGAGGCGCCGGCGGTCGGCGCGTTTTGGCGTGAGGCGTTCACGGGCGCCGGGGAGACCGCGGAAAGCGCGGACGAGGAGGTCGAGGTCGTGTTCGGAGACGCCTTCCAGGTAGCGACGTCGGCGCCGATCGCCGAGCAGCCTGCGCCGTGGGCGCCGGGGAGCGGCTTCCCGGCCGAGGAGCCGTTCGGGTTCGCCGCGACGGCACCGTTCGGCGCCGAAGCGGCAGTGCCGTTCGAGGCGGCCGGGGGGACACCGTTCGCGGCCTCGGAGACCGAGCTGGCGGCGCCGGAGACCGAGCTGGCCGAGGTGGCGGAGGCCGGGACGTTCGCCGAAGCGCCGTCATGGACGGTGGCCGAGGCGGTGGCGCCGGTCGAGGCGACCATCGAGGTGCCGCTGGTCCACGAGCCGGTGGTCCACGAGCCGGTGGTCCATGTGCAGAGGACGACGCCGCTGGGCGGCGCGGATGCCCTGGACGCCGAGGAGCACGCCGAAGGTGCCGTGCCGGCGGAGATCGAGCCGGCGGAGATCGAGCCGGTGGGAGGTGAGCCGGTGGTGGCGGACGCAGAGGCGGTCAGCGCCGAGGCAGGAGCGTCCGAGGAGGCACCGGTGTCCGCCGAGGCGCCGGCGGAGGCGCCGAGGGTCGACGAGGGGTTCGTCCCGGTGCGCAAGGTGCGGCTGTCGGAGCTGGTGGACGAGCTGGAGTCGACGCTGGGGCGACTGCGGTCGATGCAGCGCAACGGGGCGATGTTCCTCGTCGAGCTGCCGACGGAGCTGCGCTCGCCGACCCAGCCGCTGCAGGCGGCGGCGGACCGGCTGGCCGAGGCGACACGGTCGAGCGACCTCGTGCTGGCGGTCGGCGGCGACATGGTGGCAGTGGTGATGGAGCTCGGTCCCCGTCCGGCCCAGCCGGAGGCGATCCGCGAGCGGCTGATCTCGGCGAGCGCCGGGGAGGGGGGGGCGACGGGCGAGCTGCGGGCGTCGACGGTCGGGCTCGAGCCGCAGGGAAGCCTGTCGGCAGAGTCCCTGGTGCTGAACGCCGTGCGCCAGCTGGGCGCTCGGTGAGCGGCGCCACGGCGGCGGCGCCGGGTGTTGCCGTCGGCGTCGACGTGGTGCTGGTGGAGGACGTGGTGCGCTCGCTCGAGCGTCACGGCGAGCGGTTCGTGGGCCGGGTGTTCACGGCGCACGAGCAGGAGGCGTGCACGGGGCCGACGCCGGTCCGGGCCCGCCACCTGGCGGCGCGGTTCGCGGCGAAGGAGGCGGTGATCAAGCTGCTGCGCCCGGACGGCGCACAGCCGGACTGGCGCAGCATCGAGGTCCGCCGGCAGGCGGGTGGGAGCTGCACGGTCGAGCTGTCGGGCACGGCGGCACGGCTGGCGGCAGAACGGGGGCTCGGGCCGATCGCGATCAGCCTGTGTCACGAGGGGCCGGTGGCGGTGAGCGTGGTGCTTGCGGCAGCCGGTGGCGTGCCGGCGGTCGACGCCGAAGCGGCGGCGGCCGGCTGACGAGGAGGGAGCAGGGATGAACGAGCAGATCCGTCAGATCCTGGCCGAGCAGGCGGGCCTGGCGGTCCCGGTCGAGACGCTCGGGGACGACGACGACCTGTTCGCGGCCGGGCTGACGTCGTTCGGGGTGGTGAACGTGATGCTGGCGCTCGAGGACGCGCTCGACGTGGAGCTGCCGGAGCACCTGCTGCGCAAGAGCACGTTCCAGTCGGTATCGGCCCTGGCGACCGTGCTGGGCGGCCTGGCGCCGACGATGGCGCCGTGACGCTGCGGGCGCCGGCGAGGCAGCCGCTCGAGGGGGCGGCGCTGCGGGCCGGGCTGGTCCGGGACGGCCTGCTGGTCGAGACGGGCGTGCCGGGCCTGGTGGCGCGCACGGCGGCCTACGAGGCGGTCGTGTCCGGCATCGACCACCTGGTGACGGAGGCGTTCGCCCACCTTGCTCCGGGGTACCTGCACTTCCCGCCGGTGCTCGCCCGTACGGCGTTTCGGCGGACGGGCTACCTGGAGTCGTTCCCGGACCTGATGGGGTCGGTCCACGTGTTCGTCGGGGGCGACGAGGAGCACCGGGAGCTGCTGCGCCGTTCGGGGGGCGACGAGCGCTGGGAGGAGGTGCTCGAGCCGAGCCAGGTGGTGCTGGTGCCGGCAGCCTGCCATGCCCTGTACCCGCTGCTCGCCGGGCGGCTTCCGGCAGGAGGGGCGGCGTACGAGGTGCGGGCCGACTGCTTCCGCCACGAGCCGAGCGACGACCCTGCCCGGTTGCAGAGCTTCCGGATGCACGAGGTGGTCGTGCTCGGCTCGCCCGCCCAGGCCGAGGCGCACCGTGCCGCCGGGGTCGAGCTGGCTGTCGGCCTGCTGGAGCCGCTCGGTCTCGACGTGGCGGTGGTGCCGGCGAACGACCCGTTCTTCGGGCGGGCGGGAAAGGTGCTGGCGCGCGGCCAGCGGGACGAGGGTCTGAAGGTGGAGGTGGTGACGACGATCACCTCCGGTCGCTCGACGGCGGTTGCCTCGGGCAACTGCCATCGGGACCACTTCGGGTCGACCTTCGCCATCGAGCAGTACGACGGCTCGACCGCCCACAGCGCCTGCGTCGGCTTCGGCGTCGACCGGGTGAGCCTGGCGTTGGTCTCCGTGCACGGCACCGACCTGTCGGGCTGGCCAGCGGGCGTGCGGGCGCTGCTCGGGCTGTAGGCGGCCGCCGGGCGGTGGTGGCCGGGGCGGGTCGCTGCCCAGGCAGTCGAGCTGGGGCGGGCGTGGATCGGCCGGTCCTTCGGGTAGTGAGGTGCAAGCCGTTCACCAACTTGACATCTCGCACGGCGCTTAGGCACAGTCCAGTTCACGTTGCCGGCCCGGCGACCGTGCGCACGCGGTCGGAGGCGCCGCCGAGCAGCCGAAAGGGGCAGCATGCTCACCACGACGAACCAGCCGGCATTGCGCGAGTGGGTGGCCGAGGTGGCCGCCCTGACCCAGCCGGACCGGATCGAGTGGTGCGACGGATCGGCGGAGGAGTACGAGCGGCTGTGCCGGCTGCTCGTGGCGGCCGGCACGTTCCGGTCGCTGTCGGAGGCGAAGCGCCCGCACAGCTACTGGGCGAGCAGCGACCCCGACGACGTCGCCCGGGTGGAGTCGCGCACCTACATCTGCTCGGCAAGCGAGGAGGATGCCGGACCGACGAACAACTGGCGCGACCCGGGCGAGATGCGGGCCGAGCTGACCAGGCGGTTCGAGGGGTCGATGCGGGGCCGGACGATGTACGTGGTGCCGTTCTCGATGGGGCCGCTGTCGTCGCCGGCGTCGCTGGTCGGGGTCGAGCTGACCGACTCGCCGTACGTGGTGGTGAGCATGCGGATCATGACCCGGATGGGGGAGGCGGCGCAGCGGGCGATCGAGGAGCGGGGGAGCTTCGTGCCGTGCCTGCACTCGGTCGGGGCCCCGCTCGAGGCGGGCCAGGAGGACGTGGCGTGGCCGTGCGACCCGGCGCAGGTGGCGATCGCCCACTTCCCCGAGACGCGTGAGATCTGGTCGTATGGTTCGGGCTACGGCGGGAATGCCCTGCTCGGCAAGAAGTGCCTGGCCCTGCGCATCGCCTCGGTGATCGCCCGGGACGAGGGCTGGCTGGCAGAGCACATGCTCGTGATCAAGGTGACGGCGCCGAGCGGCGAGGTGCGGTACATGACGGGGGCGTTCCCGTCGGCCTGCGGCAAGACGAACCTGGCCATGGTCATCCCGACGCTGCCCGGCTGGAAGGTCGAGACGATCGGGGACGACATCTGCTGGATGCGGGTGGCCGAGGACGGCAAGCTGCGGGCGATCAACCCGGAGTTCGGCTTCTTCGGCGTGGCGCCGGGGACGGGGCCGGACACCAACCCGAACGCCCTCTCGATGCTGGACCACGACACGATCTTCACCAACACGGCCCGGACCGAGGACGGGGACGTGTGGTGGGAGGGGCTCACGGCCGAGCCGCCGGCGGGGCTCGTCGACTGGCAGGACCGGCCATGGCAGCCGGGGTCGGGCCCGGCGGCTCACCCGAACTCGCGGTTCACGGTGCGGATCTCGCAGGACCCGGCGATGGCACCGGAGTGGGAGGACCCGGCGGGGGTGCCGATCTCGGCGATCCTGTTCGGTGGGCGCCGCCAGAGCGTCATCCCGCTGGTGCACGAGGCGTTCGACTGGGAGCACGGGGTGTTCCTGGGCTCGATCATGTCGTCGGAGACGACGGCAGCGGCGACCGGGGCGGTCGGTGCGCTGCGCCGTGACCCGTTCGCCATGCTGCCGTTCTGCGGGTACAACATGGCCGACTACTGGTCGCACTGGTTCGACGTCGGTGCGCGGCTCGCCCCGGAGGACCGGCCGCGGGTGTTCTACGTCAACTGGTTCCGCAAGGGGTCGGACGGCCGGTTCCTGTGGCCGGGGTTCGGCGAGAACTCGCGGGTGCTGGCCTGGATCTTCGAGCGGTGCACCGGGGCGGGGGCGGCGGAGGAGACCCCGATCGGTCTCGTGCCGGGCGAGGGCGCGCTCGAGGTGTCGGGCCTCGACCTCTCGCCGGAGGCGCTGGCCGAGCTGCTCGAGGTGGACCCGGAGGCGTGGCTGGGGGAGATCCCGGCGATCCGGGAGTACTTCGCCACCTTCGGCGACCACCTGCCGAAGCGGCTGAGCGAGGAGCTGGGGGCGCTCGAGCAGCGGCTCGAGAAGGAGCGGGGCTGACAGACCCGACGGCCGGCGCGCCCGGGGGCGGCGCCGGCACGGTGGTCATCCCTGCCGGGCGGCCTCGGGGGCGGCGCCGAGCCGCTCGGCGAGCAGCTCGGCGAGGGTGACGCCGGCGTCGAGGCCGAGCTCGCCGGCCTGGAGGGCGCAGCTGAAGCCGTCGAGCACCAGGCGGGTGCCGGCCGGCAGGGCGCGCAGCGCCGGGGCGAAGCCCGTCTCGGCGACCGCCCGGGAGACCGGGTCGGTCTCGGCGCGGAAGCCGAACGAGCCGGCAAGACCGCAGCAGCCCGGATCGAGCGTGGTGACGTCGAAGCCGGCGGCGACGAGGACGTCGCGGTCCGCCGTCCGGGAGCCGGTGGCGCGCTGGTGGCAGTGGGTGAAGACGGCCGCCGCTGCCGGCTCGTGGTCGGCGCCGGCGGGCGGGGCGAGGGCGGCGGGCAGCCCGGTGGCGACGAGGTGCTCGCCGAGGCTGCGGGCGAGCTGCTGCAGCCGGCCGGCGCCGGGGTCGTCGGGGAGGAGCTCGCCGAGCTCGTCGCGCAGGGTGGCGAGGCAGCTCGGCTCGGGGACGACAACGGGGAGCCCGGCCGCCACCGCCGGCCCGAGGGTGGCGACGAGGCGGCGCAGGTTGGCCCGTGCGAGGTCGAGCATGCCGGAGTCGAACAGCGTCCGGCCGCAGCAGGCGTCCTGCCCGACCACGACGACCCGCTCGCCGGCGGCCTCGAGGACGGCGACGGTCGCCTCGGCGCGACGCGGGAGGAAGGCGTCGGAGAAGGTGTCGGCGAACACGGCGACGGTGGCACCGGCGAGCTGCGAGCGCGCCCGGCTGGTCGTCGAGCGGCGGAAGGGGACGGGGGCGAGCTCGGGGACGGCGCGCGCCGTCGACAGGCCGGCGGCACGCCGCAGCGCCACGCCGATCCGCCGGGAGCGCCCGAGGGCGTTGGCGAGGCGCGGCGCCACCCCGGCGATGCGGACCCACAAGGGGAGCAGCGACAGCACGTAGTCGACCGTCGGCCGCCGCCGCCGGTGGTAGTAGTGGGAGAGGAACTCCGACTTGTAGCTCCCCATGTCCACGTGGGTCGGGCAGTCGACGGCGCAGCCCTTGCAGGACAGGCACAACGAGAGGGCCTCGAAGACGTCCTCGTTGCGCCAGCTCGCGGGGGTGAGCTCGCCGCGGAACATCTCGCCGAGCAGCTTGGCCCGCCCCCGGGTGGAGTGGCGCTCGTCACGGGTCGCCCGGTAGGACGGGCACATGACGCCGCCGACGGTGTTGCGGCAGCGACCCACACCGACGCAGCGCTCGGCGGCGTGGGCGAGGTCGCCCCCGTCGGCGCGCAGGGCCAGGCGCGTCCGGCCGAGACGCACCGGGTGGGCGTCCGGGCCGTGGCGCAGGTCGGCGTCGAGCGGCCGGGCGTGGACGACCCGGCCCGGGTTCATGCGGCCGTCGGGGTCGAACACGGCCTTGAAGGCGCCGAACGCCTGGACGAGCTCGGTACCGAACATCTTGACGAGCAGCTCACCGCGCGCCTGGCCGTCGCCGTGCTCGCCCGACAGCGATCCGCCCAGCCGGACGCACAGGTCGGCGGCCTGCTCGACGTAGGAGCGGTAGGCGGCCACCCCGGCAGCGCTCGAGAGGTCGAAGTCGTTGCGCGTGTGGACGCAGCCCTGACCGAAATGGCCGTACCAGGCGCCGTGGTAGCCGTAGCGGCCCCACAGCTCGGTGATGCCCCGGAGGTACTCGCCGAGCCGCTCGGGGGGAACGGCGGCGTCCTCCCAGCCCTCGAGGTTCGGTCGCCGCCCGGGCGGGCGGGCGGTGGCGCCGAGGCCGGACTCGCGGATGCGCCACAGCGCCTGCTGCTCGTCGAGGCGCTCGACGAGGCGACGGTCGGTCGCCCCGTCAGCGGCGGCGACGACGTCGCGGGCCCGCTGCATCGCCTCGGCCTCGGTGTCGCCGGCGACCTCGGCCAGCAGGTAGGCGCCACCGGGCGGCAGCAGGGCGAGCTCGGCCAGGTTGAGGCGGGCGGCGCGGGCGTGCCCGACGAGGACGTCGTCGAAGCCCTCGAGGGCGGCGAGGGGCGCGGCGCGCAGCCCGGGGACGGCATCGGCGGCGGCGAAGACGTCGGGGTAGGCGAGCAGGACGAGCCGGCGGTGGGGCAGGAGGGGGACGAGGGAGACGGTGAGCTCGGTGGTGACGGCGCAGGTCGACTCGGTGCCGACGAGCGCCCGGGCGAGGTGGAAGCCGTGCTCGGGGAGGAGCTCGTCGAGGTTGAACCCGGAGACGCGCCGCTCGAGGCGGGGGAAGCCGTCGCGGACCGCCTGGCCGTAGTGGTCGGCGATCCGGCGCAGCCCGGTGACGATGCGGGCGAGCTCGCCACCGGCGGCCACGGCGGCGGCCTCGCCGGGGGCGTCGAGCGGGCCGAGGTCGAGGCGGGTGCCGGCGGCGGTGACGACGCGGAGTCGCTCGACGTTGTCCGAGGTGCGCCCGGCGGTGAGCCCGTGGGTGCCGCACGAGTTGTTGCCGGCCATCCCGCCGAGGGTGCACCAGGCGTGGGTGGCCGGGTCGGGGCCGAAGGTCAGCCCGTGGGCGCCGGCGGCGTCCCGCAGCCGGTCGAGGACGACGCCCGGCTGGACCCGGGCGAGACGACGGCCGGGATCGAGCTCGACGATGGCGTCGAGGCGGCGGCTCGTGTCGAGCACGACCGCCTCGTTGCAGGCCTGCCCGGCGAGGCTGGTGCCGGCCCCCCGGGCGAGGACCGGCGCGCCGTGCTCGGCGCAGATGGACAGCGCCGTCGCCACGTCGTCCTCATCGGCCGGCACGACGACGCCGAGCGGGGCGTGGCGGTAGTTGGAGGCGTCGGCGGCGTAGAGCGCCCGCGTGCCGCCGTCGAAGCGGACCTCGCCGCGCAGGTTGGCGGTGAGCTGGGCGGCGAGGCGGGTCGGTGGCGTGGTGCCGGGATCGGTGGTCAACGGCGGGCGGTGGGGCTCAGCCGACCAGGCCGTCGCCGGCCTCGGCGGCGGCCTGGTGCTCGGCGCAGCGGCGGGCCGCCGGGATCGCCTGGAGGCGCTCCTCGCCGATCGGGCGGCCGCACACCTCGCAGCGCCCGTAGGTGCCGGCGTCGAGGTGGGCGTAGGCGTCCTCGAGGTCGGCGAGCTCGCCCTGCAACTGCTCGAGCAGCGACTGGTCCTGCTCGCGCTGCTGGGTCTCGGTGCCGAGCTCCGCCGGGTGCTGGTCGAGGTGGGACAGCTCGGCGCTGTCGCCCGCCTGCTCGTCGGCGATCCGTGCGGCGACCTCGTCACGCAGCTGCTCGAGGCGGTCGAGCTCGGCGTCGAGACGCTGGCGGGCGGTCTGCTCCGGATCGGCCACGCCCGAACCTTACCCCGGCGCCCCGCCGGCGGACCGCTGGCCGGCGCACACTGGGTAGCCTCGTGGCGTGGACGAACGCGCAGTGCAGCGCGCCGTGGCGCCGGCGGCGGCCTCGGCGAGGGAGTGGATCACGCTCGGCGACCAGCCGGTGCCGCTCGAGGCGATCACCGGCTGGGTGGTCGAGCCGTCGTGTGGCGGGGTCGTGACCTTCCTCGGGACCGTGCGCGACCACGCCGAGGGCCGCCCGGGGGTGTCCCGGCTCGAGTACGAGGCCTACGAGGAGGTGGCGGTCGCCGAGCTGGCGAAGGTGGCGGCCGAGGCCCGCCGCCGCTGGCCGTCGCTCGGCCGGGTTGCCCTGCACCACCGGGTGGGGCCCCTCGAGCCGTGCGAGGTGGCGGTCGCCGTGGCGGTGGCGGCACCGCACCGGGCCGAGGCGTTCGAGGCGGCCCGGTTCTGCATCGACACGCTCAAGTCGACGGTGCCGATCTGGAAGTTCGAGACCTGGCAGGGCGGCGCCGAGTGGAGCGAGGCGACCGCCCCGCTCGTGGCCGGCGGGGACGGGCCGGGGGGGCGGGCCGCCGGGGCGGGCAGCGCCGGCGGGCACCGGGGAGAGCGCGAGGTGCGGGCATGAGCCTGACGGCCCTCGAGGCCCGGCTCGTCGACCGGTTCGGCCGCGTGCACGACGACCTGCGGCTGTCGATCACCGACCGGTGCAACCTGCGCTGCGTGTACTGCATGACCGAGGACCAGGTGTTCCGGCCCCGCGACGAGCTGCTGACGGCTGCCGAGATCCAGCGGGTGGGAGCCGTCGCCCGGGCCCTCGGGGTGCGGTCGGTGCGCATCACGGGGGGCGAGCCGCTCGTGCGGGCCGACGTGGTCGACATCGTGGCCGGGCTGGCTGCGCAAGGGTTCGAGGACGTGGCGCTCACGACCAACGGGACCCGGCTCGAGAAGCTGGCGGCACCGCTCGCCGAGGCGGGCCTGCGTCGGGTGAACGTGAGCTGCGACAGCCTCCGTCCCGACCGGTTCCCGACCATCCGGCGGCGCGGGCGGCTGGAGGCGGTGCTCGGGGCGATGGAAGCGGCCGAGGCGGCCGGGCTGCAGCCGGTGAAGGTCAACGTGGTGTTGATGGCCGGGGTCAACGACGACGAGGTCCTCGACTTCGCCGAGCTCGCCCGCAGGACCGGCCGGGTGGTGCGGTTCATCGAGTTCATGCCGCTCGACGCTCCGGGCAGCTGGCGGCCGGACCACGTCGTGCCGACGGCCACGGTGCTCGAGACGATCGGCGCACGCTGGCCGCTCGAGGAGGTGCGCGACCCGGCGGACCCGGCGCCGGCCGAGCGGTTCCGCTTCGCCGACGGCGGTGGGGAGATCGGGGCCATCTCGTCGGTCACCCGTCCGTTCTGCGCCACCTGCAACCGGCTGCGGGTGACGGCGGACGGCGCCGTGCGCAACTGCCTGTTCTCCGACGACGAGCGGCCGCTGCGGCGGCTGCTGCGCGAAGGGGCGAGCGACGAGCAGCTCGCCGGCGTGCTCGTCGGGGCGGTCGAGGCCAAGCGTGCCGGGCACGGGATCGGCGAGCCGACCTTCATCCGGTCGCGCCGGTCGATGTCGATGATCGGCGGCTGAGGATGGGCGGCGGGAGGGCCACGGTCCGCCTGTTCGGGCCCGCCCGGACGGCGTTCGGGCGGGCCGTCGCCGAGGCGCCGGCCGGAACCGTCGCCGAGGTGGTGGCGGCGTTGCTGGACGGAGCCAGCAACGACCAGCGGGCCGTGGTGGCGACGTGCGGCCGGTGGGTCAACGGCGCCCCGGCCGGCGACGAGACGCCGGTGGCCGACGGGGACGAGCTGGCGTTGCTGCCGCCCGTGTCGGGTGGGTGCGGGAGCCGGCGGTGAGCACCACCCGGGCGACCGCCGGGCGCACGGTGCTGGCGCTGCGTGACGGCCGGGCGGTGGAGTGGCCCGAGACGGTCGTCGGCGAGGAGCCGCTCGAGATCCGCTGTGCCCCGCCCGGCGAGCCGGCCGGACGGGTGTCGGTGACGATGCGCACGCCGGGCAACGACTTCGAGCTGGCTGTCGGGTTCCTGCTGGCCGAGGGGATCATCCCCGGGCCGGAGGCGGTACGGGCGGCGCGCTACTGCGTCGACGTCGAGGAGCAGCGCTTCAACGTGGTGACGGTCGACTCGGCGGTCCCGGTCGAGCTCGCCGGGCGCCGGCGCGAGCTCCCGGTGAGTGCCAGCTGCGGTGTGTGCGGGACGAGCTCGATCGAGGACCTCGAGGCGCGCTGCCAGCCGGTGGGCGAGGGGCCGAGCGTGGCGGCCGAGCTGCTGCTCGAGCTGCCCGACCGGCTGAGGGCGCGCCAGGAGCTGTTCGACCGGACCGGTGGGATCCACGCGGCGGGGCTGTTCGCCGCCGGCGGCGAGCTGCTGGCGCTGCGGGAGGACATCGGCCGGCACAACGCCGTCGACAAGCTGCTCGGGTGGGCGGCCCTGTCCGGTCGGTGGCCGCTCGACTCGGCCGTGCTCGTCGTGTCGGGCCGGGTCAGCTTCGAGATCGTGCAGAAGGCGGCCGTCGGCAGGATCCCGGTCGTGGTGGCGGTGTCGGCCCCGTCCAACCTCGCCGTCGACACGGCGGAGCGGCTCGGGATGACCCTCGTCGCCTTCGTGCGCAACGGGCGGGGCAACGTGTACGCCGGCCCCGGGCGCGTGGTGACGGCCGCGCGAAGCGGGGCCTAGTGCCGGCCCGGACGGGGGCGCTCACCCACCTCGACGAGCGCGGCCGGGCGCGGATGGTGGACGTCACGGCGAAGGGGACGACCGACCGGGTGGCGCGCGCCCGGGCCCGCCTCGTCCTGGCACCCGCCGTCGCCGGCCGTCTCCGGCGGGGCGAGCTCGGTGGCGGGGAGTCGCTCGTGCTGGCGAAGGCCGCCGGGATGCTCGCCGCCAAGTCGACGCCGCGGCTCGTGCCGCTGTGCCACCAGATCCTGCTCGACGGGGTGCAGCTCGAGCTGGCGGTCGACGAGGGTGGCGTGACCATCGAGGCGACGACGGTCGCCCGCGACCGCACCGGGGTCGAGATCGAGGCGCTCACCGCCTGCCTGGTGGCGGCGCTCAGCCTGTTCGAGGCGTGCCGGGGCGAGGACCCGCTGGCACGTATCGAGGACGCGGTCGTGCTCGAGAAGTCCGGGGGCGCCTCCGGGTCGTGGCGCCGGCGGGACGACGGCTCGGTCGACCACGTGCCGGTGGACGGCCCGGACGGGCCGCCGGCGGCGGGCCGTGCTGTTCCCTAGCGCGCCCGCACCCGTCCCCGGGCTGGCGGCCGGCCGGCTCGGCAGGCTCCGGTCGCCGAGCGCCGTCGCCTCGGTGGGGTTTGCTGTGGTCGTGTGGGTGGTGCTGCTCGCCCCGCTCGGGGCGCTTGCCGCCCACCTGTCGGCGTCGTCGATCTCGTCGGCGCTGTCGGCACCGGGTGCGCTGTCGCCGCTCGCCACCTCGCTCGAGGCGAGCGGGGTGGCGCTCGGGGTGCTCCTCGTGCTCGGGACGCCGGCCGGGTTCCTGCTGGCGAGGGGCCGGCTGCCGGCGCCGCGGCTGTGGGAGGCGGCGCTGCTCGCCGGGCTCTTGCTGCCGCCGCTCGTGGTCGGGCTGCTGCTCGTGTTCCTGGTCGGCCCGTACACCCCGATCGGCGAGGCGCTGGCGCACGTCCACCTGAGCGCCTCCAACACGTTCTTCGCCCTCGTCGTCGCCGAGGTGTACGAGTCGGCGCCCTACTACCTGCTCGGCGCTGCGGCGGCGTTCGCGGCCGTGGACCCGGCGCTCGAGGCGCAGGCGCAGCTGCTCGGCGACCGGCCGGCCCGAGCGGTGCGCCGGGTCAGCCTGCCCCTCGCCCTGCCCGGGCTGGCCTCGGCGCTCGCCGTGGCATGGGCGCGGGCGATGGGGGCGTTCGGGGCGGTGCTCATCGTCGCGTACCATCCCTACGGGATCCCGATGCAGATCTACACGACGCTCGACGCCAACGGGCTGGCGGCGGCGTTGCCCTATGCGCTCGTGCTGCTCGTCGTGGCCCTTCCCGTCCCGCTCGCCGCCTTCTGGTGGTCGGCCCGTGCTCGACGTCGCGCTGCGGGTTGAGCGGCGGCGCTTCGCCGTCGAGGCGTCGTTCCAGGTGGGCGCCGGCGAGCGCCTCGGCTTGTTCGGGCCGTCCGGGTCGGGCAAGTCGACGGTGCTCGACGCCGTGGCCGGCGTGGTGCCGCTCGACGGCGGACGGGTGGTGCTCGAGGGCCGCGACCTCGCCGGCGTCCCGCTGTGGGACCGCAGGGTCGGCCTGCTACGGCAGCGGCCGGGGCTGTTCCCGCACCTGAGCGTCGCCGAGAACGTCCGCTACGGCATCCGTCGCCGGCCGGACGGCGACGGTGGTGAGCTGGCGGTGCGGGAGGCGGCGCTGTGCGAGCGCCTCGGCATCGGCGGGCTCCTGTCGGCCTACCCGAGCCAGCTGTCCGGGGGCCAGGCCCAGCGCGTGGCGCTGGCGCGGGCCCTCCAGGCACCGGCGCGCGCCCTGCTGCTCGACGAGCCGTTCCAGGGCCTCGACGCCCCGCTGCGTGCCGAGCTGGTGCACCTCGTGCGCGACGAGGCGGCCGAGCGGGCGTTGCCGGTGGTGCTCGTTGCACACGAGCTGGCCGAGGTGCAGGCGTTCGCCGAGCGCATCGGGGTGCTCGCCGGCGGCCGGCTGCTGCAGGTGGCCGGGGCCGCCGAGCTCGTGCGCCGGCCGGCGACGGCCGAGGTGGCCCGGCTCGTCGGCTACGTGGCCGTGCTGCCTGCCGGCCGCGGCGGGGAGCTCGTCGGGGTGCACCCCGACCGGGTGCGCTTCGGCCGCGCCCCCGAGGTCGGACCGGTGCTCGAGGGCCGGATCGGCCGGGTCGTGCCGCACGGGGCACGCTTCCTGGCCGAGGTGCAGCTGGCGGGCCAGCCGGTGATGCTCGGGTGCGACCTCGTGCCGGGCGACCCCGGCGCGGCGGTGCAGTGCACCCTGGTCGACCCGCCGCGGTTCGGCCCGGACGGTCGGTTGGTGGGTGGTGCGGCCGAGCCGGAGCCGAGGCCGGCGGCGGTGGGCCCGTGACGGGTGCGGTGCCGGGCGCCGGTGGGGCGGGCCGGCTGGCGGGGCTGCTCCTGACCGGCGGCCGGAGCCGGCGGATGGGACGGGACAAGAGCCAGCTGGTGCTCGGAGGCCGCACGATGGCGGCCCGGCTCGGCGGGCTGCTGGTGGAGGTGGTGGGGCCGGCGCTGGCCCTCGAGGTGGGCCCGGGCAGCTCCGGGTTGGCGGCGGTCCGCGAGGCGCCACCGTTCGCCGGTCCGCTGGCGGCGGTCGTCGCCGGATGGCGCGCGCTGGCCGCTGCCGGTCACACTGGCCCGGTGCTCGTCGTCGCGTGCGATCTGCCGCTGCTCGACGCCGGTGCGCTCCGGCTGCTGGCCGACTGGCCGGGGGCAGGCTCGGTGGTGCCGGTCGCCGACGGGCGCCGGCAGCTGCTGTCGGCGCGCTGGTCGCCGGCGGACCTTGCAGCGGCCGGGGCGGCCCTTGCCGGCGGCGCCCGGGCGCTGCGGGAGGTGCGCCTCGGCGACGACCTGGTCGAGCTCGGGCCGGACGGCGGGGCAGGGCGGGTGGCCACCGGGTGGACGGCGGACTGGGACACGCCAGAGGACGTGGCGCGCCTGCTGGCGCTCGTGGCGCCGGAGGGGGAGGTGGGTGGATGAGCGACCTGCTCGAGCTCGAGGAGGCACGTGCGGCGGTCGTGGCGGGGGTGGCGCCGCTGGCGCCGGCGACCGTGCCGATCGACGAGGCGGTCGGCCTGGCGCTCGCCGAGGACGTGGTGGCGCCCGAGTCGGTCCCGTCGTTCGTGAGCTCGGCGATGGACGGCTACGCGGTGCGCGCCGCCGACCTGGCGTCGGTCCCGGCGCGCCTTCGGGTGGTGGCGACGACGATGGCCGGCGATCCGCCTGCCGGGACGATCGGCCCGGGCGAGGCCGTTCGGATCATGACGGGCGCCCCCGTGCCGAGCGGGGCGGACGCGGTGTGCATGGTGGAGGACAGCGAGCCGTCGCCCGACGGTGACCTCGTGGTGCTGTCGCGCCGTGCGGAGGCGGGCCAGCACCTGCGCCATCCCGGCGAGGACGTGGCGGAGGGGTCGCTGCTGTTCGCGGCGGGCACCGTCGTCACGCCCCGCCACGTCGGGGTGCTGGCGAGCGTCGGCCTCGCGACCGTCCGTTGCCGCCGCCGGGCGGTCGTCGGGGTGCTGTCCACCGGCAGCGAGCTGCGCCCGGCCGGCGTCGTGCTCGCACCGGGACAGATCCGTGAGTCGAACCGCCACCTGCTGCTGGCCCTCGTGGCCGAGGCGGGGGCGACGGCCGTCGACCTCGGCTTGGTGGAGGACGACGAGGACGTGCTGGTCGAACGGGTGGCCGAGGCGGCAGGGTCCTGCGACGTCGTGCTGACGAGCGGGGGGGTGAGCGTGGGCGACCGGGACGTGGTGCGGGGGGTGCTCGAGCGGATGTGCCCGGTGCACCGCCAGGTGGTCGGGGTGGCCATCAAGCCGGCGAAGCCGCTCGTCCACGGCACGCTCGCCTCGGGGGCGAAGCTCGTCGGGCTGCCCGGCAACCCGGTGTCGTCGCTCGTCAGCTTCGAGTCGTTCGTGCGGCCGTTGCTGGCGGTGCTCGCCGGCGCCCCCGGACGCGTGCCGACGCTGCTCGGCGCCGTCGCCGCAGAAGACCTGTCACGGCGCCCGGACGGGAAGCTCCACCTCGTCGGTGCCGTCACCGCTCCCGGGCCGGACGGGCGGCTGCTCGTGCGGCGCGTGGCCGGTCATGGGTCGCACCAGCAGCGGAGCATCGTGGAGGCCGAGGTGCTGGTCCACCTTCCCGACGGCCACGGGGTGGCGGCCGGGGAGGTGGTGGCCGTGCAGCCCATCGGCCGTTTCGCCGGGTTGGCCGGCTCGAGCGGCGCCTCCGGCGACGTCGTCGCCGGCGGGCCCGGGCGTGCCGCCGCCGCAGCGGCGGGGCCGGTCGACGAGGACTGCTGCTGACCGGCCTCCCCCTGCACGCTCCGGCTCGCCGGCGGAGCCCCTCCGGTGAGGCCGTGCGGGCGCGAAGTCAGTGGGGGCGCCCGCCGGCGAGCAGGTCGAGGGCGTGGGGGAGCAGCTCGAGGACGGCATCGAGCGACTCGAGCGCGCCGCGGGGTGACCCGGGGAGGTTGAGCACGAGGCAGCTGCCGCGGGTGCCGGCGAGGCCCCGCGAGAGCGGGCCGAGCGGGCTGGCTCGGCGCATCGCCTCGGCGAGGCCGGGCGCCTCGCGCTCGAGCACGGTCCGGGTCCCCTCGGGGGTGAGGTCGCGCGGGCCGAAGCCGGTGCCGCCGGTCGTGACGAGCAGGCCGGTGAACCCGTCGGCGAGGTCGACGAGGGCGGTGGCCACCGAGGTGGTGCCGTCGCCGACGACGCGGCGCTCGACGAGGCGGTAGCCGGCCTCGACGAGCCGCTCGGCGAGGACGGCGCCCGACCGGTCGTCCCGGGTGCCCTCGGCGACGCCGTCCGAGACGGTGAGGATCTTGGCGTGGTGCGGCATCAGGTGGTCCGGTGCCGGAAGCGGGAGACGGCGAGCGGGACGAGGACGAGCAGCAGGCCGAAGCTCCAGGCGAGCGCCTGCCACAGGTCGCTCGCCGTCGGCCCGCCGAGCATCAGGGAGCGCGCCATGCCCACCTCCACGCTGATGGGCTGGTGGGCGGCAAAGCCCTGCAGCCAGCCGGGCATGTCCTGGACCGGTACGAAGGCCGAGGAGGCGAACGTGAGCGGGAACAGGATCGGGAACGACATGACCTGGGCCGTCTCGCTGTCGGGCGCCGACAGCCCGATGACGGCGAATCCCCACGAGAGGGCGAAGGCGAACAGCAGGATGAGGAGGAGGCCGGCGATGAAGGCGCCGGCGTTGGTCTGCACGCGGAAGCCGACGGCGTAGCCGACCCCGGTGATGAGGACGACGACGAACACGTTGCGGACGAGGTCGGCGAGCGTCCGCCCGGCGAGGAGCGCCGAGCGGGCCATGGGCAGCGCCCGGAACCGCTCGACGAGGCCCTTCTGGAGATCCTCGGCGAGGCCGATGCTCGTGGCGACGGCCCCGAAGGTGACCGTCTGGACGAAGATGCCCGGGATGAGGTAGTTGGCGTAGCTGCCGCCGTGCAGCTTGATGGCCCCCCCGAAGACGTAGCGGAAGAGCAGCACGAACATGATCGGCTGGATCCCCGAGAAGAAGAGCGAGCCGGGGATGCGCACGTAGTGGATCAGGTTGCGCCCGGTCATGGTGAGGGCGTCCTGCACCACCCAGCGGAGCCGGCCGCCCGGCGCCCCGGGCCGCCGCCCGGCGAGCACGCCGGCGGTCACCGCCGCACCGCCGCTCCGTCTCCCGAACGGTCCCGGGTCCGGCCGCGCCGTCGCCGAGCCGTCTGCGTGCCGTCGCCGGTGCCGTTGCCCGGGAAGCCGTCGGCGCCGGCCCGGTCCTCGGCGGCGCGCCCGGTGAGGGCGAGGAAGACGTCGTCGAGGCTCGGCTCGCGAAGGGCGAAGCGGGCCGGCTCGAGGCCGGCCTGGTCGAGGGCTCGCAGTGCGGCGACGGCGGCGCGCGGCCCCTCGTCGACGGGCAGCTCGAGCTGCTTGCCGTCCAGGTGGGGCATGCCGCGACCGAGCGGGGCCAGCGCCTCGGCGGCGCGCCGGGCGGCGGCCTCGTCGGCGAGGCCCACCTCGAGGACGGTGGCGCCGAGGGCCGCCTTCAGCTCGGTGGGCGTCCCCTGGGAGATGACCCGGCCGTGGTCGACGACGGCGACCTTGCGTGCGAGGCGGTCGGCCTCCTCGAGGTACTGGGTGGTGAGCAGCACGGTGGTGCCCTCGGTGACGAGCTCGTCGATGACGCCCCACAGGTCGATGCGGCTCTGCGGGTCGAGCCCGGTGGTGGGCTCGTCGAGGAACAGGACGCCGGGCTCGGCGACGAGGGCGGCCGCGAGGTCGAGGCGCCGTCGCATGCCGCCGGAGTACGTCTTGAGCGTCCGGTCGCCGGCCTGTCCGAGGCCGAAGCGCTCGAGCAGGTCGTCCGCTCGCCGGGCGGCGTCGGCCCGCCGGAGGTGGTTGAGGCGGGCGACCATCCGCAGGTTCTCCCGGCCGGTCAGGGTCTCGTCGACCGCCGCGTACTGGCCGGCCAGGCCGAACAGCGTCCGCACCAGGCCGGCCTCGGCGACGACGTCGTGGCCGAGCACCCGCCCGCGGCCGGTGTCGGGGAGGAGCACGGTGGTGAGGATCCGCACGACCGTCGTCTTGCCGGCACCGTTCGGGCCGAGCAGGCCGAACACCGAACCCGGCTCCACGGCGAAGCTGACGCCGTCGAGCGCGCGCACGCCGCCCTTGAACGTGATGGCCAGCTCGTCGGCCTCGATGGCAGGTGGCATCTGCGTGGCTCCTCGCTCGAGCAATCGAGCTTAGGCGGGCCATCCCGGGCTCCCGGCGCCCGCACGGCGCGGCGGGACCGGGCCGGCACCGAGCCGGGTGGCCGATGGCGCGGGGCTGGTGCCCGCACGGCTCGTGCCAACCCGGCTGGCGCCAACTCGGCTGGCGCCGGCGGGGCCGGTGGTTGCCGCGCTGGCGGTCGGGGGGCGCCGGGCAAGGAGGGCGGCGAGCGCGACGAGGGCGAGCGCGAGGGCGGCGCAGCCGACGGCGCCGAGGAGGCCCAGGGTGACGTCGAGGTCGCTTGCCGTGTGCCGGGCGAGGCGCCCCAGAGCGACGGCGGCCGCGGCGAGGCCGGCGCCGAGGAGGAGGGCGAGCGCGACCGGTGCCACCCGGACAGCAGCGCGGTCCACTCCGCCTCCTCGTCGTGCGTACCTGCCGGCGCGCCACGGGGCGCGCCGGAGCGGAGGCTAGGCCCGTCGGGTGAACCGGACGCGTCTGGTAGCAGGCGCCCAGGCGACGAGAAGGTGGCGTTCGTGCGACTGGCATGCCGGCGGGGCGGAGCCGGCGGAGCCGGGCGGCGGGGAGGCGCGCTGCGGGCTGCCAGGCGACCAGTCGACCGAGCAACGGCAGTGCCACGAAGGACCCGGCACGGGCTCCCCGCTCAGGGCTTGACGGGAAGCAGCGAGCGCACGGCGCTGTGGTAGCGGGGGTCGTGGAAGAGCTTGGCGGTGAGGGTCTGACGCTCGCTCGCCCGCCACAACCCGACGGCCGCCGCGGCGCCCGTGAGGGGGCCGACGAGGTAGACCCAGTAGTCGCCCCAGTGGCCCGAGACGACGGCGGGGCCGAGGCTGCGGGCGGGGTTGAGGCTCGTGCCGGTGTAGGGGGCGCCCTGCCAGACGAGCACCGTGATGACCGCCCAGGCGGCGAGCGGCGTCCAGCGGGCGGTGCGGGTGCTCGAGACGAAGGCGAACAGGGTGAGGACGAGCACGCCGGTCATGAGCGCCTCCACGCCCGCGGCGGCCAAGGGGGAGAGCCCGCGGCCCGGCTGGGTGAGGCCGTCGCGGAGGCTCGCGGCCCGCTTCCCCCAGGCGACCGCAAGGGTGGCGGTGCCGGCGAGAGCGCCGAGGCACTGGGCGACGACGTAGCCGACGAGATCGGGCACCGCCAGGTGGCCCTCGGCGAAGAAGGCGAGGCTGACCGCCGGGTTGAGGTGGGCCCCGCTGCGCCGACCGACCGGCGAGAGCGTGACGAGGGCGCCGGTGCCGGCGAACAGCCCGCCGGTGAGGAGCAGGCGGAGGGAGGCCGAGGGGACGAGCGAGGCCACCGGGGAGCCCGGGGCGAAGTCGGCGACGACGGCCGACAGGCCTCCGAGGACGAGCACGGCGGTGCCGACGAGCTCGCAGGACCAGTCGACGACGTGGGCTCGGCGATCCACCGGGGCAGGCTAGCCCCACCCGGGCGGGCGCTCCCCGGCGGTCCGGCCCGCGGGGAGCGCCTGGCTCGCGGGCGGCGCTGGATGGGCGGCGCTGGCCGGGCGGCGCTGGCCGGGCGGTTCAGCCCTTCACGGCGGCGTCGAAGCGGCTGGCACGAAGGTAGCGCTGGAAGACGAAGAACAGCACCGCGACCGGGACCGTCGTGAGCATGGCGGCGGCGAGCTTGAGGGGGAACTGGTTGCCCGCCGAGAGGCCGCCGTCGACGATGTTGGCGAGGCCGGTCGTCAGGGTGAAGTACTGGGGCGAGACGGTGGCGACGAGGAAGAAGGCGTACTGGTTCCAGGCGGCCTGGAACGAGAGGATGGTGAGGGTGATCAGCCCTGGGCGGACCATCGGGAGCACGACCCGCCAATAGGTAGTGAAGGTCCCCGCCCCGTCGATCCGGGCCGCCTCCTCGAGCGCGACCGGGACCTGCAGGAAGAACTGCCGCATCAGGTAGATCCCGGTGGCGTCGATGAGCATCGGCAGGATCATCCCGGGATAGCTGTTGAAGATGCCGAGTTGCTTGATGATGAGGAACTGCGGGATCAGCAGGGTCACGCTCGGGACCATCAGGGTGGCGACGACCAGCCCGAACACGAGGCGCCGGCCGCGGAAGTGGAGGCGGGCCAGCGCGTAGCCGGCGAGGCTGTCGAGGAAGACGCGTCCGACCGTGATGAGCAGGGAGACGACGAGGCTGTTCATGAGCCACCGCGGGAAGTCGGCGACGCCGGCGGCGCTGCCGATGCCGAGCACCTGCTGCCACCCCGCCAGCGACACCGGGTGGGGCACGAGAGAGAGCTCGTTGGCCGTGGCGTTGCCGTCGGTCTTCAGCGAGTTGGCGAGCTGCAGCAGGAACGGGGCGAGGAACACGAGGGCGAACGCGACGAGCAGGACGTAGGAGAGGACCTTGCGCCGGGTCGAGCGGTGGTGGCGATGGCTCACTGCGTCAGGTCCTCCTTGACGAGGCGCCGCTGGATCAGCGTCACGATGACGATGAGCGCGAAGAGGAGAAAGGCGATCGCCGCCCCCTGGCCGAACTGGTTGTCCTGGAAGCTCACGTAGTAGGAGAGGTACGCGGGGGTGTAGGTCGTCTGGTTGTACGGGCCGACGAGCGTCACCTGGTCGAACACCTGCCAGGTGCCGATGAACCCGAGCGTCAGCACGAGCACGAGCGCCGGGCGCAGCATCGGCAGGGTGACGTGGCGGAAGCGCTGCCACGACGAGGCGCCGTCGATCTCGCTCGCCTCCTCCACCTCCGGGGAGACGCCCTGCAGGGCCGCCAGGAACAGCAGCATGAAGGTGCCCGACGTCGTCCAGGTGGCGAGGATGATGAGCACGCACATCCCGAACGACGGCCCCGCCAGCCACTGCCAGAGGCTGATGCCGAGGAAGAGGTGGCCCGACCAGGCCGGCGGGTTGTGCACGCCGAGGTTGTTGAGGGCTACCGAGAAGATGCCTCTGCTGTCGTACAGCCAGTTCGGTCCCGTGATGCCGAAGACGCGCAGCACCTTGTTCACCGCGCCCGAGCCCTGGAAGAGGAAGATGAACACGGTCGTGATGGCGACCGAGCTCGTCACCGAGGGGAAGTAGAAGGCGAGGCGGAAGAGCCCGCGGCCCCGAAGGAAGCGGTTGTTCACCACCACCGCCAGCCACAGGGCAAGCGCCGTCTGCAGCGGAACGACGAAGAGCACGTAGTACAGGTTGTCCCGAAGCGACGTGCCGAAGAGCTGCTGGCTGAGCCCGGGCTGGGTGAGGAGCGAGGCGTAGTTGGAGAAGCCGACGCCGTGCACCGTCGAGGCGAACGGGCTGGTCACCCCCGACCAGTCGGTGAAGCTGACGTAGATCGCCAAGCAGATCGGGACGACGAGGAAGACCATCAGGATCCCGAGCGCCGGGGAGACGAACAGCCAGCCGCCGACGTTCTGGCCGGCGGTCGCGCCGTTGCCGCGCCCTCGCCCGACCAGGCGGCGCCCGAGCCGGTGACGGCGAGAACGGCGCGCGCCGGCGGCGGTGCCGGCGAGGAGGTCCGGGTCGGGACCGGGAAGGGTGGTCATCGTGTCACCTGCTCTCGGGACGGTGGAACAGGCCGGCCGTCGCGCCGCCTCACGCGCCGCCGGGGCCGGCGCCCGCCGAGGCCAGCACCCAGCACAGCGCCGCGCGGAGCCCGGCCGCGCCCGCGGTGGCACCGGGCGGTGACCCGCGGCGCCGGCGCTCCCGGCCGGCCCCGCGGGTCACCGGTGGACCCCGCTACGGCCGGAGCAGCGCCTCGGCGTTGGTCTGTAGCTGGTCGAGCATCGTCCTCGGGTTGGCGCCCCCCGTGGCGAGGTTGACGACCTGGGTGTCGAACTGGCTCTGCACCGTCGAGAAGCCGACCGTCGGAACCGGCGCCATCGCGTACGGCGTGCCGGCGACGAAGGCGGCGACGGAGGGGTTCTGCTTGGCGTAGGCGGTGGCGGCGGCGATCCGGGACGGCAGGACGCCGAAGGCATTGGCGAACCGGAGCTGCTGCTGGTATGAGCTGAGGTACTTCACGAAGCTCACGGCGGCGCGGGAGTTCTTGCTCGCCGAGGGGATGCCCCAGCAGTTGGTGAAGGTGAGCGTTCCCCGCTTGCCGCTCGGGCCGGCCGGCATGGGGACGGCGACCCACTTGATGCTCGGGTAGCTCGACTTCATCGCCCCGATGATCCAGTTGCCCTCGGTCGCCATCGCCGCCTTGCCCAGGCCGAAGGCCTCACCGGCCCAGCCCGCCGACTGCTGCGGGGGGAACTGGAGGATGCCTTGCTTGGCCAGGCTCTGCACGAAGTCCAGCGCCTGGACGTTCTGGGGGGAGTTGAAGGTGAACTTGGTGCGCTGCGCGTTCATGTACGAGCCGCCGTTCTCGGCGAAGAAGGCACCGAGGCGGTCGAGGGTGTTGCCGACGTCGAGCCCTGCGACCCCGTTCTTCGTGAGGGCCTTGGCATCGGCTGCCAGCTGGCTCCAGGTCGTCGGGTAGGCGCCGAGGCCGGCCGCCTTCCACATGGTCGTGTTGATCTCGAGGGCCAGGTTCGAGAAGTCCTTCGGCACGCAGTACCAGGTGTGGTTGACCGTGTACGCCTTGACGAGAGCCGGGTAGAACGCCTTCGGCGGCGCCACGAGCGAGGCGTAGGGAAGGAGCTCGCCCTGCTTGGCGAAGGTCTCGACCTGCTGCGAGCCGAGGTAGAAGACGTCGGGCGGCGTGCCGCCGGCGAAGGCCTCGTCGAGCTGCTGGGTGAAGTTGGAGGCCGGGATCACGTTGACCTGGTTGTGCGTCGCCTTGGACCATGCGGCGGCGGCGGCCTTCACGGCTGCCGTCTCGGCCGGCCCGGAAGAGCCGAACATGAGCGAGAGCTTGACGCCCGTCGCCTTGCCGGTCAGGGTGATCTTCGCCGCTGTCGGTACGCGCGTGGAGGCGAGTGCCCCGGTGGATAGGCCGGCCGTCATCGCCCCCGCGAGCGTCAGTGAGGCCAGCACCTTCGTTGCTCTCTTCATGTTGCCGCTTCCCTTCTTCTCATCTCGTGCTCGGTCTGGTGGTTCCCGCCCCGGTGGTACCGGGGCCGGCTGGCACGGGCCGGCCGGCGTTCGGGCCGGCCGGCGCACGGTCATCTCGCTTCGGCAGCCGTGCCGATCTGTCGGATCTCCCGACTGCCGCTGCTCTCGCGCACGACCAGGCGAGGAGCGAGCAGCGTCCGCTCCGGGCGGGGCGTCCTTCCGGAGAGCACGACGAGCAGCGTCTCGACGAGCTGGTTGGCGACCGCCTCGATGGGTTGGCGAAGGCTCGACAGACCCGGTCGGATGACCGATGCGACCGGGCTGTCGTCGAAGCCCACGACCGACACCTCGTGGCCGGGACGCCAACCCCGGTCCTCGACGGCGCGCATCGCCCCGATGGCCATGGCGTCGCTGACGCAGACGAGTGCCGACGGCGGGCGGGCCGAGTCGAGCAGCTGGTCGGCGAGCGCCCGGCCCGAGGCGATCCCGTCCTCGGCGCGCCCGAGCAGGCCCTTCGTCGCCAGCCGCAGCTGCTGGGTCTGGCGCTGCCAGCCGGCGAGGCGGTCGTCGCCGACGCCGTTGCCTTCCGGCAGGCCCAGGAAGGCGATGCGCGTATGGCCGAGGCGCGCCAGGTGGGCAACGGCCTCGGCGGTGCCCCGGGCGCCGTCGACGTCGATCCAGCTGTGCTTCACGCCACGCCGTCCCCAGGGGCGACCAAAGGCGACGAAGCGGGCCCCGCGCTCGAGCAGCCAGTCCGGGCGAGCGTCCCCGTGGTGGGTGTTGGTGAGCAGGATCCCGTCGACGGCGTTTCGTCGAAGCAGGTCGTCGTAGACGCCGATCTCGTCGTCGTCGTCGTTCGCCGAGAACGTGAGCAGGTCGTAGCCGTTGGACCGGGCGGTGTCGCACAGCGAGTGCAGCAGGCGATCGAGCACGCCGCCAGTGCCGCCGTAGTTCCCCGGCAGCAGCCTGCAGCCGATCACCCTCGTCGACTGCGTCCGCAGCGAGCGCGCCGCCTGGCTCGGGCGGTAGCCGAGCTCGTCGATCGCCGCCCGCACGACGGCGAGGGTGCCCGGGCGGAGCCGGTGCGGCGCGTTGACGGCATTCGAGACGGTCTGGCGCGACACACCGGCACGGGATGCCACCATCTCGATGGTCGGGCGCTTCGAGGTGGGCTCGCGCCGCTCCTCGACGTCCATCGCACCCCCCATAGCGCCTGACCCCCCGGTCTGCGACCCCGACGACCGTTGCGCCGAGCCTGATGTGATCGATCCGATGAACGTTCAGATGAACGATCCAATTGCTGGGGTCATCATTGCAGATCCGTAACTGACTCGCTAGGGTCAGCGAGGAAATTCCGGGGAGCGGGGGCACATGCCAATCGAGGATCGCCATGTGCCGACAGCTGATCTGGCGGGCGGTCGCGCGGTGACGCCGTCCACCGTTGAGCGCCCGCGCCAGCCGCAGCTGAACGGGCTCGTGGCGGCCTTCGTCGCTCCCGCGCTGTGCCTTTCAGACGAGGACGGTCAGATCCGACCGGGTGGTGCCGGTGGGGTGTTCGTGGAGGACCGGCGACTGCTGAGCGAGCTCGTGCTCGTGGTCGACGGGGTCGAGCCGAGCCCGCTCAGCCGCGAGCTCGGCGGTGGCGCCGAGAACCGCTTCGAAGCCGCCTGCTTCAACCTCGGAACGGCGGTCCCGGACCCGACGGTGCTGGTCACGCGCCGACGCCGGGTCCATCCGGACGGTCTCGTCGAGCGATGCAATTTCCGTTCGTATGACCGCGCAGCGCTGCGGTTCGTGGTCGAGCTGCGCCTTTCCGCCGACTTCGCCGAGATGGCCGAGGTGAAGTCCGGCGCCCTCCCCGAGGCGCTCCTCGCGGCGTCGGACGGGGGCGCCCTGCGGTGGTCGGACGAGGAAGGTGGCTCGGTCGTGGCGAGCGCATCGCCCGTCCCCGAGGTGATCGAGGCCGACGGCGGGAGGATGGCGTGGGTCGTCGATCTCGAGCCGGGCTCGGAGGTGACGGTCTCGCTGACGGTGCGGCGGACCGGCACCGCCGCCGGCGCAGCGGTTGTACGCCCCGTGGTGGCCTCCCCCGGCGCACCGGCGCGCTTTGCGTCGGGGGACGGGGCCGCCCTCGTCGTGGGGGCGGGGGATCTCCGGCTGGGCCGCCTGCTCGGGCGGAGCCTGGCGGACCTCGAGGCGCTGCAGCTCGTCACGGTCGACCGCCCCGACGACGTGTTCCTCGCCGCCGGCGTCCCGTGGTTCCTCACGCTGTTCGGGCGCGACTCGATCTGGGCGGCCCGGATGCTGTTGCCGATTGGAGCCGACCTCGCCCTCGGCACGCTCCGGACGCTCGCGCATCGCCAGGGCCGGCACAGCGACCCGCTGACCGGAGAGGCACCCGGCAAGATCCTTCACGAGCTCCGGCGGTCGCCCACGCACCACGAGCGGTGGCGCCGGGACGGGCGGCCGCTCAGCCTGCCGTCTGCCTACTACGGCACCGTCGATGCCACCTTGCTGTGGGTCTGCCTGCTCCACGACGCCTGGCGCTTCGGTGCGGACGAGGCCGAGGTGGAGCGCCTGCTCGATCCGATGCTCGGGTGCCTCGGGTGGCTGTCCTCCTCGCTCGGAGGCCGGGACGGGTTCGTCAGCTACGTCGACGAGTCCGGCAGCGGGCTCGAGAACCAAGGGTGGAAGGACTCGCACGACGGCATCCAGTTCCGCGACGGCAGGATTGCCCGCGCGCCGCTGGCGCTGTGCGAGGTGCAGGCCTATGCCTACGAGGCGGCAGTCGGCGGGGCGGCGCTGCTCGACGCGTTCGGACGGCCGGGCTCGTCGCGTCTGCTCGAGGTCGCCGACGGTCTGGCTGCCCGCTTCCGTCGCCGGTTCTGGGTCGAGGACGCCGACGGGCCGTACCCGGCAGTGGCGCTCGACGCCGCCGGGGCGGCGGTCGACTCGCTGGCGTCGAACATCGGCCACCTGCTCGGTACGGGCCTGCTCGACGGCGCCGAGGAGGACCTCGTGGCGCGCCGGCTGGCGAGCGCCGAGCTGGACAGTGGCTTTGGGGTCCGGACGCTCGCCACCTCGTCGGCGGGGTTCAACCCGCTCAGCTACCACGCCGGCTCGGTGTGGGCCCACGACACCGCCATCGCGCTGACCGGCCTCACACGCGCGGCCGGCGACGCCGGCCGGCCGGCCGCCGCCTCGCTCATCGAGGGCCTGCTCAGCGCCGCCGAGCGCTTCGAGCACCGGATGCCCGAGCTCTACGCCGGCCATCAGCGGGGCGAGCGCCACGCCCCCGATCCCTACCCGGCGTCGTGCCGCCCCCAGGCGTGGTCGATGGCGGCGTCGGTCGTGATCGTCAGCTGCCTCCTCGGCCTCTGGGCCGACGTCCCGCACGGCAAGCTCCACGTGGCGCCGCTCGAGTCCGCCGTCGGCCTGCGGTCGGTGGACGGGGTGCGCATCGGCACCCGCGTCGTCTCCCTCCGGCTCGGCGAGCGTGGCGCGGTCGAGGCGCACGGCCTCCCACCGGGCCTCGACCTCGTCGTCGGCGCGGCGAGCCGTCCGGCTCGCAGGTCGAGCGAATAGCCAGGCGTCCTGGAGGCCGTCCCGGGCGCCCGTGCGGCGGGTGTGTCCGGCAGCGGACGCCCGGGGACGAGCAGGTGGCGCTCGTGCGGCTGGTGCTCAGGAGGGGCGCAGCAGGCGGAGCCTGCTCAGGAGGGGCGCAGCAGGCGGAGCCTGCTCAGGAGGGGCGCAGCAGGCGGAGCCTGCTCAGGAGGGGCGCAGCAGGCGGAGCCGGGCGGCGGCGAGGCGCGCCGCGGGCTGCCAGGCGACCAGCCGGCCGAGCAGCGGCAGCTCCACGAAGGACTCGGCTCGGGCCACGGCGAGGCCGATCGCCGGAAGGTCGCCGAGGCGGTCGAAGACGAGGTGGCGGGGTGCCCACACCGGGTCGTACTTGGCGGTGAAGCGCCACAGCGACTCGATCTGCATCGATCGGGAAAGGCGGACGAGGACGGTCCGGAGGGCACGCACCGGCAGGCGGCCACCGTCGCCGGCGACGAGGGCGCGCATGGCGGCGAAGTTGAGGGCGAGGCCGGTCATGTCGCGCGTGCGCAGGTGCTCGATCGTGGCGACGACGAGGAAGTCGACGAGACCGTTCGGGTGCTCGCCCCCGCCCCGGCGCATGAGGTCGAGGGAGTAGCCGCCGATCCCGGGGGCCGGGACGAACTGGCAGAAGGCAACGGGCGCCCCGGCGCGGTCGCGGGCGACGGCGAGCAGCAGGCCGTCGTCGTCGGGGTCGCAGAGCCGCCCGAGGGTCATCGAGAAGCCCCGCTCGACGCTGCCGCGCCGCCCCTCGGCGGCGAGCGTCTCGAGCTGGGCGACGAGGGCCGCATCGAGCGTGGAGGGGTCGTGGAAGGTGGCGGTGTACCCGTGGCGGGCGATGCGGTTGACGGCCTGGCGGAGGCTCTTGTGCCGGCCGCCGCCGAGCTGGAACTCCTGGACGGCCACGATGGCCTCGTCGCCGAGGTAGCAGTGGCGCATCCCGGCGCCGGCGTAGGTGGCCAGCCACCCCTCGCCGGTCCCGAGGGCCGCCACCTTCCAACCGCGGTCGTCGGCGAAGGCCCGGAATGCCGCCCAGGCCTCCAGCCGGCCGGACTCCGGGCCGATGGGGTCGGGCGACACGAGGCAGACGCCGTGGTGGACGGCGTAGGTGACCAGCGTGTCGCCGTGGAAGAAGTGCTGCTTGTCGTGGCGCAGGGCGAAGTAGTCGAGCGTGCCGGCGCCATAGCGGGCGACGACGCCCCGGGCGCGCTGGCGGCTCGGAGCCGAGGCGGCACGGCGGCGGTCGACGACGGGGCGGAAGGCGAGACCGACGGCCAGGACGAGGAGGGTGATGCCGACTCCCATCAGCGCCCGCCCGATCGCCGGGCTGACGCCGTGGGGAAGCGCAGTCGACTGCAGGCCGACGAGCCGCTCGGCGAAGGCGGCGGCCGTGCGGGCGAGCGGCGGGGCGGGTCCGTCCCGGTCGACCCGCATGGTGACCTCGACGGCCACCGTGGCGGCGACCGTGGCCGACAGGGCGCCCACGCAGAGGGCGAGCAGGCCGGCGCGCCGGGACGGGCGGTCGACACCGGTCCGGAAGGCGTCCCGGGTGGCGACGAGCAGCCAGAGGACGCTGAGGGCGATGAGGGTGCTGAGGACGTGGACGCGCTCCACCAGGTGGAGGATGGCGGTCGTGGCGAGCAGGATGCAGGCGATCGCCCACGCGGCGCGCTGGCCGCGGCGAATGCCGCGGGCGAGGCCGAGCAGGGCGATGCCGGCGAGGGCGACGAGGGTCGAGGCGGTCTCGGAGACGACGAGCGGGACGACGGCCACGAGCACGTGCAGGTGCAGGCGCCGGTGCAGGGGGGGGCCGGCGGCCGACAGCAGGTTGACGACGCCGGCGATCAGGACGACCGCGGCGGCCCGTCCCCGGCGGCGTCGGTCGGTCCGGTGGCGGCGCGCCCGCTCGACCGGGGGGAGGGCGGGATGGCGCACGGCTCCCTATCCTGCCAGCCCCGATGGCGCAGCAGGGGGCAGCCGGACGCGCCGGCGCCCCCGGCCGGAGCCGGGGGCGCCGTGCCAGGCCGTCGGTGGCGGCCGACGGCCTCGGGGCTGGTGCTCGCTAGGCGGTCGCTGACGAGCAGATGGTGTCGGTGATGAGCCGGGTGACGACGTACGGGTCGCAGTTGGCGTTGGGCCGGCGGTCCTCGAGGTAGCCCATCTTGTCCTTGGCAACCTGCCAGGGGATGCGCACCGAGGCGGCACGGTTGGAGACCCCGTAGGAGAAGCGGTCCCAGCGGGCCGTCTCGTGGGCGCCGGTCAGGCGGTCCTTGATGCCGACCCCGTAGTTGGCGATGTGCTCGTCGATGTTCTTGCCGAGGGCCTCGCAGCCGGCGACGATGGCGTCCCAGCCGCCCTCCCCGCGCATCGCTGCCGTCGAGAAGTTGGTGTGGCAGCCGGCGCCGTTCCAGTCACCGAGGATGGGCTTCGGCTCGAGCGTCGCCCAGACGCCGAAGTCCTCGGCGATGCGGAACAGCAACCAGCGGGCCACCCACAGCTGGTCGCCCATCGTGACCGGGTCGAGGATGCCGATCTGGAACTCCCACTGGCCCATCATCACCTCGGCGTTGGTGCCCTCGATGCCGAGGCCGGCCTCGATGCAGGCGGCCGTGTGCTTCTCGACGATCTCCCGGCCGGGCATCTTGTCGCCGCCGACGCCGCAGTAGTAGGGACCCTGCGGCGCCGGGTAGCCGTTGAGCGGCCAGCCGAGCGGGCGGGCGTCCTGGAGGAAGGTGTACTCCTGCTCCATGCCGAACATCGGGGCGAACTCGGCGTAGGTCGTCGCCGCCTCGACGCAGGTCGCCCGGGTGTTGGTCGGGTGCGGCGTCATGTCGGGGAGCAGCACCTCGCACATGACGAGCTTGTTGTCGCCGCCGCGCAGCGGGTCCGGGCAGGTGAACACCGGGTTGAGCACGCAGTCGGAGCTCTCCCCGGTGGCCTGGTTGGTGCTCGAGCCGTCGAAGCCCCAGATGCCCGGCTCCTTGCCGTCGGCCAGGACCTTTGTCTTGCTCCGCATGAGCGGCGAGGGCTCGGTGCCGTCGATCCAGATGTACTCGGCCTGGTAGCTCACGACTGCTCCTACGGTCTTCTCGCGGACAGGGGATGTGACTGGGACTGCGCGGGCCGCTGCTGCTCGGCTCGCCCCACGCTCGCAGAGCTCGGTTTCTGCGCCGTGTTCGACGTGTTAACGCTATGTGAACTCGCCGGCAGGAGCCACTTCGTGCCACCGGCGTACCGGAACGCTAGACGGCCGCCTCGCCGAGCGCTGCGTCGATCCGCTCGAGCACGGCGGCGTCGAGCCGGCCGAGGACGTCGAGGGCACCCAGGTTCTCGGCCACCTGGTCGGGTCGGCTGGCACCGGTGATGACGCTCGAGACGTGCCGGTTGGCGGCGCACCAGGCGATGGCGAGCTGGGCGAGGGTGCAGTCGAGCTCGGCGGCGATCGCCGCCAGCGCCTGGACGGCGGCGTTGCTGCTCGGGTCGGTCAGCCGCTCGCGCAACCACTCGTAGCCGGCGAGCGACGCCCGGGTGCCCTCGGGGATGCCTTGGGCGTACTTGCCGGTGAGCAGCCCGGAGGCGAGCGGGCTGAAGGTGGTGAGGCCGAGGCCCGCCTCGTCGTAGAGGCGTATGTACTCCTCCTCCACCCGGTCCCGGTGGAGGAGGTTGTACTGCGGCTGCTCCACGACCGGGCGGTGCAGGTGGTGGCGCTCGGCGAGCTCGACGGCGGCGCGCAGGTCGCCGGCGGGCCACTCGGAGGTGCCCCAGTACAGGGCCCGGCCGGAGGCGACGATCTCGTGCATCGTCGTCACCGTCTCCTCGATCGGCGTCGCCGGGTCGGGGCGGTGGCAGTAGAGCAGGTCGACGAAGTCGAGGCCGAACCGCTCGAGCGAGCCGTCGATCGCCTGCAGCAGGTACTTGCGGTTGAGCGTGTTGCGCATGTTGACGGCGTCGTGGAGGCCCCAGAAGAGCTTGGTCGACACGACGTAGGACCACCGCGGCCAGCCGAGCTCGGCGAGGGCGCGGCCCATGATGCGCTCCGACTCGCCGCCGGCGTACGACTCGGCGTTGTCGAAGAAGTTGACCCCGGCCTCGTAGGCGGCCGCCATCGACTCACGAGCGAGACCCACGTCGAGCTGGCTGCCGAAGGTCACCCACGAGCCGAGACCGAGCACGCTCAGCTTCAGCCCGGCCCGCCCCAGCCTGCGGTACTCCATGGCGCCCTCCTCCTCGTCGACCGGTAGCATTCTGCCCGAATCGTCTTCCCGGCCCCTGGCCGGCGCGTAGCCGAGGGCCGGCCGCCGGGACGGGGGGAGGGAACGGGTGACCGAGCGGCCCACGGTGGTCCTCGTCGACGAGGACGGCAGCGTGCGGGGGACGGCGAGCAAGCTCGAGGCGCACCAGCCACCCGGGCAGCTGCACCTCGCGTTCTCCGTGTTCCTGTTCCGCGCCGACGGCCGGGTCCTGCTGCAACGGCGGGCCGACGGCAAGTACCACTTCCCCGGTGTCTGGGCGAATGCCTGCTGCAGCCACCCGGCGCCCGGCGAGGACGTCGTGGCGTCGGCCGAGGCCCGTCTCGTCGAGGAGCTCGGCCTGTCGTGCCGGCTGCGCCCGGTCGGGACGTTCGTGTACCGCGCCGCCTGCGGCGTGACCGGTCTCGTCGAGCACGAGCTCGACCACGTGCTGGTCGGCACCACCGACGGGACGCCGCGGCCCGACCCGGGCGAGGTGGCGGCGACCGCGTGGGCAGACCCGGCGCTCGTGGCAGCCGGTGCTGCTCCCGACGGCGGCCCACTCGCCCCGTGGCTCCGGCCGGCGCTGGCGCTCGCGGTGCCGTCGGCGGGGGCCTCGGCCACCTGACCGGCGCCGGCCCGGCCACCCGGGCGCCGATCGGCGCCCGTCTGCGGTCGCGCCCCGGGAGCCGTCCGGGCTGGCCGGCAGCCCGAGCGCCCGAGGGCAGCCGATAGTAGGTTGCCGCCCATGGATTCCACTGCGGTTGCCCTCGTCCGCCGCCCTCCTCGGGTCCTCGCCGACCTCGCCGGGACGGCAGTGCTCGGCGACGTGCTTCTGGTGCTCGCCGCTGCCGGGTTCGTCGGCGGGCTGGCCCAGGTGGTGGTGCACGTACCGGGCACGCCGGTCCCGGTGACGGGCCAGACCCTCGGGGTGCTCCTCGCCGGCTCCGCCCTCGGGCTGCGCCGGGGGCTCGCCGCGCTGCTCGTCTACGTGGCGCTCGGCTTCGCCGGCCTGCCGTGGTTCGTCGGTCACACGGCGGGTTGGCAGGGGCCGTCCACCGGGTACCTGTTCGGGTTCGTCCTGGCCGGCGCCGTGTGCGGCTTCCTCGCCGAGCGGGGGGGCGACCGGACGATGGTGCGGGCGGTCGCCACGATGATGGTGGGCGAGGTCGCCATCTACCTCGTCGGGGTGGTCTGGCTGGCAGTCGATCTGCACGTGGGCATGGGCAAGGCCGTGGCGCTCGGCTTCACGCCGTTCGTGGTGGGGGACGCCGTCAAGATGGCGCTCGCCGCCGGCCTGCTCCCCGGCGCCTGGTGGCTGGCGGGTCGGGGCGCCGCAGGGCGGTCCCACCGGGCCTAGGTCCCCCCGGGCCGGCCGTCCGTCGCCGCTGGTCCCGCCGGGAAGCCGGGGAAGCCCCGGCGCCGCCCGGCGCCGTTACGGGTAGCCGGCGGTCAGGACGATCTTGCCGAGCTTGGCGCCGCCCTCGAACCGGTCGTAGGCCTGGGCGGCGTCGGCGATGGAGTAGGTGGCCTCGATGGGCACCTGGAGGCGCCCGTCGGCGAGCAGGGGGACGACATGGCGCTCCACCAGGCGGGCCGCCGCGGCCTTCTCCTCGAGCGGCCGGGCGCGCAGGGTGGAGCCGCGCAGGGTGGCGCGGCGGATCATGAGCTGACCGAGGTCGATCTCGCCCCGGGAGCCGGCGCCGGTGCCGATGACGACGACCCGGCCGCCGGTGGCGAGCGCCTTGAGGTCGGCGGCGAGGTTGGGCGCCCCGACGAGCTCGAGCACGACATCGAAGGGGCCGAGCCCGTGGGCCTCGTCAGGTCCGACCGCCTCGGCCCCGAGGGCCGCCACGCCGCCACGCCGCTCGGAGGCCCGGACGCTCGCGACGACGGTCGCCCCGAGCTGCACGGCGATCTGGACGGCGGCGGTCCCGACGCCGCCGGCGGCGCCGTTGACGAGCAGCCGCTCGCCGCTCCGCAGGCCGCACTGGGTGACGATGGCGTCGTGGGCCGTGGTGAACACCTCGGGGAACCCGCCGGCGACCGGCCAGGGGATCCGGTCGGGGACCGCCATGGCGACGCGCTCGTGCAGGACCACGAGCTCGGACTGGCCACCACCGCTCACGAGGCCCATGACGGCGTCGCCGGGGGCGAAGCGGGTGGCCTGCGGCCCGCACGACTCGACCACGCCGGCGACCTCGAGGCCGAGGCGGTCGGCCGGCAGCCCGTCGGGGGGCGGGTAGCGCCCGGCACGCTGGAGCAGGTCGGCGCCGTTCAGCCCGGCAGCCCGGACCCGCACGAGGATCTCGCCGGTCCCCGGCTGCGGGTCGGGCCGCTCCTCGACCGAGACGGCGCCGTCGGCGGCGACGACGGCGAGCACGATCGGGAGCCTACCGGGCGGCGGTCACGGACGGCCGGCGCCGTAGGCGCCGGACCAGAGTGGCGTGATCTGGACGGGCGTCCCGGTCGTCTCGGCCTGGATGACCTCGCCGCCGCCGATGTACATGACGACGTGGTAGATGTAGCCGCCCGACGCGTAGAAGACGAGGTCGCCGGGCTGGAGCTGCGACAGCGACACGTGCTGGATCGAGTCGTACTGCGCCTGGGCGCTGTGTGGCAACGAGACGCCGGCCTGGGCCCACGACCACATGGCGAGCCCCGAGCAGTCGAACCCGGCGCCCGGGGTGGCGCCACCCCACACGTAGGGCACCCCGAGCTGGCTGCGAGCCGCGGCGACGGCGGCCGATCCGCCGCCCGACGAGGGGACCGACGGGCTCGACGGTGCGGCAGGTGCGGCAGGTGCGGCCGGCGCGTTGGCCGGCGCCCCGCCCGCCCCGCCCGCCCCGTTCGCCCCGCCGGAGGTGGCGGCGACGGCCGACGTGGCGGGAGCGGCCGTCGGC
>JAKBAA010000036.1 GCA_021809425.1 Actinomycetes bacterium | reverse complement strand
GGCCCGCCCCGTACGGCACGGGCGCCGCACCCCGGTGGACAGCTCAATGGCGACCCAGTAGTACAGCTGAGCGGACAGCATACGAGCCGGTTCCTCCTCGTCGACGCCCCTCGCCTCGGGCGTCTCGGCGCTGCGTCCGGCGTCGAGACCGCCGTGGGGTACGGGGTGCACTATGCTTGCGTAGTTGATCTCGGCACGTCTCGCGGGAGGGGTGAGCAGCTACGGCGTACGGGCGTACAGCACCGCAGCACCTGGCCTGGATGCGAGAGGGCGTGTGCCGCGACAGCGCACCGGAGGTGTTCTTCCCCCACGACGGCGCAGGCGTCGCGCTCGCGCAGCAGGTCTGCCGCGGCTGTCCGGTGCGCGCGGAGTGCCTGGAGTTCGCGATCGACAACCGCATCGCGGACGGCGTGTGGGGTGGACGCTCCGAGCGGGCGCGCCGCCGCGTGGTCCGGGGGCGGGAAGTGGACATGACCTTCGTGGCAGATGGGTGGAGATGGCAGGGGTGCCAGTGATGATGCGCAAGGGTCGAACGGTGGCACGTCGGCGCGTGGGGACGAAGCCCGCGGACCTGCTGAGCCCGCTCGAGGCCGAGACGATGGCCGTTCTCTGGCGAGCACCCCGGTGCCGGGTCGAGGATGCGACCGTCCTCGTGAACGACCGGCGAGCGCGCCAGCTCTCCGAGCGGACCGTCGCCACGATCCTCCGGCGCCTCGACGCGAAGGGCTACGCCACCCACGAGGCGGACGGGCGGGCGTTCCGCTACACCGCCGTCGTCCCCGAGAAGGAGTTCGTCGCCTGGCACGGGCGACAGGCGGTCTCGGCGCTGCTTCGACGCTACGGCCCGAACGTGGCGATCGCCGGGCTGCTCGAGGAGGCCGAGGCCGACCCGCAGACCCTCGACGCGCTCGAGAAGCTCCTCGAGCATCGTCGCGAGGATGCGACGTAGCTTCTGGGCCCTCGTCGCGGTCGCGCTCGCCGGCGAGGGCGCTGCGGCAGCGCTCGCCTGGCGCGCGCTTCTCGTCGAGCTGCCGTGCCACCTCGACGGGATCCAGATCCCGGTCGCCTCGATGGCCGCCTGTGTCAAGCCCACTCCCCTGATCGGGCGGCACGCGCTGCTCGCCGCGCTTCTCCTCGGCGCGGTCGTTGCTGCGACGCTGCTTGCGGCAGTCGTCGAGCTCGCCCGCCAGCTCTTCGGCCTCCACCGGGTCCAGCGCGTGCTCCGTCGCCTCCCGCGTCTTGCCGGATCGCTCCCGCAGCCCCCAGGAGACAGTCCGCGTCGCCTCGTCGTCGTCGAGCTCGAGCAGCCCCACTGCTTCACGATCGGCCTCCTTCGGCCCGTCGTCGTCGTCTCGAGCGGGCTCCTGGCCGCCCTCACGAGCGAGGCACTTCATGCCGCGCTCTGCCACGAGGCGGTCCATGCGCGCCGGCACGACCCGCTCCGGGTCCTCACGGGCTCGCTCGCGACCGCTGCGGTCTTCTTCGCCCCGGTCCTCAGGGATCTGGAGGCGAGCGCACGCGTCGGTGAGGAGGTCGAGGCAGATCGCCTGGCGGCCGAGCGCTGCGGCGTCCTTCCCCTCCTCTCAGCGTTGCACAGCCTGCTCGAGAGCGGAGCGCCCCGGGCGCCGCTCAGCTCCATGGCGGCCCGAACGGCCCTCGCCGAGCGCATCGGCGCCCTCGACGGCAGGCCACCCCGCCTCGCACTTGGCCGCCTGCGCCTCGCCGCCACGATCGCAAGCTCCCTCCTCCTCGTCGGGCTCGGGCTCGCCGTGCCGACCGATGTCACCGGACCGAAACCGCTTCCGGTCCACCAGGTCGCGGGCGGGGCCCGTCCCGTCGGCACCGTCGGCAGTGGAGTCGTGCCGCCGGCCCCTTGACGATCCGGGGGCGACTGATTACGGTGCCATAGTAGACGAGGACTACGGGAGCATAGTATCTTCCTGTCGGTCCACGACGGCCGCATCGAGGTGAGCTGCGTATGCGTCGTGTCCTTGCACCTGTCCTTCTTTCCGCGCTGATCGCCTGGGGCCTCGGCGGTGCCGTGCTCCTCGGCGTCCCGGACGCTGGCGCCACCACGGCGGCAAAGCCGATGCGGGTCCTCGCGCAGACGAACTGCGCAGGCAACACCTGCCAGGTCATCGACAACTCCGGCGGGACCGTGAGCGACTGGTACAGCGCGACGACCGCGCCCTCGGCGGTGTGCACATACGCCCGCTACTACGAGGACGGCACCCTCATCGCCGAGAGCGGGAGCACGTGCCTGTCAGCGGGACAGGAGGCCTCTGCGAACTGGAGCAACCCCGGGACGTTTCCCTCGGGAACAACGCTGTGCAGCTCGTGGTATGGGATAGCTGGAGAGCCGTGCACGCGGGTGTAGCGGGCTCAGGAAGGGCTCCTGCCTCTGCGCCGCCGAGGAGTTCGAGGCGGATCGCATGGCGGCCGTACGCCGCCGCGCCATGGCACCGCTCTCGGCGTCGCGCCACTTGCTCCAAAGCGGCAGTCCAGGACGCGCCTCCTAGTGTTCGATGCCGGGCTTAGCGCGCTCCACACGAACCGCTGCGTGCGGTCGCTGCCCCCTCGGTTCGCCCTGGGCCGCGTCCGCCTCGCCGACACGATGTCTACCGCTCTTCCCCCAGCAAGGCCCGACGGTGCGGTCCGGGGGTCGGGAGCGTGGGCGATGGGGCCGAGCAAGCAGACCCATGACGATGCCAGCCCGGCTGATTACGGTGCTGTAGCAGGCGAAGACTACGAAGCAATCATCGTCTATCGGAAATGCAGAGTGGGAATCGCAAACGACGAATGAGCCGCTCGCGGCGCCACGATCAGTGTGCGCGTTATTGACCGTCGCCTCCGCCGACCTGTGGCATGTGCAAGCCGACACTTTGTGTCCTCGGTCGACCCAGAGCGTGCAATCGCAGATTGACACAAGCCGCCACAGCCGCGTGAAGGAGGTGACAGCGCATTGCCAAGCCAATAATTGATCGCTTTGAGCCTCGGGCACGCCCTCGCGTGTTCTCCTCAATGGAGGTAATGGATGTTGAGCTTCCGCAAATCGATGATTAGGGTTGCGACCATCTGTGGCAGGCGGCGCCTCTCGGCCCTGCTTGCAACTGCCGTACTTGGAAGTACTACGCTCGCTCTGGTCGCTCAGACACCAGCATCTGCCGCTACTTCAGGATGGATTGCTGGCGCCTCGAACGCCGGCGTCTTCTATTGCAACGAGGCGACCATCAACACGAGTCGAGATGCTGACGGCTACATTCAAAGCAACAGCGGCGGGTCCTGTTCTTCTCCCGTCAACTCCCCGGCTGGTTATCTTGACGTCCAGACCATCGAGTTTTTCAATGGGAGTGAGTGCGGCGTTGCTGGTCCTGCCGTGAATGATAGCACTGCTTCGCTGTTCGGCCTCGGTGGTGCGCTTTGCGGCGATCAAGGGTACGGCAACTATTCAGCGGAGGCCGCTAACGCGTATTGGAACGCCAGCTACCAGGCGTACCTTGATGCTGGTTCCGCGACCTCCCCTTACCAAACTGACAATGTAGTCAGTGGTGACGTCGCGAGCGTGCAGACGACGCCATCAGGCGAGACGGAGGGTCCGATACCGGTATCTGATTTCAACGGTGGTCCGTTGAATGCTAGCTCACTTCCGGACTACATCTCTGTTGAAAGCGGAGGCGAGATCGTCGGTTATGTCACCCGTGGGTCTGTTGCCCCCGCCGTCGGACAAGCGGTGCCCGGCCCCGGGTCGTCGGTGCCTGTAATGAACGCGGCATTGACGGCAATTGTGGGACACATGGTGCCCGGTAAAGGCTTTGTGCCCATCACCGGCACTGGGCTTCCGGCGACGGAATCGAATGGCAACAGCGTAACGGTAACGACGACTCAGTCCGGATCGTAGCTCCGCGAACCATCAGCGCTCGGGCTCCCGGACATGACAGGTGTCCGGGAGCCCGGCGCCTATGGGCGGGCTCCTTCAGAGTTCACTATGGTGACGACGGATCGAGCCCCCGACTGTGTGCCTGGGTCAGGTGTCGTAGACGCAACGTGCCCCCTTGGTGTCGTGGTGGAATATGCATTTACGACGTTCAAGTTAAACCCTGCCGCAGAAATGGCGGCGGCAGCCGTTGGTGTGTATGCGCCGATCACGTCCGGCACCGTGGCGAGCGTGTCCTGGCAGGGCAACCGCTCTTCTCTTGAGTTGTTCTTGATCACGACGGGAACACAGTGAACAGTGGACGGGCGTTCCCCAAGTGGGACGAAACCCTCGTCAGGGTATAAGTGGCCGACAAGCGTCGAGAAGTTCTTACCGAACACGGGTCGAACTCCGCCAGCCGCGGGACCCCCCGCGAGTGGGTGATTCGGAACGTCCCCAACCACGTCACGCCGCGGTACAAAGCCGACCACCTGGCCATGTGGGCCCACCATGCTCACGTAGGCCGGTGCCCTGTTTAGTTGTAGCTGTCCATCCTTAGATGGGATAGGCCCACTAGTGACCTGTGCAGCGATTGCGACACCACTGCCGGCGGTGATCACGACACCTGCGAGGACCAGGACTCGAAGCTTGGTCCAGCGGCGGGTGAGGCGCCAACCTGGCTGACTTATCGCATTCTCGAGCGTGACCCGCACAGCGCGGATGCGCTCGGGAGGCAAGGGACGGAATGGCGGGAGGAATTCGCTCACGTTCACCTCTCTTGCTCGACTCTGGCGCACTGGCGTGGATAAGGGGTTCGTTCATCTTCTTCGGAAGGTTCTCGCGACCCAAGGCGCGCCCGGAGCCGTTGATGGGCTCGAGACAGGCGCGAGCGAACCGTGCCGACAGGTATGCCGAGGGCTGTCGCCGCTTCCGAATACGTCAGCCCCGCCCAATCGCAAAGGGCGATGACCTCTTGGTCGCTACGGCGGAGACACGACAGTTCAAGTCGAACAGCGGCCATTGCGTGCTCATCGTCAAGGCGGTGAACGACATCATCAGTCTCATCAGGAATCGCCGACCGCGCCGTCGCCGTCAGCCGTCCGTAGCGTCGTCGGCTTCTTGCTGCGTTGCGCGATACGTTCTTCGCGACGCCGAGCAGCCATGGCAAAGCGGAGTCAGTGTGGAGGCGGATGGAGTGCCGGCGTCTCCACGCTTCAAGGAAGACCGCACTCACCAGGTCTTCCGCGATGTCCCAGGAAGCGGTCCGGCGAAAGCAATAATTGTAGACTGTATTGGCATGGCGCTCGAAGACCAGGCCAAACGCGGCGACCTCTCCGCTGCAAGCGAGCTCCCACAGCTGCTTGTCAGTGCGCGCGTCTTTAGTCACACTCAATTGTGTCCGGACCGAGGCTATCGGTTCCCGTGCAGCGCAGGGCCCGGCGGCGGGCGGCCCAGTGGCTGCACGGCGGCCAGGCGGGCGGCGACAACGGTCATCCCGGCGCCAGCAGGCTGAAGCGCGGGTTGCGCATCGCCGGCACACCGCGGAAGCGCCCGACCATCCCCTCCGCCTGCACCTGGACGCCCCGCCGCACGCCGGGCAGGTCGGACCGGCCGAAGAAGACGAGCAGGAGCTCGCCGGTGCCGTCCTCGAGGCGCACCACGTGCACGATGCCGGGCGACGGAACCCGCTCGCAGGTGGCCACCGTGGCGTGGACGCAGGCGCGGCGGCGGTCGACGACCGACGAGAGCGGGACGGGTGGCGGCCAGGCAGCCTCCTCGCCGGGGTTCCCGGCCCACGCCGGCGGCTCGCCGCCGGCGCCCCCGCCCGGCCACCGGATGGGCCGCCGGCCACCGCTCACGCCCCGGTGCTCCCCTTCAGGTGGGCCAACGCCTCGTTGAGCTGCAGCACGTTGACATACGGCGAGCCGAGGAAGCCGAGCTCTCGCCCGGTCACGTGGCGGGCCACGAGGTGGCGGACGGCGGCGAGCGGCAGGTGGTTCGCCCGGGCGACCGCCGGCGCCTCGGCGTAGGCGTCGGCCGGCGTGATGTCCGGGTCGAGGCCGCTCCCCGACGAGGTGACGAGGGCGTTGCGCGGCGTGATCCCCTCCTTTTGCAGGACGGCGACCTCGTGGCGGACGTCGGCCGCCAGCACCTTGGAGCGCGGCCCGAGATTGCTGCCGCCGCTCGCCAGCGGGTTGTTGCCCGACGGCTCGGGACGGCCCTGGAACCATCGCGGGCCGGTGAAGGTCTGGCCGATGAGGGTCGACCCGTTCGGGCCGAGCGAGCCGTTGGCCTGGTGGGAGAAGAAGGCCTGACCGATGCCCGTCTCGATCGCCGGATAGGCGAGACCGAGGAGGACGAAGAAGAGGACCGAGGCCACGACGGACCGGAACAGCTGGCGAAGGAGCATCAGTACCACCTCAGGGCGGTCAGGACGAGGTCGATCAGCTTGATGCCGAGGAACGGCAGGATGATCCCGCCGACGCCGTAGACGAACACGTTCCGGCGCAGGATCGCCCCGGCGCTCATCGGCCGGAAGCGCACCCCGCGGAGGGCGAGCGGGATGAGGGCGACGATGATGAGGGCGTTGAAGATCACCGCCGACAGCACCGCCGAGGTGGGGCTGTGCAGGTGCATGACGTTGAGCGTCTTCAGCTGCGGGTAGGCGGTGAGGAACAGGGCGGGGATGATGGCGAAGTACTTGGCCACGTCGTTCGCGATCGAGAACGTCGTGAGGGCCCCCCGGGTGATGAGGAGCTGCTTGCCGATCTCCACCACGTCGATGAGCTTGGTCGGGTTGGAGTCGAGGTCGACCATGTTGCCGGCCTCCTTGGCGGCGGTGGTCCCGGTGTTCATGGCCACGCCGACGTCCGCCTGGGCAAGCGCCGGGGCGTCGTTCGTCCCGTCGCCGGTCATGGCGACGAGCTTGCCGCCCTCCTGCTCGGCCTTGATGAGGGCCATCTTCGCCTCGGGGGTGGCCTCGGCGAGGTAGTCGTCGACGCCGGCCTCCTGGGCGATGGCCGCCGCGGTGAGCGGGTTGTCGCCGGTGATCATCACCGTGCGGATGCCCATCTGGCGCATCTCCTCGAAGCGCTCCCGGATCCCCTGCTTCACCACGTCCTTCAGCTCGACCACGCCGAGGACCTCGCGCCCGTCGGCCACGACGAGCGGCGTCGAGCCGGCACGGGCGACCTTCTCGACGATCCCGTCCAGCTCGGCCGGCACCTGGCCACCCTGGTCGACCACCCAGCGCTTCACCGACTCGGCCGCCCCCTTGCGGATCGCCCGGTGGTCGACGTCGAGGCCGGACATGCGGGTCTGGGCGGTGAAGGGGACGAAGGCGTGGTCGGGGCCGAGGTCGCGCTCGCGCAGGTTGAACCGGTCCTTGGCCAGCACCACGATCGAACGCCCCTCGGGGGTCTCGTCGGCGAGCGACGCCAGCTGGGCGGCGTCCGCCAGCTCCTCCTCGCTCCGGCCACCGACCGGCAGGAAGGCCGACGCCATGCGGTTGCCGAGGGTGATGGTGCCGGTCTTGTCGAGCAGCAGCGTCTGGACGTCCCCGGCCGCCTCGACGGCACGCCCGGACATGGCCAGCACGTTGCGCTGGACGAGCCGGTCCATCCCGGCGATCCCGATCGCCGACAGCAGCGCCCCGATGGTGGTCGGGATGAGGCAGACGAGGAGAGCGATGAGCACCACCACCGACACGTTCGTCCCCGAGAAGCGGGCGAAGGGGTCGAGCACGACGACGACCGGCAGGAACACGAGGGTGAGGGCGGCCAGCAGGATGGTGAGGGCGACCTCGTTGGGCGTCTTCTGGCGGGAGGCCCCCTCGACGAGGTGGATCATCCGGTCGAGGAACGTCTGGCCGCGCTCGGCGGTGATCCGCACGACGATCCGGTCCGACAGCACCTTGGTGCCGCCGGTCACCGCAGAGCGGTCGCCGCCGGACTCCCGGATCACCGGGGCCGACTCGCCGGTGATCGCCGACTCGTCGACCGAGGCAACCCCTTCGACGATCTCCCCGTCGGACGGGATGACGTCGCCCGCCTCGCACACGACGAGGTCGCCACGCTGCAGCTCGGCCGCCTGCACCTGCTCCTCGGCCCCGCCGTCGGAAAGGCGCCGGGCGAGGGTGTCGGCCCGCATCTTGCGCAACGTGTCCGCCTGGGCCTTGCCGCGTCCCTCGGCGACCGCCTCGGCGAAGTTGGCGAACACGACCGTCAGGAACAGCCACCCGGTGATGCTCCAGTCGAACAGCCCCGGGTGGGCGATCGACTCGGCCAGGGTCACGAGGGTGCCGACGAGCACCACGAACATCACCGGGTTGCGCACCTGGACCCGTGGGTCCAGCTTGCGGACGGCGGCACCGAGGGCCGGGACGATGATCTCCCGGTCGAACAGCCCCCTCCGGCTGACCACGCCCCGGGCGCCGGACCCGCGGGCGACCTCGTCGAGCGCCTCGGAGGCCGGCGGCGCCGGCTGCATCGGCCTGGCGGACATCAGAAGAGCCTTCCGGTCGAGAGCTGCTCGGCGATCGGGCCGAGGGCGACGGCGGGGAAGAACGTGAGGGCGCCGACGATGAGCACCACTCCGACGAGCAGGCCCGCGTAGAGCGGGGTGTCCGTCCGGAACGTGCCGGCAGAAGCGGCCACGTGCTGCTTTGCGGCCAGGCTGCCGGCGAGCGCCAGGACGGGCACGATGATGGCGAACCGCCCGAGCAGCATGGTGATGGCGCCGGACACGTTGTAGAAGGCCGTGTTGCTCGACAGCCCGGCGAAGGCGGAGCCGTTGTTGTTGCCCTGTGACGTGAAGGCGTAGAGGATCTCGCTGAAGCCGTGCGGCCCGGCGTTGAGCGGTGCCACCCGACCGGCGTGGATCGAGACGGCGATGCCCGTCATCACGAGCACGGTCATCGGCATCACCAGCACGGCGAACGCTGCCAGCTTGACCTCCCTCGCCTGGATCTTCTTCCCCAGGTACTCCGGTGTTCGCCCGACCATGAGGCCGCCGATGAACACCGTGATGATGGCGAACAGCAGGATCGTGTACAGGCCGCTCCCGACCCCGCCCGGGGTGACGTCGCCGAACATCATCCCGCTGAGCATGGCGAAGCCGCCCATCGGGGTGTAGGAGTCGTTGGCGCTGTCCACGCTCCCCGTCGAGGTCTGCGTCGAGGCGACGTTGTAGATGGTGGACTGCTGGACCCCGAAGCGGACCTCCTTGCCCTCCATGTTGCCGGCACCCTGGTGCGTCACCCCGGCGGCCGCGACCGCCGGGTTGCCGACGTGCTCGGCGTAGCTGGCGATGCCGAGCCAGGCGCCGAAGATCAGTGCCATGACGGCCAGCACCGCCACCCCCTGGCGGACGTTGCCCACCATCTTCCCGAACGTGTGGGTGAGGGCGACGGGGATCGCCAGCAGCAGGACGATCGACAGGAAGTTGGTGAGCCCGGTGGGGTTCTCGTAGGGATGGGCGCCGTTGGCGTTGAAGAAGCCGCCGCCGTTCGTCCCCAGCTGCTTGATCGCCTCCTGCGAGGCGACCGGGCCGCGCGGGATGGTCTGGCGGACCCCGTTCAGCACGTCGTGGACGTGCACCGGGCCGGCGAAGGTCTGGACGCCGCCCTGGGCCATGAACACGATGGTGGCGAGCAACGAGATCGGCAGGAGGATGTACAGGATGCCCCGGACCAGGTCCACCCAGAAGTTGCCGATCGTCGCCGAACCCTTGCGGGAGAACCCGCGGATGAGCGCCACGGCCACGCCGATGCCGACCGAGGCGCTGGCAAAGTTCTGCACCGCCAGCGCCCCCATCTGCGACAGGTACGACATGGTGGTCTCACCGGCATAGTTCTGCCAGTTCGTGTTGGTCACGAACGACACCGCCGTGTTGAACGACAGTGCCGGGCTCACCGCCCCGAGGTGCTGGGGATCGAGCGGGAGGCTGCCCTGGAGGCGCAGCATCAGGTAGACGACGAGGATCGCCACCCCCGAGTAGACGATCAGCGACATCCCGTAGCGCTGCCAGGACTGCTCGGCCTCGGCATCCACCCGGAGCAGCTTGTAGACGGGCCGCTCGACGAAGCCGAGCCAGTGGGTCGTCCCGTCGTAGACGGCCACCATGTACGCCCCGAGGAACCGCCAGAGAAGCCCGAGGACGACGACGAGGGCCAGGATGAACCACAGGTAGCTCATCAGAACCACTCGGCCTTGAACAGCGCCACGCCGAGGTAGCAGAACAGGCAGATGGAGAGGGCGAGGAGGATGCCCTGGACGGCGGTCATACCCGCTCGAGACCCTTCAACAACCCGACCATGGCGGCCATGAAGACCACCACGGCGATCACCGCGAGGAAGTCAGCCATGCAGCGATCCTCCCGCCGCCGGCGTCAACGCAAGCTCAACACCCCCGCCACCGGATCAACAGATCGTCAACGGGCCGCCGCAACCGGCCGGTCACTCGCCCGTCAGCTGGTACCCGATGCCCGGGTGGGTCCGCAGCTGGCCACCGGCCGGGCCCAGCTTGCGGCGGAGCCGGTGGGCGTAGACGCGCAGGTAGTGCGCCTCCTCCTGGTAGCCCGGTCCCCACACCTCCGACAGGATCATCTGGTGGGTGCACACCTTGCCGGCGTGCCGGGCCAGGAAGGCGAGCAGGTCGAACTCGCGCCCTGTCAGCTCGAGCGGCCGGTCGCCGCAGGTCGCCTCGTGGTGCACGAGGTCGACGGTGAGCGGCCCGACGGCGAGCACCGTCGACGGCCCGTCCCCGGCCGGGCGACGGTGGCGCAGGGCGACGCGAAGGCGAGCCTCGAGCTCGGCCATGCCGAACGGCTTCGTCACGTAGTCGTCGGCCCCGCCGTCCAGCGCCTCGACCTTGGCCCGCTCGTCGCCGGCCGCCGACAGCACGACCACCGGGACCTCCGAGAAGGCGCGGATCCGTCGGCACACCTCGATCCCGGGAAGGTCGGGAAGGCCGAGGTCGAGCACCACCACGTCCGGCTGGCGGAGGGCCACCTCGACGACGCCCTGCTCGCCCCGGCGTGCCCCCGTCACCTCGTGGCCGCGGGCGGTGAGGGCGATCGACAGCGCCTTCTGCAGGGCGGCGTCGTCGTCGACGACGAGGATGCGGGCCACCTACCCCACCACCGTGGCATCGCCTGGCGCCGCCCCGGGCGGATCGTCGTGGGCGGCGAGGCTGAACCCGAAGCAGGCGCCCGCCGCCGTTCCCTCCTCCAGCCAGACCCGCTCGCCGTGGGCCTCGACGAACGCCTTGACGATGGCGAGCCCGATCCCCGCCCTGCCGGCGTTGCCGGCGCGCTTGAACAAGAGGAACACCTGTTCACGCTCCCCCTCGGCGACCCCCGGGCCGTCGTCGGTCACCCGCACCTCGACCGTCGCTCCGGCCCGGCGCGCCGAGACCTCGATCCGCCCGCCGCCCTCGGCGTGCAGGCCGGCGTTCTCGAGCAGGTTGACGAGCACCTGGCGGATGAGGACCGGGTCGGCCTCGACCGCCGCCAGGCCGTCCTCGACGAGCAGGTCCACCCGCTCGGCGACCTCGGTGCCGGCAAGCGACACGAGGGCGTCGGCGACGAGCTCGTCGACGGACACGACCTCGCGGTGCAGCTCGAGCGCACCGGCCGACAGGCGGGTCAGGTCGAGGAGGTTGGTGACGAGCCGCGCCAGCCGGTCCGACTGGGTCTCGATCAGCGCGAGCAGCTCGTCGGCCCCGGCGTCGCCGAGGTGGACCTCGCCGGCACGCAGCTCGGACACCGCCGCCTTGACGGTGGCGAGCGGGGTCCGCAGGTCGTGCGAGACGGCGCTCAGCAGGGCGTCCTTCCACCGGTCGGCCTGCTCGAGCAGCTCGCTGCGCAACGCCTGCTCGCGAAGGCGCGCCCGCTCCAGGGCGAGGGCCGCCTGGTTGGCGTAGGTGCGCAGCAAGGCGCGCTCTGCCGGGCGCAGCCGTTCCCCCTTCGCCAGCAGCGCCCCGACCGGTCCGGTGGCGGCGGTGAGCGGCACGGTGAGGACGCTGGCCGAGGTCCCGGTGCGCAGCTCGAGGGACGCCGGGCTGCCGGCGTGCGGGCGGGCAGCGGACAGCTCGCCCTCGTCGAACGGCTCGCCGGCGCTCGCCCCGACCGCCAGGCCGCGCTCGGTGGGCAGCAGGACGCACACCCCCCGGAAGCCGAAGGCGAGCCGGACGGTGGCGACGACCAACCCGAGCAGCTCGCCGAGCGGCTTGTCGGCGATGAGGACGTCGCTCAGCTCGAACAGCCGCCGCGTCGACTCCTCGTGGCGGGCCGTCTCGGCACGTGCCACCTGCAGTCGGTCGACCACCCGGGTCACCACGAGCAGGACGGCGACGAACACGGCCAGCACCACCCAGTTCTGGGCCGCCCCCACCACGAGCGTCCCGTAGGGCGGGATGAACGCCACGTCGTAGGCGGCGAACCCGGCCACCACCCCGACCAGACCGGCCACGATCCCGCCGACGGCTGCAGCCAGGGCGACCGGCACGACGAGGACCAGCCCGCACGTGGCGACCGACAGGTCGGGTCGGAACGGCAGCAGCACGGCCGTGAGCACCCCGGCGGTGGCGATCCCGATGAGGGCCCCGGCGGCGATCCGGCGGCGATCCGCCGTCACGCGGCCGCCCGGCGCGCTGGCGCGGGGGGTGGGCCGGCGCGCCATCATGGCGGCGGCGCCCCGGCACCGGTCGGCCGCCGGTGGGCGCGCGCGGAGGGGAGAGGTCGGCAGTGACGAGCGACGAACGTCCACCGAGCGTGCCACGACCGACCACCGCCGTGCCGCCCGCCCCGAACGGGGGCGCCGCGCGCCCTGCGACCGACCAGGTGGAGGACAACCCGGACGCGGTCGCCCCGGCCGGCCGGTTCCGGCTGTACCTCGGCGCCTTCGCCGGCGTCGGCAAGACGTACGCCATGCTCGACGAGGGGCACCGTCGCCGGGCGCGCGGCGCGGACGTGGTGGTCGGCTTCGTCGAGACCCACGGGCGGGCCCACACGATCGAGCGGCTCGCCGGCCTCGAGGTGGTCCCCCGGCGGGCCGTCGACTACCGCGGCACCACCTTCGAGGAGATGGACCTCGACGCCGTCCTCGCCCGGCACCCCGAGATCGCCCTCGTCGACGAGCTGGCCCACACGAACGTCCCCGGGTCGGGGCGCAACGCCAAGCGCTACGAGGACGTCCTCGAGCTGCTCGACGCCGGCATCTCGGTCATCTCGAACGTCAACGTGCAGCATCTCGAGAGCATCGCCGACGCCGTCGAGACCATCACCGGGGTGGCCGTCCGCGAGCGCGTGCCCGACCGGATCGTGCGCATGGCCGACCAGCTCGAGCTCGTCGACTCGTCGCCCGAGCAGCTCCGCCGGCGGATGGTGCACGGCAACGTCTACCCGACCGAGAAGGTCGCCGAGGCCCTCCACGGCTTCTTCCGCCAGGAGAACCTCACGGCCCTCCGCGAGCTCGCTCTGCGCTTCGTGGCCGACGAGACCGAGGAGGAGCTGCTCGCCTTCCTGGCCCGCCACCAGCCACCGTCGATCTGGGAGACGACCGAGCGGATCATGGTGGCGGTGACCGGCGCCCCGAACACCGACGCCGTGCTGCGCCGGGCCGCCCGCATGGCGACGCGGGCCAAGGCCGACCTGCACGCCGTCCACGTTCGGGTCACCGACGACGGTCGCCAGCAGGACCTCCGCTCCCTGGCGGCGGCCCGCCGCCTGTGCGAGGACCTCGGGGCCAGCTGGCACGAGCTCGACGCCCCTGATCCGGCCCGCGGCCTCGTCGGCTACGCCGTCGAGCACCAGATCACCCAGATCGTCCTCGGCTCGTCACGCCGCAGCCGCTGGCAGGAGCTCACCAGCGGCTCCGTGGTCAACGGCGTGCTGCGCGCTGCCGCCGAGGAGCGGATCGACGTCCACGTCATCGCCCGGCGGCCACAGCCCACCGCCGACAGTGCCGGGCGGGGGGCGGCGGGTCGCAACGATGCCTGACGGCCCTCCCGGCACGGTTCGGTGGCTGCTGTGCGACTACGGCAACGTGCTCTGCCTCGACCAGCCCGCCGACGACCGCCGGACCCTCGCCGCGGCGGCCGGGCTCTGCGAAGGGGCGTTCGCCGACGCCTACTGGGCCGACCGGGAGGCCTACGACCAGGGGCTGCTCACGGCGGCGGCCTACTGGGCGGGCGTCGTCGGCCGCCCGGTGGCCGGTGGCGAGCTCGAGCGGCTGGTGGCCCTCGACGTGGCCAGCTGGACCCACCCGAGCCCACTGGCGCTGGCGGCCGTCGAGCACGCCCGGGCGGCCGGCTGGCGGACGGCCCTGCTGTCGAACGCCCCGCTCGAGATCGCCCGGGCGGCCGGCCGGCTGCCCTGGCTGGCCGCCTTCTCGCCCCAGCTGTTCAGCTGCGACCTCGGCCGGGTCAAGCCGGACCCGTCCATCTTCACCGCCGCCCTCGAGCGCCTCGGGGCGGCCCCCGGCGACGTGTGCTTCGTCGACGACCGCCCGGCGAACGTCGAGGCGGCGCGCCAATGCGGCATGGCGGCCCTCCACTACCGCCAGCCGTCCCAGCTCGAGGCGCTCGCCTGACCTCCGGCGCGCCCGGCGACGGGCGGGCGGCCGACGGGCGGGGAGACGGGGCGGGCGGGGCGGGCGCCCGTCAGTCGTAGGTCCCCTCGAGCGACCATGCGCCCCGCTCGAGGGCGAGCAGGTAGGCGGCGCCACCGGCCACGACCACCTGGAGGCGCGCCCGGCGGCGGTGGTCGCCGGGCTCCCACCACCGCTCGTCGGCCGGGAACGGACCGGCGTACCCGCGCACGGCACGGGTCGGTCCGGCGCCGAGGGCGACGCCGGCCGGCGGCGCGCTGAGCGCCCCGCGGCCGTCGACCCGGACGGGCGCGCCCGCGGCGTCGACCAGCGCCGCCGGCACGGGGGTGACCGGCACCACCGCCGGGCTCGGTGCCGGCAGCCGGCCCGGCCAGGGGGCGGGCGCGAGCGGACCCGGAGGCGGCTCGTCGAAACGGAAGCGGCAGGCGCGCTCGGCGGGACCTCTCCCGCCGCCGGAGGCCACCCGCCAGACCGCCCCCGGGCCGAGCAGGCCGTCCAGCCGGGCGACTGCCCGGGCGACCCGCTCGTCGTCGGCCGTCCGCTGCCGGCCCCACAGCGAGCGCTGGTCGCCTCCGTCCGGGACGGCCTCGAGGGCGACGAGGCGCACCGCCGCGAGCTCGCCGCCGGCGGCGCCGTCCGGCTCGGCGACCCCGGGCGACCCGGGATGCCGGCCGAGGGACTCGAGCTGGGCCCGCAGCCGTTCGGCGACGAGCGGCGGGCTGGCGCTACCCGTCCCGCTCCAGCGCCGCTCGAGCCGCCGACCGTCGGCGAGCTCGACCTCGACGGCGAGCAGGCGGCAGGCCAGCCCGCGGCGGCGGAGCGACCCGACCAGCTCGTCGGCCAGCCCGCGCGCCACGAACAGGGCGGTCTCGAGCTGGCCGGTGGGAGGATCGAGGCGCCGCTCGACCTGTGCCGGTGGCTGCGGGGGCCGACCGGCCGGCCCGACCGCCTCCCGCCCCGCTGCCACGGCGTGGAGCGCCAGCGCACCACGACCGAAACGTGCCCCGACGACCCCCTGGTCGAGCTGGGCAAAGGCCCCGATCGTCTCGAGCCCGAGGCGGCGCAGCATCTCGGCCAGCGCCGGATCGCCCAGGAGCTCGACCGGGAGCGGGGCGAGGAAGGCGGCCGTCCCGCCTGCCGGCACCACGAGGCGCCGCCAGGCGGCCAGCCCGGCGGCGAGGTGACCGTCGGCCACGCCGATCCGCCACCACCGCTCCCTGGCGTCCGGTTGCCCCGCCCGGCCGCCCGTCGCCCCCCGCCTGCCCCGCCCGGGTGGTCCGAGACGCCCGAGGACGGCGTCGACGGCGGCGGCGAGCCCCGCCTCGCCGCCGTGCCGCCGGGCCGGTCCCCGGACCGACAGCGCCGCCCACCCCGGCGCCCGGACGGTGACCGGGACGCCGAAGGTCTCGAGGGCCGACAGCACCGGCTCGAACGCCTCCCGCTCGGCCGCCACGTCCCGGGCGAGCACGACAAGGTCGGGGCAGCACACCTCTGCGTCGCGCCGGCGCAGCCCCGGGCGCACCCCTGCGGCGGCGGCCCCCGCCGAGGCTGCGACGACCGACCCGCCGGCCACCACCGCCACCGGGCCCCGCTCGTCGGTCCCGAGCGAACGCACCGGCCAGCGTGGGCAGCGGACGGCGAGGATGCGCGCCGGCCCTGGCGGCGGGCGGCGGCGCGGGGGGTCTCCGACGGTGGCCATCGCGCTCAGCCGGTCGCCTGGCCGAGCAGGCGCCCACCCGTCGGCATCCGGCCGTCGAGGGCCGGACCATCGGGCGTCGTGGTTCCGGGATGCTCCTGCAGCCAGAGCAGCTGGCGGGGGGCGCCGGGGGCGTGGCGGGGATGGCGGGCGAGGACCTCGATGCCGTGGGCGACCAGCCGGCCCGTCCCCGTCCCGATCCCCACCCAGCTCGCCGCCAGGGACTCGAGGACGACGTCGGCCGTTCCCGGCCAGCCGCCGCGCCGGGCGACCGGCTCCGGGTCGACCCCCGCCGCTCCCACCGCCGCGCTCGCCGCGACGAGCACGGCCCGGCGCTCGCGGGCGCGCGCCGACAGGCGGGCCGCCTCCCGCGGCGAGACGGCCCCCCCGGGGTGGGCGACCACGAGGTCACAGCCCTCGAGCAGCGCTGCCACGACCGCTGCCAGCCGCCCGCCCGGCTCGGGCACGAGGAGGAGACGGTCGAGGGCGACGCCGAGCTCCTCGGCGGCGACGATGCCGGCGGTCGGGAGGCCGACGAGGGCGCACCAGGCGCCCGCAGTGGTGGGCGCTGCGAGGAGGCGGAGGAGCAGCGAGGTCGCCCCCGCCCCGGCCGCCCCGTCGACGACGACGGTCGACCCCCGCCGCAGCCCGGGACCACCGAGGAGCCCGGCAAGCGCCTCGTCGGCGGCGAGCAGGTCGTCACCGGCGAGCGTCGACGGGCGGAGCCGGGCAGCGAGCTCGGCCACCGGACGGCGCAGGGCCGGGCCGGCGGAGCCGGGGGCGGAGCTGGGGGCGGGGGCGGGGGCGGGGGCGGCAAGACGGGGGTCGGCACGCCCGGGGTCGGCGAGATCAGGGGCGGCCATCGCCCCACGATAGCGAACATATGTTCGCTTCTCTGCCCCCGGTGCCGCCGGCTCGGCACCCTCCTCCGGACCGGGAGGCCGGTCTCCCCTAACCTGGGTCGATGCACCGCCTCGCATCGGACGTGCCGGCGCCGACCCTCCCGGCGGGGACCGACGTGCCGTCGCTGCGCGCGGCGCGCGACGGGCTCGTCCGCCGGCTGCTCGACGGCGAGCTGGCCTCGACGGACTTCCCGGGGCTCTACTCGGCGCACGCCGACCGCTACCTGGCCGGTCTCCTCGACCGGGCCACCGAGGGGCGGACCCGGGGCTACGTCCTGCTCGGCGTCGGCGGCTACGGCCGCCACCAGCTGTCACCGGGCAGCGACCTCGACCTCGTCCTCGTCCACCGCGGCCGACGCCGCTACCGGGAGGTGGCCGAGCGGTGCTGGTACGCCATCTGGGACGAGGGGATGCGGCTCGACCACAGCGTGCGGACTCGCGCCGAGGTGCTCGCCATGGCGCGTGCCGACCTGAAGGTCGTGCTCGGCCTGCTGGACGGGCGGGTGGTCGCCGGCGACGCCGAGCTCGGCGGGCGGCTGCTCGACGACGTCCGCCAGCTGTGGCGCCAAGGCGGGGCGGCCATGCTCCCCCAGCTCGCCGCCAGCCAGCGCGGGCGCCACGAGGAGGCTGGCGAGCTCGCCTTCCTGCTCGAGCCCGACCTGAAGCAGGCCGCCGGCGGGCTACGCGACCTGTCCATGCTGCGCGCCCTCGTCGCCCTCCTCCCTGACGGTGCGCTCGGCGAGGACCCGGCAGCGCTCGACGAGGCCGAGCAGGTGGTCGTGGCCGCCCGCGTCGCCCTGCACGCCCGCACCGGCGGCACGTCCGACCGGCTGGCCCTCCAGGAGCAGGACCAGGTGGCCGCCCTGCTCGGCGCCGGCGACGCCGACGCCCTCATGGCCGGGCTGGCCGAGGCCGGACGGACGGTGGCGGCGGCGACGGCCGAGGCGTGGCACCGTGTCCGGCCGCTGCTCGGCGAGGCCCGGCCACACGCCGGCGAGCTGGCCGTCGAGGCGTCGCTCGTCGTGCGCGACGGCGAGGTCGCCCTGGCCGCCGACGCCGACCTCGACGACCCGAGCCTCGGCCTGCGCCTCGCCCGGATCGCCGCCGAGCGGCACCTGCCGATCGAGCGGGCCAGCCTCGACCGCCTCGCCGGGGCGGCCCACCGACCACCGGAGCCGTGGAGGGACGAGCTGCGCGACGCCCTCGTCGGCCTGCTGTCGACCGGCGAGGCCCTCGTTCCGGCCGTCGAGGCGCTCGACCGGCGCCGGCTGTTCGAGCTCTACCTGCCCGAATGGCGTTCCGTGCGCAACAAGCCGCAGCGCAACGCCTACCACCGCTACACCGTCGACCGCCACCTGCTCGAGGCGGTCGCCCGGGCGGCCCCCCACCTCGGCGACGTGGACCGGCCCGACCTGCTCGTCCTCGGCGCTCTCCTGCACGACCTTGGCAAGGGGTTCCCCGGCGACCACTCTCGCACCGGCCGAGACCTCGCCGAGAACGTCGGCCGGCGCATCGGCCTGTCGGAGGCCGACACGGCGACGCTCGCCAGGGTGGTCGCCTATCACCTGGTGCTCGCCGAGTTCGCCACCCGGCGCGACCTCGACGACCCGGCCACCGCCCAGGTGGTGGCCCGCCTGCTCGAGGACCGTCGCACCCTCGAGCTGCTGGCCGCCCTCACCGAGGCGGACAGCCGGGCGACCGGCAACCTCGCCTGGAGCCCGTGGAAGGCCGAGCTCGTCCGCACCCTCGTGGCCCGGGTCGGCGACGTGCTCGACGGCCGTCCCCTTCCCCCGCTCACCCCGCCCAGCCCGCCCGAGCGCCTGCAGGAGGCGCTCGCCGACGGGCGGGTGGCGCTCGAGGCCCGCGGCCGCAAGGTGACCGTGGTGGCCCCCGACCGCCCCGGGCTGCTGGCCGCCGTGACCGGGGTGCTGGCCCTGCACGGCTGCAACGTGCTGCGCGCCTCGATCGGCTCGGCCGGCGAGCACGGCGCCGTCGAGGCGTTCGACATCGAGCCCGCCTTCGACCGCGCCCCGGACTGGGACGGCGTCGAGGCGCAGCTGGTCGCCGCCCTGGACGGCCAGCTCGACCTCGAGGCCGCCCTCGCCAGCCAGGAGGCCACCTACGCCCGCGGCCGGCGCCCCGCCGCCGCCCACGCCCCGCGCATCGCCGTGCGCCTCGACGAGCGCACGTCGGAGCTCGCCACCATCCTCGAGGTACGGGCCCCCGACCGCCGCGGCGTCCTCCACCGCATCACCGCCGCCCTCGCCGACGCCGGCCTCGACGTGGTGGCCGCCCTCGTCGACACCCTCGGCCACGAGGTGGTCGACACGTTCTACGTGCGCGACCGTGACGGCAACAAGCTCTCGGCGATCCCCGGCCGGGACGAGGCGCTGCGGGAGCGCCTCCACGAGGTGCTCGGCCGGCTCGAGGACGGCTCCGCCGGCTGACCGCCCCGTCGCGGCTCCCCCCGCTCGCCGCCGGCGGGTGCCTCGTTCAACAGCGCTTAGGAGAGCGGCAGGAACCCGCCCCGGTAGAACACGAGCGGGCGGGCGTCCCGGCGCACCGACAGGTCGACGACGGTCCCGATGGCGATCTCGTGGTCGCCCCCGTCGTGGACGGCCGCCAGCGTCGCCTCCACGTGGGCCAGGGTGCCGGCCAGCACCGGCGCCCCGGTCGTGCCCGGTGTGACGGCCAGCCCGGCGAACTTGTCGCCGCCGGAGCGGGCGAACCGGGCGCACACCGCCTCCTGGTCGGCGGCGAGGATGTTCAGGCAGAAGTGGCCTGCCGCCCGGATCCGCGGCCAGCTCGTCGAGGACTTCGCCGGGCAGAACAGCACGAGCGGCGGGTCGAGCGACAGCGAGACGACCGACTGGCAGGTCATCCCGGCCGGCCCGTCCGGCGCGCTCGCCGTGACCACCACGACCCCGGTCGAGAAATGGCCGAGCACCTCCCGGAACTGCTGCCGGCTCGACGCCGCCACGCCGGGCGCCGGCTCCGGCGACACCGCCTCCATCGCCCTGATCGTAGCGGGGAGGGCCCGCCGGCCGGGGCCCCCGTGCGGGGGTGGCAACGCCGGGTTCCGGTAGTCTTCCCGCACCGTCCGGCCAGGCCCGTCACCCAAGGAGCTGCTGACCATGCGCGCCATCGTCCTCGACCGCTTCGGCGGTCCCGAGGTGCTCGGGCTCGCCGAGCGTCCCGACCCGAGCCCGGCATCGGGCGAGCTCGTCGTCCGCGTGCTGGCGGCGAACGTCAACCCGACCGACCTCGCCGCCCGCCAGGGCTTCGTCGTCGGCGACCCGGTGCAGCCGCCGCTCGTGCTCGGCTGGGACTTCGCTGGCACGGTCGAGGCGGTCGGCCCGGCGGTTCCCGGTCGCCACGTCGGCGAGCGCGTCGTCGGGATGATCCCGTGGTACGCCATCCACGGCCGCACCGGCGCCTACGCCGAGCTCGTCGCCGTCGACGCCGACTGGGTCGTCGCCCTCCCCGACGGGCTCGACCCGGTCGAGGCGGCCACCATCCCGCTCAACGCCCTCACCGCCGTCCAGGCCCTCGCGCTGCTCCGGCCGGACCCTGCAAGCCCGCTGCTCGTCACCGGGGCGAGCGGTTCGGTCGGCGGGTTCGCCGCCCAGCTCGCCACGGCCGCCGGCCACGAGGTCACCGCGCTGGCCGGCCGCGACGACGACGCCTTCGTCGCCGGCCTCGGGGTCGCCCGCGCCCTCCCCCGCGGGGCCGACCTGTCGGGGGAAGGGCCGTTCCCGTTCGTCCTCGATGGCGTGCCCCTCGGCGCGGCCGCCCTCGCCGCGGTGGCCGACGGCGGCGCCGTCGTCTCGACGCGGCCTGTCCCCCCGGCCGACCCGGCCCGGCGGGTCCGCCAGGACGTCGTGCTCATCCAGGCCGACCAGCCCGCCCTCGAGGCGCTCGTCGCCGACGTCGCCGCAGGGCGGCTGCGCACCCGCGTCGACCGGACGGTACCGTTCGCCGAGGCCGCCCAGGCCCACCGCCTCGTCGAGGCCGGCGGCCTGCACGGCAAGGTCGTGCTCGTCCCCTAGACTGCCGCCACCGACGGCGCGTGCCCTGTGGTCGGGCCCGGAAGCCGGGCCGGGTGGTCGGGCGGCAGCCGGTCAGGGGTGCCCGGGCGCCGGTGCCTGCTCAGCCGCCGGCCAGGTAGGCCGACCGCAGCAGCTCGGGGTCCTCCTTGAGGGTGGTCGCCGGTCCGGACCAGCGGACCACGCCCCCCTCGAACACGTGGGCCGTCGTGGCCAGCTCGAGGGCCACGGCGGCGAACTGCTCGATGAGGAGCACCCCGGTCCCCGACTCGGCCACCGCCCGGATGCGTGGGATGAGCCGCTGCACCACGATCGGGGCGAGCCCGAGCGACAGCTCGTCGATGAGGACGACCCGCGGCTTGGACACGAGCGCCTGGGCGAGCACCAGCATCTGCTGCTCGCCACCGGACAGCAGCCGGGAGGTGACGTCCAGCCGCTTCACCAGCTCGGGGAACAGCTCGAGGGCGTGCTCCCGCCCGGCGCGTCCCTCCGCCTTGGAGAGCGCGTACATGGCCACCTCGAGGTTGTCGCCGACCGTCAGGTCGCCGAGCAGGCGGCGGCCCTCGGGGACGATGGCGACGCCGGCCTTGCGGATCACCTCCGGTCGGCGCCCGGCGAGCTCCTCGCCGCCGAGCCGGATCGCCCCGGCCGACGGCCGGAGCACCCCGCCGACGGCCAGCACCAGGCTCGACTTGCCGGCGCCGTTCGGTCCGAGCAGGGCGGTCACCTGTCCTGGGGGCACCGCGAGGCTCAGGTCGCGGACGACCGCACGGGACCCACGGGTGACCGTCAGGTGCTCGAGCTCGAGCACCGACCGGTCGACCTGCACCGTGCCGCTCACGAGGTCACCGCCTCGCCGCCGAGGTAGGCGCTCACCACGCGCTCGTCGCGCAGCACGTCGGCCGTCGGCCCCGACGTGATGACCTGGCCGAAGTCGAGCACCATGGTCTCCTCGCAGACACCAGATACGAGGTTCATGTCGTGGTCGGCCAGGATGACCATGGCCCCGATGTCGGTCGGGATGGCCCGGATGACCTGGCCCATCTGCTCGGTCTCCTCGTCCGGCAGCCCGGCGGCCGGCTCGTCCAGGAGGACGACGCGGGGCTTGCCGACCACGGCACGGGCCAGCTCGACGAGGCGCCGTTCATGGGCGTCGAGGGCACCCACCTTCGCGTGCGGGTCCCGCCGGATGCCCACGAAGGCGATCGCGCGAAGGACGTCCTCGTCCCGGCCGGCGCGACCGCTCGTGGTGTGCTCCCACACCATGGCCACGTTGTCGAAGATCGACAGGCTCTCGATGGCCTGCTCGGTCTGGAAGGTCCGCCGCAGCCCCCACCGGGCACGGCGGAAGTGCGGCAGGGCGAGCAGGTCGGTGCCGAAGGCCCGGATCGACCCGGCCGCCGGCGTGACGAACCCGCTGAGCACGTTGAAGAACGTCGTCTTCCCGGCGCCGTTCGGCCCGATCAGCCCGCACAGCGGCCGCTCCAGCCGGACCGTGACACCGTCCAGGGAGGTGACCCCGCCGAAGCGGACCGTCAGGTCGTCGATCTCGATCATCGGGCGCCCCCCGCCGGCTCGGGCCGGTCTGCGGGCGACGGCATCGTCGGTCCCGCCGGCATGGCCGACGGCATCGTCGGTCCCGCCGGCACGGCCGGCGCCATCGGCGGGGCCCCCCGACCCTTCGTCGCCAGCCTGCGCAGCGCGCGGCCGAGGCGGGCCATGTCCTTCGGGAACTGGCCGGCGAACCCGGTCGGAGAGGTCACAAGGACCCAGATCACCCCGACCCCGAACAGGATGATGAGCAGGAACGACGACAGGTTCCAGGTGTTGAGCAGCGACGGGATGAAGTCGAGGAAGAAGGCAGCGGCGACGGCGCCCCACAGGTTGTAGGCGCCCCCCATCAGCACCACGGCGAGCAGCTCGATCGAGTTCTGGGTGGCGAACTGGGTGTTGTAGAGCTCGGGGGCGCTCGCCGCCAGGACAGCCCCGGCCACCCCGGTCACGAAGGCGGCCAGGGCGAACGCCCACAGCTTGTAGAACGTCACGTTGATGCCGGCCGCGTAGGCCGCCGACTCGCTCTGGCGGATGGTCGCCCACGCCCTCCCCGGCTTGGTCCGGACGTGCCAGATGACGAGCAGGAACAGCACGAGCCCGACGACGATCGAGTACCGCAGGTAGGCCGGGTCGGTGCCGGCGAAGGAGGGGCGCCGGATCGGTGGGTTCCCGAACGGCGAGGACGTGTAGCCGAGGAACCCGTGCCCACCGTTCGGGAAGTTGGTCGTGTTGAGGACCACCGTCACGGCACCGGCGAACATCAGCGTGATGAGGGCCAGATCGAGCCCGCTCAGGCGGAGCGCCGGCAGCCCGACGATCACCCCGAACACGCCCGCCACCACGCCTGCCGCGAGCAGCACGACCACGAACGGCAGATGGGTGGCGTAGTCGAGGCGTGCCGCTGTCCAGCTCCCGACGGCGAGGATGGCGATCTGGCCGAGCGAGAACATCCCGACCTGGCCCACGAGCAGGCCGAGCCCGAGGGCGACCACGGCGTAGATGGCCACCTGGATGAACGTGTCCACCCAGAACAGGCTCAGGGCGTCGGGAAAGATCCCGAGCCCGACGACGAGCACCACGGCCACCCCCACGAGGTGGCCACGGTCCGACGGCTCGAGGCCGACCCGGCGGAGCGCGCGCACGAGGGCCCCGTCGGCGGACGGCGCGGCGCCGGACGGCGGGAAGGCGGGCGGCCGGAAGGCGGGCGGTGAGGCGTTGGACGCCACGGCTAGGCCATCCTGCTCGTGCGGGCCGCCGACCGGCGCCGCGAGAGGAACAGGAGGGCGACGATGGCCAGCACGAACGGCGTCATGTCCTTGTAGTTGTAGATGGCGTTGAACGGGTTGGCGAGGGCGTCGACGAGCCCGATGACGATGCCGGCGAAGAAGGTCACCGTGAGCGACCGGAGCCGGCCGATCAAGGTGGCGGCGAGCGACGAGATGACGAGGAACGTGAGGGTCGTCGCGTCCAGCGCCACGATGTCGGAGAGGATCAGCCCGGCGATCCCCGAGATCACCCCGGACACGAGCCAGGCAGCCGCCTCGACCCGGCGGACCGGCACCCCCAGGGTGGCCGAGATCTCCCGGTCGTTCGCCAGCGCCCGCATCACCGTGCCGAGCCGCGTGCGCCGCAGGAACGTCCCGGTCCCGACGGCCACCACCACGGCGAAGATGAGCGCGATGATCTGGGTCCAGTTGACCAGGATCTGGCCGATCGAGAAGGTCCAGTTCGTCGACACGAGCGTCATCGAGTAGGCCGAGGCGTTCTGGCTCCAGATCCACGACATGGCCCCGAGCAGCACGAGGGCCAGCCCGAGCGTCGAGACCGCCTTCACGAGCGGGTCACGCCGGGCGAGCGGCGGTCCGAGCACCATGCCGTACAGCAGCGTCACCGCTGCCGCTACGGCGATGCACGCGACGTAGGCCGCCCCGGCCGGCCAGTGCGCGCTGTTCATGAGCGACCAGGCCACCAGCGCACCGAGGGCCCCGATGGCGCCGTAGGCCAGGTTGAGCACCCCGGTCGTCCGGTAGAGGACCACCATGCCGACGCCCGACACCGCGTAGACGGCGCCCGACGCAAGGCCGGTGAAGATGTACGGCTCGAAGTCCGACCAGCTCGGCAACGGCTGCTCCCGTGTTGGATCCCGACACCCACCCCGGGCCGGGGGCGCCAGCGGCGCTCACCCCGACCCCCCGGAGGACGGGTGCCCCGGGCCCGACGAGCGGACCGCGGGGCACCCGAGCCAACGGTTGCTACAGGTTCATCTTCTTCTCGATGCCCCGGATGTACTTGACCACCGGGTCGACGGCCGAGATCTGGAAGCAACCCTGCTCCTGGACCATCTTGCCGTTCTGTGGCGTCACCGTCCGGTCCGTGTTGTTCGGCAGGTGGACGGGGAGCTTCTGGTAGTACCACGGCTTGCACAAGAAGCTGGTCTTGAAGTCCTTCACCGCCACGAAGGCGGCGTTGACCGACTTCGGCGTGTAGGCGCCCTGGATGGTGAGCAGCGCCGACGTGGCGATCTCACCCTCGAGGAAGCCCATCTGGCTGAAGCTGCCGAGCGCCACGCTCGGCGCGTACTGCTGCATGACCTTGCGGTACAGCGCAAGGTCGGTACCTGCGGCCGACGGCAGGTTGAGCTCGGCGTTGACGTGCAGCTTGCCGTTCCACTGCGGGCCGAGGGCCTTGGCAAGGAAGTCGGTGTTGCACGGCGTCGAGCACGCCCACGTGACCCGGTTCTCGAGGCCGAGCTTCTGCGCGGCCTGAAGGATGACGAGCGCCTCGGGGGGCGTGAAGTTCAGCACGACCGCGCCACCGGAGCCGGCCGCCTGGACCTCCTTCTCGGCCACCGAGGTGGCGTCGGTGATCGGCACGTTCTCGGTCAGGCCCACGAACGGCACGTGCGCCGCCTTGGCGATGAGCTGCACGCCGCCGGCGTTGTAGCCCGTCCCCGGCACGTTCGACTGGTCGAACACGACCTTCTTCGCCCCGTGGTCGATCACGTACTGGGCCGCACCGTCAGAGCTGTAGCGGGGGCCCATGTTGACCGTGGCGCTGTACGACGACCCGTAGCACTGCGAGGCGATGCCCGAGTCGATGATGTAGAAGCCCTTGGCCTTGTAGTAGCTGCCGTTGACCGCGCAGTCGATGATGCTCGTGTTGCCGACGATGCCGTCGACGTGGTCCGACTGGATGAGCTTCTTCGCGTCGGCGGCCACCTGCGCCGGGTTCGTCTGCTCCTGCTCGACGTAGTACTTGATCGGGTGGCCGTAGATGCCCCCGTTCTGGTTGACGCAGTTGAAGTAGGCCTGGGCGGTGTTCGTGATGTCGGTGAAGCTCGTCCCCGGCTGGTTCGTCACGATCGCCCCGAGCGGGATCGGCGTGCCGGTCGCCTTCTTGCCGTTCCCGAGCCCGCAATGGCTGAGCGAGAACGTGTCGGCTGCGTGCGCCGTCCGCGTCGCATGCGTCGCGCTGGCGCCGCTCACCCCGCCCACGCCGGCGTAGGCGAGGCCGCCCGTCAAGGTGGTCAGCGTGGCCGCCGCGGCCACGACCAACCGGAATCTCCGATGTCGCACTGAATGTTCCCCCTGTCGATCCCTGATGCGCCCCGAGCGCCGCCGCAGATCGGGCTGCCCGCCCAGGGCACGGTTGCTCCCTGCGGTCTCGTCTCCCCCAGTCAACCTCCTGCTCGTCGCGTGCCGTGACCGACGTGCGGCACGTGGCCACCGCGCCCTGGAGCTTCGCGCGGGCGCGGCAGCGTGCTCCGCCACCGGCGCGCAACGATCGGCAACGGCGCGCTGCGCCCGTCGTGTCGGCCTCGTGCCCTCGTCTTCCCCCCAGCCGGTCGCGTCGGAGCCGGTACCGGGCACCGGCCCGGCCGTCCTCGCATTTCGTTCGCAGGACGAACGTTTGTGCGATCTGTGCCATCTTCGCTGGCCGCACTTCCACTGTCAAGACGACCGGCGACCCCCCGGCGTCGCGGCCACCCTCGTCTCCGGGCCGGCTCCCGCTACGGTACGGAGCCATGCGTGCTGCTGTCGTCCGTGAGCGTTCCGGGCCGTTCCGCGTCGAGGAGCTGGCCGACCCCACTGCCAAGGAGGGCGAGATCCTCGTCCAGGTGGCCGCCACCGGGGTGTGCCACACCGACCTGCACATCCACGACGGCTCCGTCGCCTTCCCGTTCCCTTGCGTCCTCGGCCACGAGATGTCGGGCACCGTGCTCGAGGTGGGCGCCGGCGTCGAGCACGTGCGGCCTGGCCAGCGGGTCGTCGGGGCGTTCATCATGCCGTGCGGGCGCTGCGCGCTGTGCCGGGCCGGCCGATCGGAGCTGTGCGAGGAGTTCTTCGCGAAGAACCGCCTCTCCGGAACGCTCTACGACGGCACCACCCGCCTGTTCGACGCCGACGGCGAGCCGGTCTGGATGTACTCCATGGCCGCCATGGCCGAACGCTGCGTCATGCCGGCCCTCGCTGCGGCCCCCCTCGACGACCGCCTGCCGCTCGTCGACTCGGCCATCCTCGGCTGCGCCCTCCTCACCGCCTACGGGGCGGCCCACACCGTCGCCGGCGTCGCCCCCGGGGCGACCGTCGCCGTGCTCGGGACCGGCGGCGTCGGATCGAGCCTCGTGCAGGTCTGCCGGGCGCTCGGCGCCGAGCGGGTGGTCGCGGTCGACCTCGACGACGCCAAGCTGGCCGCCGCCCGCCGGCTCGGCGCCACCGACGGGATCGACGCCTCGGCCGGCGACCCGGTGGCGCGCCTTCGGGAGCTCACCGACGGCGCCGGCGTCGACGTCGTCTTCGAGGCGATCGGGCGGCCCCAGACCTTCCGCCAGGCCACCGAGATGTGCGCCGACGGCGGGGCGGCGGTCATGGTGGGCATCGCACCGACCGGCATGGTCGGCGAGGTCGAGATCACCCGGCTCGTCCGGCGCAAGCTGCGTCTGCTCGGCTCGTTCGGCGCCCGCCCCCAGGAGGCGCTCCCGGCGCTCATGGCGATGGCGGCCGACGGCAGGATCGACCTGGCCGCGACCGTCAGCGAGCATCACCGCCTGGACGACGTCGACGAGGCGTTCGCCCGCCTGCGCCGTGGCGAGGTCGTCGGCCGAGCCGTCGTCGAGATGGACCGGGCAGCTGCCCGATGAGCCGGCTCGACGGCAAGGCCGTCCTCGTCACCGGCGGGGCGAGCGGCATCGGGCTCGCGACGGCGCACCGCCTCGTCGCCGAGGGGGCGCGGGTGCACCTCGTCGACCTCGACGCCGCCGGGCTGGCGGCGGCGGCCGGCGCCCTGCACGAAGGCGCCGGCACGTCGGTCGCCGACGTCACCGACGAGGCGGCCGTCGCTGCCGCCGTCGCCGAGGCGGCCGACCGCAACGGCGGCACGATCGACGCCGTCTTCGCCAACGCCGGGATCCCCGGCGCCGTGGCCCCGGTCTCGGCCTACCCTCGTGACGTCTTCGCCCGCGTCCTCGAGGTGCACGTGCTCGGCACCTTCCTCGTCGCCAAGCACGCCATCCCGGTGCTGCGCGACGGCGGCAGCATCGTCGTGTGCTCGAGCACCGTCGGGCTGCGCGCCGCCCCCAACTCGGCCGCCTACTCGGCCGCCAAGCACGCCCTCGTCGGCCTCGCCCGCTCCCTCGCCCGCGAGCTGGCCGAGCGGCGGATCCGGGTGAACACGATCCACCCCGGACCGACCGACACGGCCTTCCAGCACGGCATCGAGATGGCCGCCACCGGCCTCGACCAGGTGGCTGCGGCAGCAGCCTTCGACGCCCGCATCCCGCTCGGCCGCCACGCCGCTCCCGAGGAGATCGCCGGCCTCGTCGCCTACCTCGTGAGCGACGAGAGCCGCTTCGTCACCTCCGCCACGCTGGCGATCGACGGGGGGATGAGCGGCTGAGCCGTGGCAGGAGCGGGTCGACCGTCCCCGAGGTGAGCGCGCCCCACCACACCCCCACCCCGTAGGCGAGGTCGTCGGCGAGGCAGGCCGCCCCGTAGCGCACCGGGTCGACCGGCGGGCGCCGCCGCCGCCACTCGAGGAGCGGCGGCCCGACGGTGAGCGCAACGGCAGCCACACGTCGGGCCCCCGGGGTGCCCACGGCGACCCGCCGCCGCGCTCCCTCCGGCGACGACCGGGGCCGGGCGGCCGTCACGAGCAGCGGGGCGAAGAGCATCCAGCCGGCGCGGCCGGCCGCCTCCGCCCCGCCGGCCGTCCCCGCCAGCGCCAGTCGGGCGGCCCGCCGGGCCGGCACGCCGGCAGGACCCACCCGGCGCACGAGGCGCACCGTCGCCACGGCGAGGCTCCCGGCAGCGAGCCCCGGCCACCCGGAGAGCGCGCCGAGCACGCCGGCGGCCGTCCCCGGCGCGAGGCGGAGGGGGGCGAGCGCCGAACCGTGGCGGCGGGCGAGCGGCCCGGCAGACGTCCCGTAGCGGAACCGCCGCCCGAGCAGCCCCGCCCAGCTGCCCGGACCGTCGTGCTCGACGTGGGCTTCCGGGGCGTAGCGCACCCGCCCCCCGCCGGCGAGGAGCCGCCAGACGAGGTCGACGTCCTCGCCGTAGCGCAGCCCGGGGTCGAAGCCGACCTCCAGCGCCTCCCGGCGCAGCAGCAATGCGGCGCTCGGTACGTACGACACCCGCCCGCCCGGTGTCACCTCGGCGGGGTGGGGGCCGAGGTCGAGCGGCGAGCGGGACGCCCCGTAGCGCGCCCGGACCGACCCGCCGTCGAGCACCTCACGCACCCGCGGCGCCACCGCCACCACCGACGGGTCGTCGAGGTGGCCGGCCAGGCGCTCCAGCCAGCCCGGCGCCGGCCGGCAGTCGCTGTCGAGCAGGGCCACGAGCGGTCGCTCCAGACCGGCCAGGCCGGTGTTGCGCGCCACCGCCGGCCCGCCGCTCTCGGAACGCCGCACGAGCCGCGCGCCCGCTGCCGCGGCGACCGCCGCCGTGCGGGCCGGCTCGAGCGAGCCGTCGTCCACCACCACCACCTCGAGCCCCTTCGGGCCCGCCCGGGCCACCGCGTCCAGGCACCGGGCGAGCGCCTCCGGCCGGTCGCGCACCGGCACCAGCACGCACACCTTCTGGCCCAGCTCGGGCGGCGGGACGCCGGGGCGGGGATGGGCGAGCCCGGCGGCGAGCAGCCGGCGTCGCAGCGCCCCCTCCCCTGCCGAGCCGGCAGCGACCGTCCCGAGCCGGCGCACCGCCTCCTGGCCCGCCGGCGACAGCCGCAGGAGCCGTGCCCCCCGGGGATCGAGCAGCACGGCACCCGCGGCGTACTGCTCTACCGCGTCGTCGAGCTCGATCGGCCCGCCGAGCCCCGCAGGGGCGCCGAGCCCCGCAGGGGCGCCGAGCCCCGCAGGGGCCCCGTCCGCCGACCCGGGGGCCGGCGCCCTCACAGCGACAGGCCGCCGTCGACGGCGAGGTTGGCCCCGGTGACGGCGGCGGCGTCGTCGGAGAGGAGGAAGCCGATCGCGGCGGCGACCTCACCGGGCTCGACCAGGCGGCCGAGCGGCTGCTGGCCGGCGAAGACGGCCGCGCCCTCGATGCCGTAGAGGCGGGCGCTCTCGGCGAGCAGGGGTGTGTCGGTCGACCCCGGGCTGACGGCGTTCGCCGTCACCCCCGTCCCGCCCAGCTCGACGGCGAGCGCCCGGACGAACCCGACGACACCGGCCTTGGCGGCGCAGTAGGCGCCGAGCATCGGGAGGCCTCGCACGGCCGCCGCCGAGGCCACCGCCACGAAGCGTCCCCGCCGTGGTACCGGCCGTCGCAGCAGGGCCGGCACACCGGCCCTGGCCGCCACGAGGACGGCGGCGAGGTCCACCTCGAGCACGGCCGCCTCCTGCTCGACCGGCAGCTCCCAGCTCGGCACCCCACCGGCGATGACCCCCGCCGCGACCACCACCGCGTCGAGGCCGCCGTAGCGCCGCTCCGCCTCGGCGACGGCGCCGGCCACCGCGTCGAGATGGGCGGCGTCGCCGGGCCAGGCGACCACCGCCGCCTCGCCGTCCACGGCGCCGTCCACGGCGGGCGGCGCAGCCGGCCGGCCCGGCCGGCCCGGCGGGGCCGCGGCGACCGCCTCGGCGACGACCGCCTCGAGACGGCCGGGCACGGCGACGGCGTAGGGCAGCCGGTCGTCGTCGTCGGGCCGGTCGAGCGCCACCACCTGCCAGCCGGCGCGGGCCAGCGCGACGACGGTCCGTCCACCGATCGCCCCGGCCGCGCCCGTGACGAGGGCCACCGGGCTCACGGCGCCACCTCCTGCCCGTCGAGCCACGCACGCAGGTCGGCGGCCAGCCCGGCGACCGCCGCCTCGAGGAGGGCGTGGCCCTCCTCGGCGGTGGCACCCCGGGGATCGCCGAGGACGCCGTTCGGCGAGACCGCCGCGACACCGCTGCGGCGGAGCTCGGGGAGGAGCTCGGGCAGCGACGTCGTCACCCCGGCGGCGACCTGCTCCGACCGGACGAGCGAGGGGGCGAGCGCAAGGAGGAGCGCCGTCTCGGTCCTGCCGGCGTGGGCGTCGCCGTGGAACGCCGGAGCGACGAGGCGCGCCCGGCGTCCCTCGGCGACGAGGCGGCCGACGGCGCGGCGCAAGGGCGCGGCGTTGCCGCCGTGGCCCGAGACGACCACGACCGCCGGGAAGGTCGCCGAGGCGGACCGACCGAGCTCGACGACGACGGCCTCAAGGGCCTCCTGGCCGATCGACACCGTGCCGGCGAACCCGGCGTGCTCGCCGCTCGACCCGTACGGCAGCGCGGGCGCCACGACGGCGCCGGGCAGCCCTGCGGCGAGCCGGCGCGCCACCGCCTCGGCGACGAGCGTGTCGGTGCCGAGCGGCAGGTGGGGGCCGTGCTGCTCGGTCGAGCCGACCGGGACGAGCAGCACGCCGCCCGAGCGCGCCAGCTCGGGGCTCGTGGCAGCGGCGAGCTCGCTCATCGCTCGGCGCCCCCGGCCGGCCGGTCGTCGGCCCCCGCCGCCGGCTGCGCCGGCTGTCCGGACGGCCGCGTGGCGGCCGGCAGCGGGAAGCCGTTTCGGTCGAGGTAGGCGAGCAGGGCGCCCGCCGCCGCCTCCGGCTCGAGCGGGCCGAGCACCGTCGGTGGCTCCCGCTCCGACAGCGCTCCGGTCAGCCCGAGCAGCCGCTCGCGTGCCGAGCCGGTCGGGGCCGGCACGGGGCGGGGGCGCGGCACGTAGGGGCGGCTGCCCCGGACCCGCACCGCGCTCCGGCCGGCCGCCGGCGGGCGGTGGACCGCCACGGGCGCCCCGGCGGCCGAGAGCGCCCCCGCCAGGCTGGCCCGACGGAGGCGCACCCCGGCTGCCTCGACCGAGCAGACGGCGGGCAGCGGCACCTCGAGCAGCTCCCGCCGGCCCGCCTCGAGGCGTCGCTCGGCCCGCAGCACCTGCCGCGCCGGCTCGGCCTCGAGGGCCACCAGGCCCAGCGCCTGCGCGACCCCGAGCTCCCCGGCGAGGAACGCCGGGAGGGCGCCGGTCCCCCGGCCGGCGGACCGGTCGGCGCAGACAACCACCTCCACGACCGACCCGGTGCCCCGCAGCGCGTCGGCCAGGGCGGCGGCCAGGGCGGCCTCGTCGGCGGCAAGCTCGTCGACCGGACCGCCCCGGTCGGCGGCGCTCACCGGCCAGTCGACCCGCAGCACGTCGGCCCCGACGCCGCCCAGCTCGCGGAGCACCGGGTCGAGGTCGGGGCCGCCGGCGGCGACGACGAGCGGCCGGAGGCCGTACGCCGCGGCGAGGCGCAGGGCGTGCTCCACCGCCGCGGCGTCGCCGGCGGGAAGGGCGAGCGCGCGGGGGTCGACGTGGACACGGCCGGTCAACCCGTCGACCTCGGCGTGGAGGTCGACCGGCGCCACGCAGGCGACGGCGAGCCGGGCCTCAGCCATGGCGGAACACCACCCCGTGGCCGCCCTCCGGGTAACTCCAGGCGATGGCCCCCGCCTCGTTGCACACCATGTAGCACGTCCCGCACTCGAAGCACTGCTCGTAGTTGAACAGGATCCCCCCGTCCGAGGTCGGGGCGAACAGGTTGGCCGGGCACGCCGTCACGCAGGCGCGCGTGGTGCACGACCGGCACACCTCCCCGTCGACGACGATGTGCGGGTGCGCCGCCACCCGGAACTCGACGGTCGCCATGCGATCCTCGAAGGCGATCTCGCCACCGGCCGGCGCCGGCCCGGGACCGCTCACCGGAACACCCGTGCCGCGCGCACCCCGTCGGTGGCGAGGTCCCACAGCCGTACCCGGTTGGCACGGGCGGCCCGCCGCAGCAGGGCCAGGACCCCCGGCTTCGGGCGCGGGTTGTCGACGGTGAACAGCTCCTCGAGCAGGTCGCCGACGAGGCCCGGGTAGCGCGCCTGGACACGCTCCGACAGCACGAGTGCCGGCGCCCGCCGCAGCCGGGCGTGGTCGGCGAGCACGAAGCTCGCCTCGAGCGCCTTCCGGTAGCCGGCGAGGCCGGCGGCGCTCGTGTCGCCGGCCGCCACCGCCGCCGCCGCCGAACGGCCGGCCTCGAGGCCGGAGCCGATGGCGAAGTTGACCCCCTCGAGCCAGATGCCCGCTGCCAGCGTCATGCCGGCGGCGTCGCCGGCGACGAGCAGCCCGTCGGCGGCGAGCGCCGGCATGGCGTCGAGACCGCCCTCGGGGATGAGATGGGCTGCCCACTCCTTGAGCTCGGCGCCCCGCAGGTACGGGGCGATCGCCGGATGCGCCTTCAGCGCGCCGACGATCTCCTCCGGCCGGCGCCGTGCGGCGGCCAGGCCCTCCAGGCTGAGCACGGCCCCGACGCTCACGGTGTCACGGTTCGTGTAAAGGAACCCCCCGCCGGCGATGCCGTCGGTGCCGCCCAGGATCTCGATGTCGAGCCCCTGGCCGGGACGGAGGCCGAAGCGCTCCTCGATGGTGGCTGAGTGGCG
>JAKBAA010000128.1 GCA_021809425.1 Actinomycetes bacterium | reverse complement strand
GCGCCGCGAGGGCGACCCGGTCCGCGCCCGGCCGGGGCGCACCTTGTAGCGTGAGACGGGCCGAGAGATGAGGAGCGGCGTGGCGAAGTTCGTGTTCGTGACCGGCGGAGTCTCGAGCTCGCTCGGCAAGGGGTTGACGGCATCGTCGCTCGGCCGGCTGCTCAAGGCGCGGGGCTTGCGCGTGACCATGTGCAAGCTCGACCCTTACATCAACTTCGATCCGGGCACGATGAACCCGTTCGAGCACGGCGAGGTGTTCGTCACCTTCGACGGTGGCGAGACCGACCTCGACCTCGGGCACTACGAGCGGTTCATCGACGTCAACCTGCCGCGCGCCTCGAACACGACGACCGGGCAGATCTACTCGTCGGTCATCCAGAAGGAGCGCCGCGGCGACTACCTCGGCAAGACCGTCCAGGTGATCCCGCACATCACCGACGAGATCAAGGAGCGGGTCCGCCGGCTCGCCACCGACGACGTCGACGTGGTCATCACCGAGGTGGGCGGCACGGTCGGCGACATCGAGATCGTCCCGTTCCTCGAGGCGATCCGCCAGTTCCGCCGGGAGGTGGGCCGGCAGAACGTCTGCTACGTCCACCTCACCCTCGTTCCCTACCTGGGCCCGTCGGGGGAGCAGAAGACGAAGCCGACCCAGCACTCGGTCACCGAGCTGCGCAGCCGGGGCATCCAGCCGGACGTCATCGTCTGCCGCAGCGACAAGCCGATCACGGACGCCCTGAAGCGGAAGGTCTCGCTGCTCTGCGACGTCTCCCAGGAGGCGGTCGTGTCGGCGGTCGACGCCTCGTCCATCTACGAGATCCCGCTGCTGCTGCACGAGGAGCGGTTCGACGACACGGTGTGCCAGCTGCTCGCCATCGACGCAGCGAGCCACCCGATCGACCTGTCGAGCTGGGAGCGGCTCGTCGAGCGGGTGGCCGACGCGACCCAGGCGGTCCGGATCGGCATCGTCGGCAAGTACGTCGACCTGCCCGACGCCTACCTGTCGGTCGTCGAGGCGTTGCGGCATGCCGGGTTCCACCACGCCGCCCGGGTGGACGTCGAGTGGATCGCCGCCGAGGACGTGGACGACCGCACGGCGTCGGCCCTGCTCGACGGGCTCGACGGGATCGTCGTCCCCGGCGGCTTCGGCGAGCGGGGGATCGAGGGCATGGTCGCCACCGTCCGCCACAGCCGGGAGCACGAGCTGCCGACCCTCGGGCTGTGCCTGGGCCTCCAGGTGATGGTGGTCGAGTACGCCCGTGACGTGGCAGGGCTCGACGGGGCCAACTCGCACGAGTTCGACCCGTCCACCCCGTACCCGGTGATCGACCTGATGGACGACCAGCACGACGTGGTCGACCTGGGCGGCACGATGCGCCTCGGGGTGTACGTGGCATGCCTCGAGCCCGGGTCGCGCGTGGCCGAGGCGTACGGCGAGACCACGGTGACCGAGCGCCATCGCCACCGCTACGAGGTCAACAGCCGCTTCCGGCCGCGCCTCGAGGAGGCCGGGCTTCGCTGCTCCGGGACGTCGCCGGACGGGCGGCTCGTCGAGTTCGTGGAGCTCGGCGACCATCCGTGCTGGCTCGGCACCCAGGCGCATCCCGAGTTCACGAGCCGCCCCGAGCGTCCCCACCCGCTGTTCCGTACCCTCGTCGCGGCTGCCCTCGACCGTGCCCGGGCCCGCAACCCCCACCTGTTCGAGCTGGACGCCGATGCCGTCTCCTGAGCCCCCCACCTTCCGCCGCATCGGCGAGCGCGAGCGGCTGTCCAACTCGTTCATCCGCCTCGTCACCGGCACGTTCGTCGACCCGGAGGGGTACACGTTCGAGCGCGAGATCGTCCGCCACCTCGGCGCCGTCTGCGTCGTGCCGCTCGAGGCCGACGGCGACCACGTCCTGTGCGTCCGCCAGTACCGGGCGCCGCTCGATACGACCGTGCTCGAGCTGCCGGCCGGCAAGATGGACGTGCCGGGCGAGCTGGCCGAGCCGTGCGCCCGCCGCGAGCTGGCCGAGGAGGTCGGCATGGAGGCCGACCGGATGACCGAGCTCGGGTCGTTCTACAACTCGCCCGGGTTCACCGACGAGCGCACCACGTGCTTCCTCGCCGAGGGGCTTCGCCACGTCGGTCGCGAGCACCATGGGATCGAGGAGCAGCACATGACGGTCGAGCGGGTCCGCCGTTCTCGCCTGTGGGACCTCGTTGCCGACGGGTCGGTGGTGGACGCCAAGACGATCATCGGGCTGGCGCTCGTCGAGCGACACCTCGCCGAGCGGGCGCGGGGCTGAGCCGCTGGCCCGCAGCGCCCCGCTGTCGCTCGACGGCGAGGAGTTCCTGTCCTACCTCGCCGTCGAGCGCGGTCGCGCCCCGGCGTCGCTCGAGGCCTACCGGCGCGACCTTGCCGGCTACGAGGCGTTCCTCGCCGCCCGCCAGGTGGCGCTCGGCGAGGTCACGCCGGCGCTGCTCGAGGACTACCTCGCCTTCCTCGCCGCCGCCGGCCTGCAGCGGTCGTCGGCTGCCCGGGCGCTCGCTGCGGTGCGCGGGCTGCACCGCTTCTGCCAGGACGAGCGCGGTGTGGCCACCGACCCGTCCGAGGACGTGGCCCGGCCCCGCGTGCCGGCCGGGCTGCCGAAGGCCCTCAGCGAGGACGAGGTGGCGGCCCTCCTGCGCGCCCCGGCCGGCGACGGCTGGCGGGAGCAGCGGGACCGGGCGGTCCTCGAGCTGCTGTACGCCGCCGGTCTGCGCATCTCCGAGCTGTCCTGCCTCGACTGCGGCGACGTCGACCTCGACGGCGCCCTCGCCACGGTGCTCGGCAAGGGGGGCAAGGTGCGCATCGTGCCGATCGGCCGCCACGCCGTCGCCGCCCTCACCGCCTGGCTCAGGGTCGGTCGCCCGAAGGTGCGAGCAGCGGCCCGGCGGGTGCCGCGCGACGAGGCCGACGCCCTGTTCCTGTCGGCTCGTGGCCGGCGGCTCTCCCGCCAGGCCGGCTGGGTCGTCGTGCGGGAGGCGGCCGGCCGCGCCGGCCTGTCCGACCGGGTCAGCCCGCACGTGCTCCGTCACAGCTTCGCCACCCATCTGGTCGACCACGGCGCCGACATCCGGGTCGTCCAGGAGCTGCTCGGCCATGCCTCGATCACGACCACCCAGGTGTACACGAAGGTGTCCGCCGAGCGCCTCCGGCGGGTGTACGACGAGGCGCACCCGCGTGCGCAGCGGTCGCGTGGGCGCGCCGCCCGGGAATAAGTAGGCTGGTGGCGTGGCGAACGAAGCCCCGACCATCGACTACCGCGCGCTGCTCGAGCACGAGCGCGACTCGCTCGCGGCCCAGCTCTCCGAGCTGGGGTTCGGCAGTCCGGAGCACACCGGCCTCGCCTACGACTCCAACTTCGCCGACACCAGCCAGGTGACGGCAGAGCGGAGCGAGGCTGCGGCGCTCGCCCAGGAGCTGCGCACGGCCCTCGAGGAGGTCGAGGGGGCGCTCGGCAAGCTCGAGGCCGGCACCTACGGTCGGTGCGAGCGCTGCGGCAAGCCGATCGCCCCGGCCCGGCTCGAGGCGAAGCCGGCGGTCAAGACCTGCATCGAGTGCGCCTCCCAGCGTCGCTGAGCCGGCGTCGGTGAGCCAAGACGGCGGCCGCTCGACGGCGCCGGTCCATCGCTACGGCCCGTGGGCGCTCGTCGGCCTGGTGGTCGCCTTCGTGGTCGCCGTCGAGCTGGCCCGCCACCACGTCGTCGACCGTTACGAGATCCTCTTCTTCGTCGCCCTCGTGCCGACCGTGGTCGTCCACGAGGTGTCGCACGGCGTGGTGGCCTACTGGTGCGGCGACGACACCGCCAAGCGGGCCGGACGCCTGTCGCTCAACCCGTTGCGCCACATCGACCCGGTCGGCACGATCATCCTGCCGATCGTCCTCATCCTCACGACCGGCTCGGCCTTCGGCTGGGCCCGCCCGGTCCCCGTCGACCTGCGCCGGCTCCGCCATCCCCGCAACCAGGCCGTCCTCGTCGGGCTGGTCGGCCCGTTCGTCAACATCGTGATCGCCCTGCTCGCCGGGTTCGCCGTCCGCCTGCTCAGCAACGGCACCGTCCCGGCCGGCGGCCTCGACCAGTGGCCGCTCGGCATCGCCTTCCTCTTCGAGCTCGGCGCCGTCAACGCCCTCATCGCCGCCTTCAACCTCATCCCGATCCCGCCGCTCGACGGCTCGGCGGTGCTGGAGCGGCTGCTCCCCGCAGCAGCCCTCCCCGGCTACTACCGGCTGCGCTCCACCCTCATGTTCGCCGTGCTCGCCCTCGTGCTGTTCGCCCCGGGGGCCCTCAGCTCGTTCTTCAACGAGGCGATCCGGCTCTGGCTGCGGGTCGTCTACGTCTAGGGGCCCGCGCCCCCACCGCCTGCTGCCCGCCCCCGGCCGCGCCCGCCCGGGTCGCCGCGCCCGCCCGGGTTCCCCGGCGCCGAGGCGTGCGCGGCGAGGGCGTCACGCTGCTGGAGCCGGTAGAGGACGGCGAAGGCGGGCCCGACCGTGACGGCGGCGATGCCGAGGATGGCGAGCACGGCGAGCAGGCTGGCGTTCGGGGCGCTGGCGGCGCGCAGCGTGTAGGCGCCGGGCACGAGCTCGGGGTACTGGGCGAGCCCCCACCCCCACAGGACCGCCGCCACGGCGAGACCGGCGAGCGCCCGCACGCCGCGGTAGCGGTGGCGCCAGATGGCGACGAGCACGGCGAGCCCGGCGGCCACCGAGAGGGCCACGAGGGGCAGCGCCCGGCCGGTCAGGTTGGCGAAGACCCGGGGGGCGCTGCGGGACAGCCAGGCGAGCGTGGCGGCCGCCAGCCCCCCGGTGGCGACGGCGGCGACGGCGGCCCGTCGCTCGAAGGCGCGCACCAGGCCTGCCTCGCCCCGGCGGGCGGCGTCGCCGACGAGGTAGACGGCCGACACGTAGGCACAGGCGAGCACGAACAGCGAGCCGGTGAGCATCGACGTCGGGTTGACCCACGCGCCCACCAGGTCGTCGCGGGGCCGTGCCGGGACACGGCCCGAGACGATGGCGCCGACCACGGTGCCGAGGAAGAACGGCGTCGCCAGCGAGGCACCGGCGAAGAGCGCCCCGGCGAGTTGGCGGGAGCGGAACCTGCGAACCTCGTGACGGAAGGCGAACCCGATGCCGCGCAGCACGATGCCGAGCGCCGAGGCGCTCAGCGGGACGAACAGGGCCGTCATGATGGCCGAGAACGCCGGCGGGAACGCCGTCCACAAGATGACCAGCAGGTAGACGAGCCAGACGTGGTTGGCTTCCCAGACCGGCGTCATCGACGTGTCGATGAGCTCGCGAAGGCGTGCTCCGCGCTCGCCCCGGCCGGCCAGCAGGTCCCAGATGCCGCCGCCGAAGTCGGCACCGGACAGCAGCGCGTAGGCCGAGCCGCCGGCGAGCAGCATGGCCGCGGCCGTCACCGTCGCCGGCGACCCGCCGGCGCCGCTCACCGGGGCGCCGCCTGGCGGTCCGGCGGCCCGTAGGGGACCGACGCCCCCTCGTCGCCGGGGGGCTCGTTGCGCCATCGCCGGCTCATCATCATGGGCACGGCGATCGAGCACACGGTGATCACCAGGTACACGGCAAGGATCACCCCGAGGGTCACCCCGACGCCGCGGGCCCTCGTGACGGCGGCGGAGGTCAGCTCCACCCCGTACACCACCCACGGCTGGCGGCCGACCTCGGTGACGATCCAGCCGCTCTCCATCGCGGCGATCGAGGCGACGCCGCTCAGCGCCACACACACGAGGAACCAGTTGCTCTTCGGCCACCGCCGCTCGTACCACCACACCCAGCCGGCCCAGCAGACGAGGGCGAGCAGGGCGAAGGCGATCACCACCATCAGGTCGAAGCTCAGGTGGATGAGCGACATGAGCGGCGGCCGCCGGTCGGGCGGGACGCTGCGGTAGCCGATCACCTTCGTGCTGGGCGTCCAGCCGACGAGGATGGAGTCGAGACCGGGCACGTTGAGGGCGAGGTCGACCTTCCCGTTCACGAGCACGCCGCCGAGGTACTCGGGCACGTCGCGAGCCGTGTTCGGCACGTACTCCATCGCGGCGAACTTGACCGGCTGGGTGTGCTCGACGAAGCGGGCGACGCTGTCGCCCACGATCGCCTGCAGCGGCGTGGCGGTCGCCCCGGCGAGGAACGACACCCGGAGCCCCAGCCGGTGGTAGTGGTCGCGCCGGCCCCGCAGCATGCCGGTGGCGTAGATGCCGGCGATCGTGAACCCGGTGACCATGTAGGCGGCGAGCAGCATGTGGGCCGACTCGTACGGGGTGGAGGCGTTGAAGAACACCGCCCACGGGTCGATCGAGGCGATCCGCCCGTGGCGCATCGTGTAGCCGGCCGGGCTGTTCATCCAGGAGTTGGCGGCGAGCACCGAGAACAGCCCGAGAGCCCCCGTGATCGGCAGCGGGATGCCGCTCCAGAGGTGGGCCCGCGGCGACAGCCGGTCCCAGCCGTACAGGTAGATCCCGGTGAAGATCGCCTCGAGGAAGAAGAAGACGGCCTCCATCGTGAACGGGATCCCGAGCGCTTCCCCGAACCGGCCCATGAGGCCGGGCCAGAGCAGCCCCATCTCGTAGGACAGCACCGTGCCCGACACGGCGCCCACGGCGAACAGGACGGCCATCACCTTCGACCACCGCCGAGCCAGCAGCAGGGCCACCGGGTCGCCCCGGCGGACCCCGATCCACTCCGCCGACAGGGCGATCGCCGGGAAGGCGACACCGAAGCAGGCGAGGATGATGTGGAAGCCGAGCGACGAGCCCATCTGGGCACGCGCCGGCACGACGGCGGCGGCGAAGATCACCGGCGGCCCGCCCCCCTCGGGAGGGGCGCGTTGGCGCCGCCGCCCGCCGGGTAGGAGGCGGCCATGGCCAACCCCGCCCCCGGCGCCGACCGGTCCTCCCGCCCCCGCCTCGTCGCCGGCCTCGTGGCCCTCGCCGTCGCCCTGCTCGGCGCCCGACGGCGCCGGTCTCGCACGCCTGCTCCACGCCGCCGCCGGCTCGCCCCTGCCGCCGGGGGGCGTGCCCTCCGCCTCGCCGACGCCCTCGTCGAGCTCGGTCCGGTGCTGCTCGTCGTGGCGCTCGCCGGCATCCTGTTCGGCCTCGGCTGGGTGCTGTCCGACCTGTGGTTCGTCGGCCTCGTCGTGCTCTTCGTCGCCGGCATCGGTCTCGTCGTGTGGTGCACGCGCAACATCCCCTGGCCTCGGGCCTGATACGCGTACTTGTCCGCCACTTCCCGCGGGCAAACGGGAGGTACGCCGCCCCGGTCGGCGGGACTGGCGGGTGGAGGCGACCTCAGGCCGGTGGAGGCGACCGCAGGCGGGTGGAGGCGACCTCAGGCGGGTGCGAGCAGGCCGACCGCCTCGCGGGCGCGCCCGAGGGTGTGCTCGGCCTCGGCCCGCGCCGCGGCGGCACCGGCC
>JAKBAA010000127.1 GCA_021809425.1 Actinomycetes bacterium | reverse complement strand
CCGGAGGGCCCTGCTGGTGGATGGTGCGGACTTCTGCTGTCCGCCGACGTGGAGATCTGCTGTCCGTCAGCGTGGAGCTTGTTGTCCGTCTACAGGGAGTATCTGCTGTCCGTTCTCAGCCCCGCTCGGCGGCAGCGAGCGGCCAGCATCACCGAGGTGGCCGTGTCGCCCCGGTGGCCACCTTGGGGTGTCGTCGCCTCGTGGTGGTACCGACCTCGGCCAAGGGGCAAGAGCCGGTGCCGTGCTCCGGGGTCGTGGGACCGACGGTTCGGTCCGAAGGGTTCGGCCCGGTCGGGCTCACCAGCTCGCCTGGAACCGGCGCTGAACGCTTCGTCCCCCTCCGAACGCCGCCGTCGCGGTCGGCTCCCAGTGCCCGCGCTTCGCCCACCCGGGAGGGACGGAGCGCCTGACCGGACGACCGAGCGGACGACGGCGGCGCTTCCTCCGGCAGAGCGAGCTCGGAGTGACGGCCGGCGAGCCGGAGGGCGCCGCCCGCGGCGTCACGGTCGTGACCGGCGGACGCCCCTGCGATGGACGGCCGCCCGGTCGCCCAAGGGAGCGACCAGGCCGCGGGCGCGCCCCGGTCAGTTGCTCGGGCAGACGGTGCCGGCTGGCGGGGTGCGCAGGGTCAGGAGGTAGGTGTCGACGCGGGCACGCACGCAGGCGCTCGAGAAGTAGGCGGTGTGGCCCGGCCCGTCGCGTGTGAGCAGGACGGCATGGGCGAGCTGGTGGGCGACGGCGACGGCCTGCGGGTAGGGCGTCGCCGGGTCGCCGGTGGAGCCGACCACGAGGATCGTCGGGGTGCCCGGCGCCCGGATGGGGCCGACCTTGGCCTGCGGCGCGATGGGCCACTCGGCGCAGGTGAGGGACGACCAGGCGATGGCCGCCCCGAAGTCGGGGGCCGCTTTGGCGAGGGTGCGGGACAGGCGCTCGATGGCCGAGAGCGAGCGAGGGCCGGGACGGTCGACGCAGCTGATGGCGGCGTTGGCGGCGACGAGGTTGGCGTAGCTCCCGTCGGGCTGCAGCCCGATGTAGTTGTCGGCGAGGGCCGCCAGAAGGCTTGCGTTGCCGCGCAGGGCTCCGGCGATGCCCTGGGCGAGGTAGGGCCAGTCGGCCTTCGCGTACAGGGCGGCGTCGAGACCGGTCTCGGCGACACCGAGGTCGACCTGCTGGGTCCCGCCGAACTGCGGCTTCAGGTAGCCCGGGATGCTGACGCCGCGGCTCAGCTCGGCGAACAGGCGGCTGTAGGCGCTCTCGGCACCGCCCGCCAGCTCCTTGCCACAGGCGGCGTCGGTCGAGCACCACGTGAAGAAGTCGTGCAGCTCCTGCTCGAAGCCCTTGGCTTGGGCGAGGTCGGTGGCCGCCGTCGACATGGCCGGGTTCACCACGCCGTCGAGGACCATGGCGCGCACACGGTGCGGGAAGTCGGCCGCGTAGCGCTCGCCCAGGTAGGTGCCGTAGGAGAAGCCCAGGTAGTCCAGCTTCGACTGGCCGAGCGCCGCTCGCAGCCGGTCGAGGTCGTGGGCGGCGACGTCGGTCCCGACGTGCTCGAGGAGGGTGCGGGAGGTGTGGGCGAGACAGGCAGCCACGAACGCCTTCGTGGCCGTCGCCACGGTTCGCGCCTCGGCGGCATCGACCGGTGCCGGATCGAGCGCCATGAGGGAGCGCAGCCCGGCCGGCCCGACACAGCGGACCGGATCGCTCTTGCCGATCCCGCGCGGGTCGAAGCTCACGAGGTTGAACCGGCGGCGCAGCGCCGCCGGGAACGACGTCCCCTGCTGCTCGAGGAACTGCACACCCGAGGCACCGGGACCGCCCGGGTTCATCACGAGGTCACCGACCGGGTGGGCAGCAGTGGCGGGCAGCTCCACGACGGCGATGCCGAGGGTGGCGCCGTGCGGGGCCGCATACGACAGGGGGACGTCGAGGGTCGCGCAGCGGAACGCCCTCGCGCCCGGACAGGCGGCGAAGCGGAGCGTGCCGCCCGTCCCTCCGGCGTGCCCCGCCGCCCCGGCGGGCGGCACGACGCCCGGGAGGGCAGCGCCGGCCAGCACGGCGAGCAGGGCGACGAGCAGGGCGGTCCGGCGGTACGTGCGCGTGCGGCGGCGGCGTCGGAACGGGTGGAGCGGCACGCGGCAACCGTAACGGCTGGACGGCACGGCCTTGCCGCACCCGTCGGCTCCGGACGGCGGCAGCCGACGACCGGAGGGAGACGGCCGCAGGGAGCAGCGGGTGGGAGCGCGATCGCGCGGCTCAGGCCGCGCCGAGGCGGGCGGCAAGCGCCTGCTCGACGGCACCGGCATCCACGCGGAGCACGGTCGTGCTCGCCGCGAGGTCGTCGGCGAGCTGGCGGCGGTCGCCGGCGTCGAGTCGGAGGAGGTCCGGCAGGCCCGCCGCGCCGGCGGGGGCAGGGCAGGTGGCCATCGAGAAGAGCCACGCACCGGAGCGGTCCCGGCGCTGGGAGATGCCGACGAGCTTGCGGCCGGCCAGCGTGACCTCACCCGGCCCGAGCCCGGCGAAACAGACGACCCGGCCGTGCCGACCGGCGACGAGCGGCCCCTGGTGGACGGCCGCCCCGGCGACGCCGGCGTCGTCGAGGGCGCCGGCCCACAGCTCGCCGAGCCACCAGGCGGCACGCGACACGTCGGCCTCGAAGCGCCGGTCACCGGCCGGTACGAAGACGTCGAGCCACACCTGCTCGCCGGGCCCGACGAGGACGGCCCCGCCGCCGCTGCGGCGGCGGACCACCGCAACGCCGGCAGCGGCGCACGCGCCGGGATCGACGGCGTCGTCGCGCTGGGCGCTGCCGAGCACGACGGCGCGGCGGTCGGGTCGGACGAGGACGGCGCCCCGCCCGGTCGCGGGCGGGGGCACGACGAGCGTCGCAGGGTCGCCGTGCCGCTCGCCGAGGAGGAAGGCGCCGCCCGCCGGGACGGTCGGCGGGGCGCTCAGAGCCCGGCGGCCCGGTCGAGCACGGGCATGACGTACGGCTCCCACTCCTGGCGGACCTCTCCGCCGGCGACGAGCAGCCACACGCGCGAGCGGGGCGCCCGGGGCGGCCGGGCCAGCACGAGCCCGGAGTCCTCGAGCAGGTAGTCCTCCTTGGCGGCGTTGCACCGCTTGCACGCCGCCACGACATTCTCCCAGGTGTGCGCGCCCCCCCGGCTGCGCGGGACGACGTGGTCGATGTTCTCGGCGGTCGCCCCGCAGTACTGGCACCGGTGGTTGTCCCGGGCGAACACCGAACGCCGGGAGATGGCGATGCGCGTCTGGCGGGGGAGCCGCACGTACTGCGACAGCCGCACGACCGACGGCTCGGGATAGGCGGCGCGGGCCGAGTGGAACGCACCGCCGGTGTCGTGGATGAGGTCGGCCTTGCCGTCGAGGACGAGGACGAGGGCTCGCCGGCTGGCAACCACGCACAGCGGCTCGAACGTGGCGTTGAGCACGAGCGCGCGGCCGGACATCGTCAGGGCTCGCGCCGTTGCTCGTGGGGTCCGCCGGGCATCCCCGGGCAGGCTAGCGCGTCACCATCACCGGCGAGCGGAGCCGCCGATCCGCTGCCGACGGGCCCGCTCGGCCCGCTGCCAGACGAGGTAGGCGACGAGATCCTCCCCGGTCGGCACGGCGGCCGGGTCCCCGTAGGCGGTCTCCATCCGGAAGGCGAGCCAGCGCCGGTCCGGCAGCGGCAGGAACGGCGGGCGCCGCCACCAGCCGGACGGGACCAGCCCTGCGAGGAGGGTCGCCGCAGACGGCCACAGCGACGGGTGGCCGGCGAGCGCCTCGGCACCGGCCCGCACGAGAAGGGTGAGCCGGGGGCCGGCGGCGCCCCGGCGGACGGCTGCGTCTCCGGGACGGCTCAGCGCTGCCGCCAGGGTGGCCGCGGCCAGGCCCGGCGCTCGGCGGGACGCGGCCCGGCGGCGCCGTCGCTCCGCTTGGCGGCCGACCCGATGGCCTGGCGGGCGCTGTGCTCGAAGGCCAGGGCGGCGAGCAGCATGACGAGGAACCCGAACGTGCCGAGGAGCAGCGACGACCGGAACGAGACGAGCAGGATGAGGAAGCCGGCGACGAACAGCACGGCGGCCCAGCGGGCGGAGCGCCGCGCCACCGACTGCGGGCCCTCGGAGCGGACGCGGTCGACGAAGGCGCGGTCGCTCTGGTAGAGGTTCTGCTCCATCTCGTGGAGAATGCGCTGCTCCTCCTCGGAAAGCGGCAACCCTCCCCCTTCCACGCCCTCGACCTGCGACCACCGACGTCCCTGCGGTGGCTGCGCGGCCATTGTCGCGCACCACCAGGGGCCCGACAACGCCGCCCCGGGGAGGCTCAGCCGGCCCCGGCGCGGCGGGCCGTGGCGGCCAGCGAGGCGATGGCGGCGGCGCCGAAGCGGTCGCGGATGGCATCGGCAGCCGCCTCGACCCCCTCGCGGCGCTGCGTCCCGTCGGCCCCGGTCTCGGGGTCACCCGGCGGGGCGAAGAGCGAGAGCTGCTCCGGGCCGGCGGCAGCCTCGTCCCGGGGAACGAGCAACGAGGCGTGCACGCCGAGCAGGCGCACGCCTGGGCCCGGCGGCAGCTCGTCGAGCAGGTCGGCCGCCACGGCACCGAGGGCCTGCCCGGTGGCGAGCACGGCGGGAAGCGTCCGCGACCGGGTGCGCGTCGTGAAGTCCCCGAAGCGGACCTTCACGGTGACCCTCCTCGGTGCCACCCCGGCACCACGGCACCGGCTGGCCACCCGCTCCGCCATCTCGCGGGCGAGGCTTGCGAGGCGGTCACGCGACCGCTCGTCGGCGGCGAAGGTCTCCTCGTGGCCGATCGACACGGCCACCCGGCTCGGCTCGACCCGGCGGGGGTCGTCCCCGTGGGCGAGGTCGTGCAGGAGGGTGCCGTGCGCCCGGCCGAGCAGGCGGACGAGGCTGCCCAGCTCGACCAGGGCGAGATCGCCGACGGAGTCGACCCCGTAGCGGCGCAGCTTGTCGGCCGTGCGGGGACCGACGCCGGGCAGGGCGCGAGCCCGGTGGGCGTGGAGGAACGCCAGCTCGTCCTCGGGCGCCACCACGACCACCCCGCTCCCGGGCCCTTGACGGGGCACCCCGGCGGGCGCGACGCCGGGCGCGCTCGGTCGGGGCTTGGCCGCCTTCGAGGCCAGCTTGGCGACGAGCTTCGTCGTCCCGCCGCCGACCGAGCAGGCGAGGCCGAGCTCCTCGCGCACCTCGGTGCGCAGCTGCGCCGCCAGGCTCGCCACGCCGTCACCGCACCATCGTGCTCCGCGGACGTCGAGGTAGGCCTCGTCGAGCGCCACCGGCTCGACGAGCGGCGTCACCCGCTCGAGCAGCTCGAGCAGCTGGCGGCTGACCTCGCCGTAGCGGGCGTGGCGCGGCCGAACAACGACGAGGTCGGGGCAGCGGCGGCGCGCCTCGGCGGTCGGCATGGCCGACCGGATGCCGTAGCGGCGCGCCTCGTAGGACGCCGAGGCGACCACCCCCCGCTCGACGCTCCCACCGACGACGAGCGGGCGGCCGGCGAGCGCCGGCTCGTCGAGCACCTCGACCGAGGCGAAGAACGAGTCCATGTCGAGGTGCAGCAGGTGCACCCCGACCTCACGAGGCGAGCCGGACACGACGGAACGCCTCGGCGTAGGTCACGCCGGCGAGGCGACCGGCCTCCTCGGCGCGGTCGCGCAGCACCGTCCGGAACGGCTCGGCGGCGTCGCCGAGCTGGCTGCGGTGGCAGAGCACCGCCGCCGCCTTGCGCTCGATCGTCGCCGACACGTCGACGAACACGTTCGGCTCGAGCGACCCCGACAGGTAGGCGACCTCGACGGCGTGGGCCCGACCGGCCGAGGGGAAGTAGAGGGGCGACCCCGCTGCCGGTGCCGCCGCGTCGAGGGCGGCGAAGCCGACCTGACGGTGGTCCCGGTGGTTGTAGTAGTGCTCGCCAAAGAACACCGCCAGCGGGTCGGGGCACACGATCGCCTGCGGGCGCACCCGGCGGATCACCGACACGATGGCCTCACGGGTGGCGAGGTCGTTCTCGAGCTCGCCGTCGGGGAGCTCCAGGTGGTGCAGCCCGGCGATCCCGAGCAGCTCGGCCGCTGCTGCCGTCTCGGCCCGCCGGGTCACGGCGAGCGCCACCGGGTCCGCCTCCGGGTCCGTGCTCCCCTTGTCGCCCGCCGCGCACACGAGCAGGTGCACGACGCAGCCGGCGTCGGCCCAGCGGGCGAGCGTGCCGCCGCTCGAGACGTCGCCGTCGTCGGGATGGGCGTAGATCGCGAGCGCCACCGACGGCACCATCTCGAGCAGCCGGCCGGCCTCGGTCACGTCCCCGTGGGTCGCTTCGGCGCGGTCCGCTTGAGGAGCAGCCCGGCCTCGCGCTCGAAGTCCTGCGCGTCCTCGAAGCTCTTGTAGACGCTCGCGAAGCGAAGGTAGGCCACCTCGTCGAGCTCGCGCAGCCGGTCGAGCACGGCAAGCCCGAGCTCCTGGCTCGTCACCTCGCTCCCCCGCTGGCGGACCTCGTCCTCGAGCGCGTCGACGAGCCCCTCGACGTCGCCCGCCTCGACCGGCCGGTTCTTGCAGGCCGCCAGCAATCCGGCGACGAGCTTGCCCCGCTCGAACGGCTCCCGTGCCCCGGACCGCTTGAGCACGCTGAGCCCACCCGGGACGGCGCGCTCGAAGGTCGTGAACCGGTGCCCGCAGCCGCTGCACACCCGACGTCGACGGACCGCCGCACCTTCCTCGACCTCGCGCGAGTCGATCACCCGGTCGTCGATCGAGCCACAGGTGGGACAGCGCACGGATGGAGGGTACCCCGGCCCTCCCCCGGCAACGAACCGCCCGCTTGCCCTCACGGCACGACGAGCACCGCGCCGGCCAGCAGCTTGCCGCCCTGCAGCTGGCCCGACAGGCGGTCCATCAGCGGGCGCGGATCGCTCCCGGGCTCGAGGCGCGCCGCGAGCGACCACAGCGTGTCACCCGGTCGAACGACGTAGGCGTACCCTCCCGGGACCGGCCGAGAGCCGGGGAGCCGCACGAGGTGACCGCCGCCGGCGCCGGCGAGCGCTCCGGCGCCGAACCAGCACCCGACGAGCACGGCGAGCGTCGTGGCGCCTGGTCCGAGCCGCCGGAGCCGGGCCCCATGCGAGGGTCGCGGGTGTGCCGGTCGGCGCCCGACCGGCGCCGCCGGGCGCGCCCCGGGTCGCGCCCCGGGTTGCGCCGCCATCGGGGCCCCGACGAGCCGGAGGTGCGTCGAGGTCGGGCGCCCGGGACGAGCGGGCCGGGGCGGGGAGCCGGCCCGGGCGGGGCGGGGGCCGGCTGCGGTGGCGGGGCGCGACCGCGACGCGCCCGCCGGGGCGCCACGTCGGGGCGCCGTGCCGAGCGTGGGGTACGCGATCGCTGCCATCGTGGCCTCCTGTCCTCCGGACCTGCCCGCCCATCGAACGTGTGTTCGCACCACACGGTCGCGC
>JAKBAA010000035.1 GCA_021809425.1 Actinomycetes bacterium | reverse complement strand
CGCTCCTCGCCGACGATCGGTGCCCCGCCGGTCCCGACCCCGCCGGCCGCGACCCCGGCACGCCCGAGCAGGTCCCGGACGAGGTCCTCGACGGCCTCGTCGGCGTCGGTCACCACGTCTCGGGGTCGACCGGGCTTCACCCGCACCGCTCCGGTCCCGGCACGAGCGAGCAGCAGGCCGGCGGCCACGGCGTCCGCCGCCGCACGGGTCTCGGGCCGAAAGGCGGTCTCGCCGGGTGCTGCCCCGGCGGGTCGGGGCGGGGCGGCCGGGGGGTCGACGGGTCCGGGCGTGGGCTGGTCGGTCACGCGCCCATTGTGGCGTCCTGGCGGAGCGGGGGTCGGGTGCCGGGCGGCGACGACGGCCGGCGTGCAGCGGGCGGGCCGGCGGTGGTGGCGCCCGCAGCCCCGCCGTCCGGGCAGGGATGGCGGGGCTGTCCGGCGCCTCGGGCCGGCGACCCCGGGCCGTGCCGAGGCGCCGTTGGTGCGCAGGCCCGAGGCTAGCGGCGCGCCGCGCCCGAAGGAAGGCGGCTGCCGCCAGGCGCGTGGCGTATCCGACGGATGGGAACGTGGCGGCTCCGGCCGGGCGGGAGGATGGCGCGGCGCCGCTTCGGTGGCTACCGGTCGGCGCCGGGCGCGACGCCGGTCGACGAGCGGTCGGCGGCGAGGGGATCACCGGCGGCCGGCGGGCGTCGGGGACGGGCCTGGCGAGGCGGGCGGCGCCGGAGGGAGAGGGTCGCCGGCTCGACCACCCGGTCGTCGAGGTGATGGCGGGCGAGCGACGACAGGCGATGCCGGGTGACGACGCCGATCGTCACGTCGCCGTCGGTGACGACCGCCAGGTCGGCTGCCGCGGCGTCGAGCGCCTGGAGCGCCGCATCGGCGAAGGCGTAGCGGTCGACCGGGGGGGCGGAGGGCGGCAGGGCCGACCCGGGGGCGAGCTGCTGGGCGAGCTGGCCGCAGACGGCCGTGCGGAGCGGGTCCACCTGGAGGTCGAGCTCGACGCGGTAGCCACGGCGGAAGAGCTTGTCGGTCATCACCCGCTCGGTCAGGAGCTGCTCGGCGACGGTCTCGGCGACGGCCAGGCAGAGCAGCATGGGGACGACGAGCCCGAACCCTCCGGTGACCTCGAGGGCGAACACGGCGCCGGTGAGCGGTGCCCGGGCGGCCACCCCGAAGGTGGCGCCCATCGCCACGAGGGCGAAGGCGGCGGGCTGGAGGTGCGAGCCCGGCAGCAGGTGGGTGAAGCCGATGCCCACTGCCTCGCCCATGGTGGCCCCGACGAGGAACATCGGTGCGAGGGTGCCCCCGGAGGTGTTGGAGGCGAGGGCGATCCACCAGGAGCACAGCTTGGCGACGAAGAGGACGAGGGCGACGTGGAGGGCGAAGCGGCCGTTCACGGCGTCGGTGATCGCCCAGTAGCCGACCGAGAGCGAACCGGGAACGGCGAGGCCGACGGCGGCGAAGCCGACGGCGCCGACGATCGGGTGGAGGGCCTCGGGCACGGGCAGGCGGGCAAAGCCGGCCTCGACGGCGAACAGGCCCCGGTCGAGCGCCGCCGCGAGCAGGCCGGCCGCGAGGCCGAGCACGGCGAAGCACCACAGGTCGTGCACCGGGACGGTGACGGCGTGGTGGAGGGCGAACAGGGGCGTGCCGCCGAGCAGCGCCATGTGGAGGGCCGTGGCCAGGCTGGTGGCGAACGCGAGCGGTAGCAGGCTGCGCAGCGAGCGCTCCATGACGAGGAGCTCGAAGGCGAGGAGGATGGCGGCGATCGGCGTCCCGAACACGCCGGCCATGCCGGCGGCGGCGCCGGTTGCGAGCAGGATGCGCCGCTCGGCGGCCGACACCGGGAGGAGCTGGCCGAGCAGCGAGCCGATCGAGCCGCCGGTGACGATGATCGGGCCCTCGGCCCCGAACGGGCCGCCGGTGCCCATGGCGATCGCCGCCGACAGGGGCTTTGCCAGGGCGGCGCGCGGAGGGATCCGGCTCCTTCGCAGGGTGATGGCCTCGAGGGACTCGGGGATGCCGTGCCCCTTGATCACCGGGGCGGCGCGGGCGAGCAGCACGACGACCACGGCCCCACCGACCGCCACTGCGAACAGTGCCGGGCCGGGGTGGTAGTGGGAGAGGTCCGGGAGCTGCCAGCCCACCCGGTGGAGCAGGGCGAGGTTCGACAGGAGCCCGACGAGCCGTACCACGACGAAGGCCGCTCCACCCCCCACGCCGCCGAGCACCACCCCGAGCCCGGCGAGCAGCAGCATCCGCGCCCGCGTCTCGCCCAGGCTGACGTCGGCCTCGAGGTGGCGGGCGCACCGAGCGCGCCAGGTGTCTGGTCCGGCCATCGCCCAAGCCTATCGTAACACGATATATATGGGGCGGCGTGCCATCCCGGCGTGCCATCCCGGCGTGCCATCCCGGCGGGGCGGAGGTGGCGGCCGGGCGTGCCCGCCCGGGCGGGGGCGGCGGGTCAGGCGGGCTGCACCCGGCGGGCGAGGCCGGCCGCCCAGGCGGTGAGCTCGCCGGGCGGCATGGGACGGGCGAGGCCGTAGCCCTGGCCGAGCTCGACGCCGAGGTCGCGGAGCACGTCGAGCTCGTCGTCGGTCTCGATGCCCTCGGCGACGACACGCGAGCCGGTCTCGCCGGCGAAGGCGACGACGGCGGTGACGAGGCTGCGACGGACCGGGTCGCGGTCGACGCCGCGGACGATGCCGATGTCGAGCTTGATGAGCTCGGGGGCGAGCTGGAGGATGTGGACGAAGCTCGAGTAGCCGGCACCGGTGTCGTCGATGGCGAGGCGTGCCCCGGCGGCGCGCAGGCGGGTGAGCGAGCGGCGCAGGCCGGGATAGTCGTCGATCTCGACGTGCTCGGTCAGCTCGACCACCACGCGACCGGTCTCGACCGCCTCGAGGACGGAGGTGACCTGCTCGTCGGCGAGCGCCTCGCCGTCGAGGTTGACGGCGAGGAAGGCACCGGCGGGAACGTTGGCCATGGCGGCGAGGGCGCAGCCGGCAGCCTCGAGCTGCAGCTCGACCCCCTGATGGGCGGCCCGGGCCTCGGCGAACCAGACGTCCGGGGTGCGATGGGGCTCCACCGGGAACCGGGCGAGGGCTTCGGCGCCGGCGAGCTCGAAGCTGCGCAGGTCGACGATGGGCTGGAGCAGGACGTGGAGGCAGCCGCGGCCGAGGATGCCATGGAGGCGCTCCTCGAGGGCGACCCGGTCGACGACGCCGGGCAGGACGACGTTGGCGACGAAGGTCGACATGGCCTCGTGGTCGACGACGGCATCGAGGGCGGGCCCTGGGCCGGGTGACGGCGCCAGCAGCTCGTCGGCCACCTCGCGCAGCTCGCGGGCGTTGGTGATGGTGGTCGTGACGAACCGGCCGAGACGGCCGAGGAGGGCGACGTCGGCGTCGTCGAAGGCGTGCGAGGCCCGCGCGCTCACCTTGAGGACGCCGACCGGATCGGCGCCGTGGCGGAGCGGGACGCAGACCATCGAGACGGAGCCGACGAGGCGGCACGCCTCGCGGTCGACCCGCTCGTCGGTCTCGCTGTCGTCGCAACGCTCGGCCCGGTTCTGGCGAAGGGCGAGCCCGGACAGGCTGGCGGCCGGGTCGAGGCGGATGCCGGCGAAGGGGGCGAGCGTGCCGGTGGCGCACACGTAGCAGAGCGTGTCGCCGAGGAGCAGCTCGACCGCCGCCCCGTCGGCGGCGGGGAGCAGGTCGGTGGCCTGCTCGACGATGCGCTGCATGACGAGGACCGGGTCGCACATGCGCTGGACCGCTTCGTCGAGCCGTGTCGAGGTGACCATCACGCATCCCTGCCCGGCACGGCGGCCGCGCCGGGACGCGTGACCATTCTCGAGTCGTACCGCTACGAAGGTAACGGCGAACCTGTCACGGAGGTTGAGGGGCGGGCCAGCTTCCCGGACTGGCAGCCGGTGGCCAGGCGGGCGAGGCGGCGGCGCAGCTCGAGGGTGGTCCGGTCGCATCGCAGGTGCACCTCGGCGGTGGGATCGAGCGGAAAGTCCGGGCTCGTCGTCTCGAGGACGGCCCGGTCCTCCTCGGTGACCCGGCGGCTGTAGTGCCAGAACAGCTCGTAGGGTTGCTCGTCCTCGCTGCCGGCGAGGGCGGAGACGCGCACGTACACGGCGCTCGTGTCGTCGAGCGGGGTGGCGGAGCCGTAGAAGCAGTAGTCGGGCGGTGCCCCGCCGTAGGAGAGCCGGATGCGCGTGGTGAGCGGGCCCAGCAGCTCGACCTCGCTTCGCCGCTCGAAGCGCCGTGTCTCGTCGGCGATGCCCATCTGCGGGCCCACCCCGCCCACCTCGTGCACGATGCTCGCCCGGAACCCGTGGGTGGTGGGCTCGATGTCGTAGCGCGGGACGAGCGGGCGGGTCGGGTCGCCGAAGGTCCCCCGGTGGACGAAGGCCGGGTGGGACTGGTCGAGGTTGTTGTCGACGATGCGGAGGGCGCTCGCCGCCCACGGCTCGAAGAAGTCGACACGGACCCGCCAGCCGAGCTCGTCGGCCTCGTGCCAGGCCGGTGGTCCGGGGGCGACGGGCGTGCCGACGCAGGCCCAGTACAGGCCGTAGCGTGCGACGACCGGCCAGGTGGAAAGGCGCGCCTTCGGCGGCACGGGGGTTCCCGGCTCGAGCTGGGGGATGTGGGTGCACGCACCGGACGGGGCGAACGCCCAGCCGTGGTAGGGGCAGACGAGCCGGTCGCCGCTCGTGGCGGCCGCCACCAGGCCGGCGCCGCGATGGGGACAGTACGGCTGGGTGAGCACCGGCGGGGCGCCGGCCGGCACCCACAGGACGTAGTCGTCCCCGAGCAGGCGGACCGGCCGGGGCCGGCCGTCGACGAGGTCCTCGATGCGGGCGACCGCATACCAGTGGTCGCGAAGGAACGACAGCTCCGACACGCGCATGGGCGCTCCTTGTCCGGTGACGGCTCGCCCCATCTTGGCGAGCCGCCCGGTCCGTGCGGTTACGGGCGGATGAACTGCCGCCGGGGAGGCGGGCCGGCGGGCGGCGCGAGACTCTGGCGGTGGCCGGCGAGCGCAAGGTCGAGACGTTCCCGTTCCGGGCCGACGAGCCGGCGGCGGTGGTGGCGGCGATGGGGCGCCTGTCGGCGGCCGGCGACGGGTGGGTCAACCTGCGCCCGACGGTGGACGGGGAGGACGACGACCGCCCCTCGGCGCTCCGGTTCTTCACCCTGCTGAGCGGGGGCGGCCCCGGGCTGACGATGGGGACGTGGGTGCCGGCCGCCCCCGGTCAGCGGGGCCGCGAGCGGGCGCGGCTCGGGCTCACCCACCGCGCCGGGCGGCGTGCCGTCGCCGCCCTGGCGGCCGGCGGGGCGGCGGTGCCGGCCGGGTGGCTCGTCGAGCAGGACCACCCGACCCGTGGCCTCGTCGTCCGGCCGCTGCCGGACGCCCCGGCGGGCACCGTGGTGGCCTTCGCCCTCGGGGCGCTCTCCGCCCTCAGCGTGCCGGGGGCGATCCGGGGCTGGCGCGCCGAGGTGCACCTGCCGCGGTCCGCATGACCGGGGCCCGGTCGAGCGACGCCAGCAGGTCGAGCTCGGGGAGCGGCCGGCTGAAGTGGAAGCCCTGGAGGAGGTCGTAGCCGGCCTCGACCACCACGGCGCGGTGGGCCTCCTCCTCGACCCCCTCGGCCACTGCTGTCAGGCCGAGCCGGTAGGCGAGCTCGCGCACCGTCGCCACGATGGCGGCGGCGGCCGGCGAGGTGGGGGCGTCCAGCACGAAGCGCTGGTCGCACTTCAGCTCGTCGAGCGGGAGGCGGGCGAGGACCGACAGCGAGGTGTAGCCGGCGCCGAAGTCGTCGAGCGAGACGCGCACCCCCGCGTCGTGCAGCGGGGCGAGCAGCTGGACCGCCCGCGCCAGGTCGGCCGGCTCGGCCGTCTCGGTCAGCTCGACGGTGAGCGCCCCTGGGGGCAGCCCGCGCTCGTCGAGCGCGTCGAGGACCAGCCGGGCGAGGTCGGGCCGGGTGAGCGAGCGCGCCGACAGGTTGACCGACACGGGCAGGTCCAGCCCGCGCTCCCGCCAGCGCACCTGGGCGTCGAGGGCGGTTGCGACCACCCACTCGGTCAGCCGGTCGACGAGGCCGGTCCGCTCGGCGAGCGGGATGAACCGGCCGGGGGACACCCTGCCGTGGTGGCTGCTCGACCAGCGCAGCAGCGCCTCGACGGCGACCGTCCGCCCGGTCGCCGCCTCGACCTGGGGCTGGTAGGCGAGCGACAGCTCCTGGCGGGTGCCGGCGAGGCGGAGGGCAGCGAGCAGCTCGAGGTCGTCGGCGGTCATGGTCGGCCGGCTGCCGTCCGAGTGGGCGAACGACAGCCCGTTGCTGGCGGCGTGCGGCGCCCGGAGGCTGGCGCGACGGACGAGCTCTTCGACCGCCTCCCCCTCGTAGGGGGCGACGGCGAGGCCGACGTGCGGGCGCAGGGCCAGCTCGAGCTCGCCGGCCACGTACCGGCCGCTGCCGAGCGCCTGGACGATCGCCCCGGACAGCGCCTCGGCGCTCGACAGGGTGGCGGGCGGGATCACCGGGGCGCTCCCGGCCCGGTGATCGCCCCCGCCGTCGAGTCCGTCGGCGCCGGCGGCTCCGCCGCTGCCGGCCGCCTCGCCGGGGGCCCACTGGTCGGGCTCGGCGGGAAGCGGCGCAAGCACGACCAGCTCGTCGGCGACCACCCGGCCGACGAGGGCGTCGGCGGGGAGCACCTGGCCGAGGTCCTCGGCGGCGCGGCGCACGAGCTCGGTCCCGACGCGGTAGCCGAGCGCCTCGCGGACCTCGGCGATGCCGTCGAGCAGGACGGCGGCGACGAGGAAGCGCGACCAGCCGCCCCGGAGGCGGACGGCCTCGGCGAGGCCGAAGCCGTTGGGGAGCCCGGTGTCGGCGTCCGTGCGACCCCGACGCTCGATGGTGGCATGGAGGAAGTGGACGGCGAGCATCGCCGTGGTGGTGCCGGCGAGCACGAGCGGTGCGGCCGCCACGGCGGCGACCAGGTGGCCGCCGGTGGCGAGGGCGGCGGTGGTGGCCCCCGCCATGGCCGCGGCGACGGCGAGCAGCGAGCGCAGCCGGAGGAACAGGCCGGCGGCGACGCCGGCGGGGACGAGCAGGAAGGCCGCCCCGGCCACGAGCGCCGTGCCGCGCACGACGGCCACCAGGCCGGCGGCGTCGGCCACCCCGAGGAGGAGCAGGGCGACGGTGGCGGGCCGGCCGACCGAGCGGACCCGCGCGAGGGCCAGCCAGGCGCCCACGGCGAGCAGGGCCGGGGCGAGCGCCACGGCGGGGGCTACGTCGGAACGGCGGCCGGCGACACCGAGGCCGGTTGCCGCCACGGCGTCGACCGCCAGCACGATCCGGAGCACCGAGAGCGGGCTGAGCAGCTCGATCGGGGCGCCGAGGACGAACCAGGAGCGGGTCTTCGGGAAGAGCCGGCTTCGTGCCGCCCTCCCCGGGCGGCGCTCGCTGACGACGGCGCCCTCGTCGCCGCGGCCCACCCAGCCGCGCCAGGTGGGACCGGTCGAGTCGCTGCGCACATGCTGGTAACGGCAGGTGGGCGCTACCGCCTTGAGCTGCTCGCCTCCCCGACGGCGGGACGCGCCGTCGTTCGCGCGTCGACGGCCCCTCGGAGCAGGCCGAGGCCGCAAAGGCCGGGCAGGCGGTCGAGCTGCCGGTCGACCCGATCGGCCGCCCGCCGCCCGTCGGCGCCGCCGAACAGGTAGTCGACGAGGAAGGCGGCCTCGGCGCTTGCCATGACGCCGGAGCCGACCGGCTGCCACAGGTGGCGGAGGGCGGCCCGGGTGAGGCACCGGGCACGGCGGCTCGCCTCCAGGCGGCGGTGGGCCTGGGCGAGGTAGAAGGCGGCGTGGCGCCCCTCCTGGCGGAGGATCCGGCTGACGAGCTCGGTCAGGACCGGGTGGCCCGCCCGCTCGACCAGTCGGGCGTAGCCGGCCCGGGTGGCGAGCTCGTTCACGGCGCCCCAGGCCATGTGGACGGCCACGAAGTCGTCGCCGGCCGCCCAGCCGGCGAGGCCGATGAGGAGCGGCCGCAAGTGGTCGCGTGCGCCGAGGTTGGCGCGGGACGCGGCCACCCGGGCCGTCCCGGCCGGCTCGCCGTGGGCGTCCAGCACGGCGGCGAGCGCCTCGCCGTGCCACAGCTCCTCGAAGGCCCACAGGCTGAGGAACGTCGTCAGCTCCGGGTCACGATGGGCCGGCGTGACGAGCACCTCGCGCAGGTAGCAGATGGTGTGGTGCTCCACGTCGTGCATGGACCGCAGGCAGCGCAGCGCCCCTTCGGGCAGCCGGTCGGTCCCGAAGGCGGTCAGGTCGAGGTCGTCCCACGTCACCCGCCCGGTCCGGGCCTTGTGGTGGTCGATCGAGAAGCTGGCCATGCCCCATGTTCGCAACCGACCGGCCCGCTGGACGGGTTCTGGCCCGACCGACCCTGCGGCGGTCCGGGGGTCAACCCTGCAGCTGGGCCTCGAGCAGCTCGCCCAGCCGGGCGATCCGCTGGGCGGTGCCGATCGTCCACGGGAAGCCGGTGTTGAGCCGCAGGAAGTTGCGGTAGCCACCCGACGCCGAGAACATCGGGCCAGGTGCGAACGAGATGCCCTCGGCGACCGCCTCGTCGTACAGCGCCACGGCGTCCGCCTCGGCGGGGAGCTGCACCCACAGCACGTGGCCGCCCCGCGGCCGCGTCACCCGGGTGCCGGTCGGGAAGGCGTCGAGGACGGCGTCGATCGTCCGGGCCATCTGGTCGCGGTACATCCGCCGAACCCGTCGCAGGTGCCGGTCGAAGCCGCCGCTCTCGATGAAGGCCGCCACCGCCAGCTGGGGGGCGGTCGCCGTCGCCTGGTTGACCACCAGCTTCAGCAGCTCGAGCTCGTTCTGGTAGCGACCCGGCACCGACCAGCCGACCCGCAGCCCCGGCGAGACGGTCTTCGAGCAGGACGAGCAGTACAGGACCCGCCCGGTCCGGTCGAACGACTTGACGGCGCGCGGCCGTGGTCCCTCGAAGGCGAGCTCGCCGTACACGTCGTCCTCGACGAGCGGCACGTCGAAGGCGTCCACCAGGTCGACCAGTCGCTGCTTGGCCTCGTCGGTCATGCAGGCCCCGGTCGGGTTGGAGAAGTTGGAGACGAGGGCGATGGCGTCCACCCGCCGCGTCCGGAGCACCCGCTCGAGGGCATCGAGGTCGGGGCCGTGGCGCGGGTGGCTGGCGATCTCCACCGCCTTCAGCTGGAGCGACGCCAGCACCTCGAGCAGGGCGTAGTAGGTCGGCGACTCGATCGCCACCGTGTCGCCCGGCCGGGTGACGGCGCGGATCGACAGGTACACCGCCTCCTTGGCCCCGCTCGTCACCACCACCTCGTCGGGCGCCACCACGTAGCCGGCGTCCAGGCCCCGCCGCGCCACCACCCGTCGCAACGCCTCGCTCCCGGGCGGCGCGTCGTACGAGTGGCACGCCACCGGCTGGTGCCGCAGCACCTGGCCGAGCAGCCGGTTGATGGCGGCCATCGGCATCAGCTCGTGACCCTGCACCGCCGCCCCGAGCGTCGCCTCCTGCGGGTTGCCGATCCCGAGGTTGAGCTGGAGCGCCAGCGAGGCGTCGACACGGCGGGCGGCGAGCGGCGGCCGGGACGGGTCGGGCTCCTCGTGCCTGCGCTCGGGCTGGTCGACCACGTAGTACCCCGACTGCGGACGGGCGGCCACGAGGCCGCGCGCCTCGAGCAGCCGGTAGGCGGCGAGGACGGTGCTCGTGCTCACCTGGGCCCCCTGGCGGAGCCGCCGCACCGACGGGACCCGCTCGCCCGGCCGGAACGTCCCGTCACGGATCTGCTGCTCGATGGCGTCCGCCAGCTGCAGGTACCGGTGCCCCTCGCCCGGCACGGGCACGGCAGCGGGCACGGCAGCGGGCACGGCACGACTGTACCGCAGCACAGTCGACAAAAGAGGGGCAGTCAGAAACTGTTCTGGAGAAGTTCGCCGGGAGCTGTGCCTTTCGGGGGAGCCGGCGGCGTCCGTAGGTTGGTGACAACGACGTGCGCGTCGCGCCGGCGGCAGCGCCAACCCATCGGAGGAACCATGATCCACCAGCACGCCACGCTCCTCGGCCCCCCGTTCCGGGCCGACCATGTCGGCAGCCTGCTGCGGCCCGCCTCGCTGCTGGCAGCGAGGGCGGCGCGCGACGAGGGCCGCCTCGACGCCAGCGGGCTGCGCCTGGCGGAGGACGAGGCCATCGCCGAGGCGGTCCGCCTGCAGGAGGACCTCGGGTTCGCCCTTGCCACCGACGGCGAGCTGCGCCGGCGGACGTGGCACATGGACTTCCTGTACCAGCTCGAGGGGATCGAGCCGGGCGACGAGGCGCTGCGGATCGACTTCCGCAACAGCGCCGGCGACGTGTCGTTCGCCTCGGCGGCCCCGGTGGTGGCGGCACCGGTCCGGCTGGGCGAGACGATCTTCGGCAAGGACTTCTCCTACCTGTCGTCGGTGGTCACGACGGCGGTCCCGAAGCTGACGATCCCGTCACCGAGCATGCTGCACTACCGTGCCGGCACCGCAGCGGTCACCGGGTCGGTGTACGGCGACCTCGACGCCTTCTTCGCCGACCTGGCGCTCGCCTACGCCGACGAGCTGCGCCGGTTGCACGCCCTCGGGTGCCGCTACCTCCAGCTGGACGACACGTCGCTCGCCTACCTCAACGACCCGGCGCAGCGCGCCCTGCTCGAGGCGCGCGGCGACGACCCGGTGGCGTTGCACCGGCGGTACATCGCCGTGCTCAACGCCGCCCTCGCCGGCCGCCCGGAGGACCTGACGGTCACCGTGCACCTGTGCCGGGGCAACTACCGCTCGTCGTGGGCTGCCGAGGGCGGCTACGACTACGTCGCCGAGGACCTGTTCGGCGGGCTCGACGTGGACGGGTTCTTCCTCGAGTACGACGACGCCCGCTCGGGCGACTTCTCGCCGCTCCGCTTCGTCCGCGACGACCAGCGGGTCGTGCTCGGGCTCGTCAGCAGCAAGCGCCGGGCGCTCGAGGACAAGGACGAGCTGAAGCGCCGGGTCGACGAGGCCAGCGCCTTCGTGCCGCTCGACCAGCTCTGCCTGTCGCCCCAGTGCGGCTTCTCGTCCACCGTCGAGGGCAACGAGCTGACCGTCGACGACGAGATCGCCAAGCTCCGCCTCGTCAGCGAGACGGCAGCCGAGATCTGGGGCTGACGCCACCGGCGCCGGTGGCGCCCACCTCCCGCCGGGCAGGGCGGGCGCCACCGCACGGCCCCCGCGCCGGCCCGCGCCGGCCTGACTGCCCCGATCGCCCGGTCAGGGGTCGCGCCTCGTGCAGCGACGCGCCACCTCCTGGCCGGACGGGCTCGCCGCCCGGTGATCGTCGGCGTGCGCCTCGAGGTAGGCGTAGGCGGCGCGGCACGTCTCCCCGAGGGAGGCGCCGTGCCGGAAGGCGGCGACGGCCACCCGTCCGGTCCGGGTGGCGAGGTCGGGGTCGTCCGGGTGCTCGTGGAGGGCCCATGCGCACACCGACGCCTCGAGCTCGGCAAGGTAGCGGTCGTCCTTCATGCTGCCCCTCCTCCGCCAAAGGCTACGGAGGGTGCCTGCTGCCTCCCAGTGCCGAACGGCCCGGTCGGCCGGTTCGCGCCCGCCCCCCGGCGGCCGGCGCGCCGACCGGGGCGAGCCGAGGACGGCAGCCGGTGCGGCGTAACCTCGGCAGGGTGGAGCGCTACGCCAATGCCTTCCGGCTGGATCCGGGGAAGTGCTTCCGGTTCGTGGCCACCGAGGCGGCGCGGGGCCAGCCGGTCCCGTGCACCGAGCCCGTCGTGGCCCGCGGCCGCTGGCGTGACGGGGCGGGCAGCGTCCGGGTGGTCGAGGCGTGCGCGGCCCACGCCGGGGAGCTGGAGGCGGCCGGCCGGCCCGGCCGGCCGGGCCCGCCGGGGTCAGAGAAGCTCGGCGGCGAGGTCGGCGACCGGTGAGCGCTCGCCCTTGGTGAGGACGAGGTGGCCGAACAGGGCGTTGCCCGAGAAGCGGTCGGCGAGCACCGAGAGCGCCGAGGTGCGCTCGGAGACGAACGGGTTGTCGATCTGGGAGACGTCGCCGGTGAAGACCACCTTGGAGCCCTCGCCGAGGCGGGTGAGGATGGTCTTGAGGGTGAGCGGCTCCATCGACTGGGCCTCGTCGACGATGACGAAGGTGCGGTGGAGGGACCGGCCGCGCAGGTAGGTGACCGGCTGGAGGTCGACGACGCCCTCGTCGACCCACTCCTCGACCATCTCCCGGGCGAGGCGGCGTGAGCGGTCCTCGCGCAGCGCCGTCACGGTGTCCTCGATGGTGGAGAACCAGGGCTCGAGCTTCTCGCGCAGGTCGCCGGGGAGGAACCCGACCTCCTGGTGGCCGACGGCGAACATGGGCCGGATGACCATGAGGCGGTCGTAGCGGTGGGCGGTCGGCTCGATCACCTGCTCGAGGCCGGCGGCCACGGCGAGCATGGTCTTGCCGGTGCCGGCCTGGCCGGAGAGGGCGACGATGGGCACGTCCGGGTCGAGGAGGAGGTCGAGGGCGAACCGCTGCTCCTTGGAGCGTGGGTGGAGGTCCCAGGCGGTCTGCTTGTCCCAGACGAGGGCCAGGTCCCGGTCGCGCCGGCGCACGAGGACCGACCCCTGCCCGGCGGTGAGGACCCCGAACTCGTTCACCCGGAGCGGGGAGAGCGCCTCGGCGTCGGCCGGGTCGAGGTCGGCGAGGGCCACCCGGTGGGCGGCATGGACGGCGTCGACGAGCTGCCGGGTGACCTCGGCGTGACGCCAGCCGGGGTTGGCCGTCGTGTGGAAGCCGGGTCGGGTCTGGACGTGCTCCTCGGCCGGGAGGCCGAGGGCTGCCGCCTTGAGGCGGAGGTTGACGTCGGCCGACACGAGGCGCACCGAGCGGGCCCGCTCGACGAGGCCGAGGGCGGCGGCGAGGATCCGGTTGTCGGCCTTGGTCACCTCGAGGCCGAGGTGCTCGATGCGCTCGAGCTGCTGGCCGTTGATGGCGACGCGCAGCGTGCCGCCGTCGGGGAGGCCGACCGGGTTGCGCAGGTCGTGGTTGGCGCTGCCCGACCGCAGCTCCTCGAGGGTGCGGGCGACCGAGCGGGCCGCCCGGCCGAGGTCGTCGGCGCGTGCCTTGTGGTTGTCGAGCTCCTCGATCACCTTGAGCGGGAGCACCACGTCGGCGTCGCCCATGGCGAAGATCGACTCGGGGTCGGCGAGCAGGACGCTCGTGTCGAGCACGACGACGTCGCCGAGCGACTCGGTCGCCGTCGCCTGCACCGCCTCCCCGTGGGCGCTGCGGTGAGCAGTGAGCGTCATCGGGCACCTCGCTGTTGGTCGCGATCCGTCGGCCGGAGCGCCGCCAGCATGCCCGGCGGGTGGGGCAAAGGCGCGGATGGTGGCCGTGACCGGCGGCGGTCGCGCGACCATGGAGCCGGTGCGGCCGATGCCGGACCGACGGCGCCGCCGTCGACGACGAGGAGGTTGCCGTGCCGGACGGGACGACCCGGATGCCCACCTACTTCATCTCCCACGGCGGCGGGCCGTGGCCGTGGCTCGAGCACCGACCGGGGTTCGACTACGGGGCGCTGCGGGACTCGCTGGCCCGGATGCCCGGCGAGCTGCCGGCGCCCGCGGTCGCCGTGCTGTGCGTGTCGGGCCACTGGGAGGCGGCAGCGTTCACCGTCATGACGTCGGCGGCGCCGACGATGTACTACGACTACTACGGCTTCCCCGAGCACACCTACCGGATCTCCTACCCGGCCCCGGGCGCCCCCTTGCTGGCGGGCCGGGTCGGCGAGCTGCTCGGGGCGGCCGGGATCGAGCTCCGGGCGGACGGCGAGCGGGGCTTCGACCACGGCACGTTCGTGCCACTTGCCGTGATGTACCCGGAGGCCGATCTCCCGGTGGTCCAGCTGTCGATCCGGGCCGACTTCGACCCCGAGGCGCACCTGGCGCTCGGGCGCGCCCTGGCGCCGCTGCGCGACGAGGGCGTCCTTGTGGTCGGGAGCGGGCTGAGCTTCCACAACCTGCGCGCCCTCGGCCCCGTGGCGAAGGAGCCGTCGGCCCGCTTCGACGAGTGGCTGACCGGGACGGTCGTCGACGGGTCGCCGGCGGAGCGAGCCGGGCGCCTCGCCGCCTGGGAGCAGGCGCCGTTCGCCCGCTTCTGCCATCCGCGCGAGGACCACCTCATCCCGCTCCTCGTGGCGGCAGGAGCTGCCGAGGAGGAGGCGGCGGTGCGCACCTACCACGAGACCGGCTTCGCCGGCGGGGTGACCGCCTCGAGCTACCGGTTCGGGTAGCCGGCGAGGAACCGGTACCAGAGGCGCCACGGGGTGGAATGGGCCTGCCAGACGGCGGGGCCGCGGGCGTACGGCGGGCCCTGGTGGCGCCGCCGTGCCGCCCCCTGCTCGTCCACCTCGTACAGGGCGAGGTAGCGGGGAAGGACGTGTGGGGGCCGCCTCGCCCGGATGAGCTCGTACCGGACGGCGCGCCGGGCCTGGCGGCGCTCGGCGACCTCGGGGAGGTGGACGTCGGTGTAGAAGGCGTCGAACGCCTCGAGCTCCTCCTCGGACGCCTCCGGGGGCGGGTCGACGCCGAGCAGGTAGACGGCGAACGGGGCGGGGCCCTCCGGGGCCGTCTCGGCGATGCGGCGGTACTCCACCGACCACGCCAGCCGGAGGTCGTCGCCGCCGGGACCGCCAACGACCGGGCCGTGGCGCCCGCCGCCGGGCCCGCTGCCGGGGCCGCCGGCACCGGGCAGGTGGCCGCCGGTGTCGGTTGCCAGGCGGAGGAACCTCGGCGGGTGGAACCCGCGGGCGTTGACGGCCAGCAGCTCGTAGCGCGCCTCGTGGATCGAGGGGGCAGCGGGGAGGGCGGCGAAGGCCGCCTCGGCCTCGGGCTCGCGCCGGGGACGCGGCTCGAAGCCCTCGACGACGGTCAGCTCAGAGGCCGGGGAGGGGACGTCGTCGGTTGGCACGCGCCGCCCAGCATGCCAGCCCGGAGGGATGCTCAGGTCGGCGCAGGTGGTGAGACGAGGCCGGGGGGGAGCGATGCGAGGGCGGCGGCGAGGTCGGCCAGCCATGCCGTCCGGGGGTCGCTGCGGCGCCAGTAGGCGGCGATCTCGCGCCGGGGCACCGGGTCGGCGAAGGGGCGGATGGCGACGTCGGGGGAAGGGGGGACGGGCGGCTCGACGGCGAGGCGGGGCAGCAAGGTGACCCCGACGCCGGCGGCGACCATCTGGCGGAGCGTCTCGAGGCTGGTGGCGCGAAAGGCGCCGCGCTCGGTGGCGCCGACGAGCTGGCAGACCGACAGGGCCTGGTCGCGCAGGCAGTGGCCCTCGTCGAGCAGGAGGACCGGCTCGCCGACGAGGGCGGAGATCGGCACGGGGCCGTGGCCGGCGGCGAGGGGATGGTCGGCGGGGAGGGCCAGGACGAAGTCCTCGCCGAACAGCGGGTGCTCCTCGAGGCCGTCGGAGCGGACCGGGCGGGCCAGGAGGGCGAGGTCGAGCCGGCCGGAGCGCAGCTCGTCGAGGAGGAGGTGGGTCTTCTCCTCGACGAGGAGCAGCTCCATGTCCGGCCAGCGGGTGTGGGCGCCGGCGACGACGTGGGCGAGCAGGTAGGGGGCGAGGGTCGGGAAGACGCCGACCCGTACCGCCCCGGCGGTCGGGTCCCGGGCGGCGTGGCCGAGGGCCCGGATGTCGTCGACGCCGCGCAGCACCGTGCGGGCCCGCTCCACGATGCGCTCGCCGGCCGCCGTCAGGGTGACCCGGCGGGGTGCCCGCTCGACGAGCTCGACGCCGAGCTCGGTCTCGAGCTTGCGCAGCTGGGTGGAGAGGGTGGGCTGGCTGACGAAGCAGGCGGCAGCGGCGGCGCCGAAGTGGCGGTGGTCGGCCACGGCGACGAGGTACTCGAGCTCGCGCAGGTTCACGGCGGGCTCACACGGCGGCGAGGGCGCCGCTCGGCGCCGCCGGCTCGGGGGCGGTGACCCGGATGAGGTGGTCGAAGGCGGCGAGGGCGGCGGTGGCGCCGGCCCCGAGGGCGACGACGATCTGCTTGTACGGCTCGGTCGTGCAGTCGCCGGCCGCCCACACCCCAGGTGCCGAGGTGGCGCCGCGTGCGTCGACGACGAGCTCCCCGGACGGGGCGAGCTCGAGGGTGCCCTGCAGCCATTCGGTGTTGGGCAGGAGGCCGATCTGGACGAACACCCCGGTGACGTCGAGCCGGCGGGCCTCGCCCGAGGCCCGGTCGGTGTAGGCGAGGCCGGTGACCGAGGTGGTGCCGTCGACGGCGGTGGTGGCGGCGTTGCAGACGACGTCGACGTTCGGCAGGCTGCGTAGCTTCCGCTGGAGGACGTCGTCGGCCCGGAGCTCGGGGAGGAGCTCGAGCAGGGTGACGTGGCCGACGACACCGGCGAGGTCGATGGCGGCCTCGACGCCTGAGTTGCCGCCGCCGACGACGGCGACCCGCTGCCCCTTGAACAGGGGGCCGTCGCAGTGGGGGCAGTAGGTGACGCCCTTGGTCCGCAGCGCCTCCTCGCCGGGGACGCCGAGGTTGCGCCAGCGGGCGCCGGTGGCGACGACCACGGTGCGTGCCCGCAGCACCCCGCCGCGCTCGAGCTCCACCGTGGCGAGGCCGCCGGGCTCGCCGGCCGGGACGAGGCGGGCGGCCCGCTGGCGGTCGAGCACGTCGACCCCGTAGTCGGCGACGTGCGCCTCGAGGTCGGCGGCGAGGCGCGGGCCGTCGGTGGAGCGGACCGACACCAGGTTCTCGATGCCGGCCGTGTCGAGCACCTGGCCGCCGACGCGCTCGGTGACGATGCCGGTGCGGATGCCCTTGCGGGCCGCGTACACGGCGGCTGCCGCCCCGGCCGGGCCGCCCCCGACGACGAGGACGTCATAGGGGTCGCCCGCCGACAGCGCCGCCGCCTCCTCGGCCGGGTCGCCCGCCGACAGCCGGTCGACGAGGTCGGCGAGGGTCATGCGCCCGTGCGCCCATTCGTCGTCGCCGAGGTAGACGACGGGGACGGCGCGGATCTCCCGTTGCTCCACCTCGTCACGGAAGGCGCTGCCGTCGACGGCGACGTGGTGGACGCCCGGGTTGAGGATGGCGAGCAGGTTGAGCGCCTGGACGACGTCCGGGCAGTTCTGGCAGCTCTGGGAGAAGTAGGTGGTGAAGCGGAGACCGCCCGGGAGGGCGCGGATGCGCTCGAGCAGGGTCTCGTCGACCTTGGCCGGGTGGCCGCCCGCCTGGAGGACGGCGAGGACGAGCGACGACAGCTCGTGGCCGAGCGGAAGGCCGGCGAAGCGTACGCGACCGTCGACGCCGTCGGCGACGACCGCGAACGACGGCCGCCGCCCGTCGGTGGCCCCGGCCCCGTCGATCTCGACCTGGACGAGGTCCGAGGCCCTGGCGAGGTCGTCGAGCAGCTCGCGGAGCTGGGCCGAGGCGGGGGTGTCGTCGAGGGCGGCAACGAGGCGGACCGGCCGGACGAGGTTCTGGAAGTGGGTTCGCAGCTGGGTGACGAGCGCGGCGTCGAGCACGGTCGGACCTCCGGGGCGGTGCGGTGTGGGTGGCGGTGCGGTGCGGGTGCCAGTGGGTGGCGGTGCCGGTGCGGTGCGGGTGGCGGTGGGGTTTCGGTGGCGGCACCGGCAGGGCGGCCCGGATGGGCCGCCCGCCGGTTGCCTCGGGCGGTCGGTCAGATCTTGCCGACGAGGTCGAGCGAGGGGGCGAGCGTCTGGTCGCCCTGCTCCCACTTGGCCGGGCAGACCTCGCCGGGGTGCTGGCGGACGTACTGGGCTGCCTTGATCCGGCGGAGCAGCTCGGTGGCGTTGCGACCGACACCCTCCGCGGTGACCTCGACGAGCTGGATCACCCCGTCGGGGTCGACGACGAAGGTGCCGCGGTCGGCCAGCCCTTCGCCCTCGCGCAGGACCTGGAAGTTGCGCGAGATCACCTGGGTGGGGTCGCCGACCATCTTGAAGGGGACCTTGGCGATGGTGTCGGACGTCTCGTGCCAGGCCTTGTGGGTGAAGTGGGTGTCGGTGGACACGCTGTAGATGTCGACGCCGAGCGCCTGGAACTCGCCGTAGTGGTCGGCGAGGTCGCCGAGCTCGGTCGGGCAGACGAAGGTGAAGTCGGCCGGGTAGAAGAACACGACGGACCAGCCGCCACGCAGGTCGGAGTCGGAGACCGGGACGAACTGGCCGTCCTGGTAGGCGGTGGCGGCGAACGGCTGGACCTCGGTGTTGATCAGGCTCACGTGCATCTCCTCTGGAGGGGTTGCGAACGATCGCCAGTGTAAATGGAGGTCACCTAGTTCGATAGCGGTGGTCGATCGATTTGGTCGATCGCGGCCATAGACGGCTGCGGGGCGTCGGGTGGCCGGAGCGACGGTGCGGCGGGATCGCCGGTGGCCGCCGGACGGCCGGTGGCGGACGGCCGGAGGCGGTCGTGGGGCCAGAGGGCGTGGACGCCGAAGGTCTGGTTGACCACCTGGGTGACCCGTAGGTCGACGGCGACGGTGGCGAGGGCCATGGCGTCGTCGCGAGAGCAGGAGAGGTCGCGCTGGAGCCAGGTGACCATGGCGTCGAGGGCGTCGCCGGCCGCCTGGTCGAGGTCGGGGCTGAGCCCGAAGGTGAGGCGGCCGGCGGGGGTGACGGCGTGGAGGACCTCGAGGGACGGCCGGTCGACCAGGTCGACGACGAGCTCGGTGGTCATGGGGCACTCGATGGCGGTACCGGCGACCTCCCCGTCGCCCTGGGCGGCGTGGCCGTCGCCGAGGTAGAGGAGGGCGCCGTCGACGCCGACGGGGAGGAAGAGGGTGCTGCCGGCGACGAGCTCGCGGCAGTCGAGGTTGCCGCCGCACGGGCGCGGCGGGAAGGTGGAGTGCTCGCCGGGCTCGGTGGGAGCGAGGCCGACGATGCCGAGGAAGGGGGCGAGGTCGACCTCGTGGCCGAGGTCGCAGCGGGCCACGCCGGCGTCGGGGTCGATGTCCCAGAGGAGCCAGCGGGTGGCGCCGATGCCGACGCGGCGGTTGAGGGGGGTGTCGTGGACGCCGGTGAGGGTGAACCCCCACGGGCCGGGCCGGCACGAGCGGACCTGGACGGCCAGCAGGTCGCCGGGCCTGGCCCCGTCGACGGCGATGGGGCCGGCGAGGCAGTGGCCGCGGAACTCGGGGAACATCTTGGGCCGGTCGTCACCGGGGAAGCGGGGCCGCTCGAGGTGGCCGAGGACGTCGAGGGTCGACACGACAAGCCGGTCGCCGGGTGCCACGGTGAGCACCGGGGTGGCGTGACGGGAGAGCACGTCGGCGACCAGGTGGCGGGCGGGGCCGAGCTCGTGGCGGGTCACGGCGCCATCTTTGCGGGCGTGGAGGGACGGTGCGCCGCTGCTCGCCGTGCCGGAACGGGCACGGCCGGTTGGCGCACGAGTGGTATGTACGTCAAGCCCCCGTGCGCGTCCTGCGGCGCCGGCGCCGTCGGCGAGGAGGGGTCGCCAGCGGGAAGCCCGGCGAGCAGAGGCCGCCAGAGGAAGCCCGGCGGGCGGCCGCCAGCGGGCGACCGGCTGGCCGGGGCCGGGTGGTGCGTCAGGTGGCGAGGTCGGCGAGGCGGGACATGACCGGCCCGTAGATGCGCTGGAGCCAGGCCGCCGGGTCGGGGCCGATCGATCGGAGGACGACGGTGTGGGCGCCGACCTTGGCGAGGGCGTCGGCCTCGCGCAGGATGGTGTCGGGGTCGGCGTCCTCGGGGACGTTGAGGGCGACGGTCACCTCGATGTCGGCAGGGTCGCGTCCGAGGTCGTCACAGTGGCGGCGGAGTGCCTCGAGCTTCGGGGGGACGCCGTCGGGTCCGACGAAGAGGTTGCAGGCGTCGGCATACTTGGCGACGAGGCGGAGCGTCTTGCGCTCGCCACCCCCGCCGATGAGGATGCGCGGGCGGGGCGAGCTGACCGGTGGCGGCGAGCAGAGGGTCTCGGCCAGGCGGTAGTGGGTGCCGTCGTACGGGCCGTTGTCCTCGCTCCACATCTGGAGGCAGATCTGGAGGGCCTCCTCCAGGCGCTCGAACCGCTCGGCCACCGGGGGGAAGGGCACGCCGAGGCCGAGGTGCTCCCGCTCGTACCAGGCGGCGCCGATGCCGAGCTCGGCGCGGCCCCCGGAGAGGACGTCGAGGGTGGTCACCGTCTTGGCGAGCAGCCCGGGGTGGCGGTAGGTGACGCCGGTGACGAGCGTACGGAACCGGAGCCGCTCGGTCTTGGCGGCGGCGAAGGCGAGGGTGGTGTAGCCCTCGAGCATCGGCTCGTCGGCCGGCCAGGCCCGCTCCATCTGGAAGAAGTGGTCCATCACCGACAGGGTGCGCACCCCGAGCTCCTCGGCGGTCCGGGCGAGTGCGGCGAGCGTCTCCCCGGTCGAGGCCGGCGTGCCGGGCCAGGTGAAGCGCGGTACGTGCAGGTCCACGTGCATGGCGTCGTCCCCTTCCTCGGGCGCTGCGAGGCGCCACGGCTCGGCCATTCCTACCAGCCGTGCCCGCCGGGCGGGTCCGGGGGCGAGCTGAACGATCGCTCAGGGGATGTTCAGCGAACGGCGGTGAACGTTCAGGCTGGCTGGTCCCCGACGGGGCCGGCCTGTCATGTGGGCTCCCTACGGTGACGCACCGGCAGGCCCCCCGTGGGGCGGCGGCCGCAAGCCTTCGGACGAGACGACAGGAGCCAGGATGACGTTGCACCGACGCCAGACCTCGAACCTCACGACCGCACGAGGCGGCGACCCACCGCGAGGGCGTCGTCGCGGCGCCGGGTGGCGCCCGGTCGCGGTGGTGGCGGGGATGACGACGATCACCGGGACGGTGGCGGCGGGCGCGGGTGCGGCCGTGCCGGCAGGCCGGTCCCGGGCGGCCCATGCGGTGGACATCCAGCTGTGGGAGTCCCACAACGGCGGTCCGGTCGGCGGCGCGATGTCGCTGCTCGTGAGCAAGTTCAACGCCACCCACCCGGGCGTGCAGGTCACGATCGTCGTCACGAAGGCGTCGACCAAGCTTGCCGCGGCCCTCCCGGCCGGCGACGCACCGGTGCTGGCCGAGATCAGCCACTACGACGGCATCTATGTGAAGGCCGGAGCGCTCGTGTCGTGGAACTCGTTCATGGCGCACAGCTCGGTGGTGAACGCGAAGACGATGCTGCCGGCAGTGTGGGCGAACGGGACGGTGAAGGGCCAGCACTACCGGCTGCAGGCGGACCTCAAGCTGTCCGAGGTGTTCTACAACGCGGCCCTGTTCAAGAAGGCCGGGATCGCCGCGCCCCCGACCACCTGGACCGAGCTCGCCGTGGACGCAGCAAAGCTGAAGAAGCTCGGGGTGATCCCGATCGGATGGAAGGACTCGTCGGCCCACATCCTGCCGGCGTTCATGAGCAACGGGGGGACCCTGCTCAAGGGGAGCAACTCGGTGGGCACGGCGGCCAACTTCGACACGCCCGCAGGGAAGACCACGTTCTCCTACTTCCACTCCCTGTTCGCCGCCAACGAGCTCCAGCTCCACCACGGCACCACGCTCCGCGAGGACCTGGCCGCCGGCAAGATGGCGATGATCGACGGCACCTCGGCCGGATACGCCAAGGTGCTCGAGGCCGTGTCGGGCAAGTTCCCGGTGGGCGCCTTCGTGGAGCCGGCCGGCACGACGGGCCACGCGTACAACATCGCCCAGGGTCTCGGGTTCGTCCTCCCGAAGGGGCACACCCACGCCCAGGACGAGGCGGCCTGGACCTTCGTCCAGTGGTGGTTCGAGCCCGCCCAGCAGGTGCTGTGGGCCGAGCGCACCGGGTTCTCCCCGGAGACCCGGGCCGGGATCGCCGCCGTCCCGTCCGCCTACCTGCGCAGCCACCCGGGGCTGGCGGCATCCCTGTCGGCGGCCGAGTCGCCGTACACGGTGCCCCGTCCGGTGAGCGACAGCTACAACGAGGTGCAGGCCTCCATCGACGCTTCGTTCTTCGACGCGCTCACCGGCAAGCAGTCGGTCGCCACGGCGCTCTCCACCTTGGAGCAGCAGGCAAACGGCTACTTGAAGGGCGCGAGCGAGCTGTGACGGAGCGCTGAGCCAACCGGCCCGGGGTGCCGACCCCGACCAGACCACGACCCGACCGCACGAGGGTGGAACGACCCGAGCGCCGACTCGGGCGTCCAGAGCGCACGGCTGACCAGGGACCAGGTATGCGAGCCACGACGACGACCGAGCAGCCGAGCGAGCTGCACGACCCCGACCACCGCCACCGAGACGTCCGGGGCGGTGGGGCTCGGGCGGCGATCTTCGGGGTGAGCGACGGCCTGGTGTCGAACGCCTCGCTGGTGCTCGGGATGGAAGGCGCCCACCCGGCGGCGGCGGCGGTGCGCCTGGCCGGCCTGGCCGGTCTTCTCGGCGGGGCACTGTCGATGGCAGCGGGTGAGCTGATCTCGATGCGGGCCCAGGCGGAGCTCTTGGCGCGCGAGCTGGAGGTGGAGCGGGCGGAGATCGCCAGGCACTTCGAGGGGGAGCGCCACGAGCTGCAGATGATCTACGAGCGGCGGGGGATCGTCCCCGAGACGGCGCGAGCCCTCGCCGCCGAGATGATGGCCACCCCCGAGCGGGCGCTCGAGACCCACGCCCGGGAGGAGCTCGGGATCGACCCGGACGAGCTGGGCTCACCGGTCAAGGCGGCGGTGGCCTCGTTCGGGTCGTTCGCCCTCGGCGCCGTCGTGCCCCTCGCGGCGGTCCTCGCCGCTTCGGGCACGGGGGCGGCCCTGCTCGCCGTGTCGCTCAGCGCCGTGGTGGCCGCGCTGGTCGGCGCCGTGCTGGCCCACTTCTCCGGTCGGTCGCCGTGGCGGTCGGCCCTTCGCCAGGTGGTCGTCTGCGCCGGCGCTGCGGCGGTCACCTTCGGGGTGGGGTCCGTGGTCCACCACCTGAGCGGCCTGTAGGAAGCCAGCAGGGATGCAACGGGAGGCACGCGACGTATGACAAGGATCGAGCTTGACGGGGTCGAGAAGACGTTCGGGTCCGACCAGGTGGTGGCCGGGGTCGACCTGACGATGCCGGACGGCGAGCTGACCGTCCTGCTCGGGCCGTCGGGCTGTGGAAAGACGACCACGCTGCGGATGATCGCCGGGTTGGAGCAGCTGAGCGGCGGCGAGCTCCGGTTCGACGGGCAGCGGATGAACGAGGCGCCGCCCGAGCGGCGGCGGGTGGGCATGGTGTTCCAGAGCTACGCCCTCTATCCCCATATGACGGTGGCCGCCAACCTGTCCTTCGGTCTTGCGTCACGGCCGAACCGGGGTCCCCGGCGGCGGGCCAAGGCGCAGGAGCGTGCCCGGGTCCTCGAGATCGCCCGGCTCCTCGAGATCGACCACGTGCTGGACCACCGCCCGCGGGAGCTGTCGGGAGGGCAGCGCCAGCGGGTCGCCCTCGGGCGGGCCCTCATCCGGGAGCCCGACGTGTTCCTCCTGGACGAGCCGCTCTCCAACCTCGACGCCAACCTGCGGGAGCGGATGCGGATGGAGCTCGCCCGCCTGCACGCCGAGCTGCCGATCACCACGGTCTACGTGACCCACGACCAAGGGGAGGCGCTCACGCTGGCAGACCAGCTGGTGGTCATGCACGAGGGGCGCATCCGCCAGGCGGCCTCCCCGGCGCTCGTCTACGACCGTCCTGCCGACACCTTTGTGGCCGGGTTCCTCGGATCACCGGGCATGAACCTCTGGACGGTCCCGGCGGCCGGACCGGGAGGGGCGGGTGACCGGGGGGACGTGCGGCTGGCATCCGAGCTGCTGGCGATGCACGGGGTCGGGACGGAGGCGACGACGGTCGGGATCCGCCCCGAGCACCTCGAGCTGGTCCGGGGCGAGCCTGGGTTGGCAGCGCGTGTGCGCTGCCAGGTGCGGGTGGTCGAGAACCTGGGGAGCCACCTCCTCGTGCACGCCGCCCTCGCCTCCGAGCCGGGCTCGGCGGTGGTGGTCAAGCTGGACGTGGGCAGCGGGGTGCGCCGGGGCGACCGGATCGAGCTCGGGGCCCGGGAGGACCACGTCCACCTGTTCGACCTGGAGACCACGAGGCGCCTCGAGCCGGCGGGCCGGGGCGGGGCGGTGGTCGTGGTGGCGGGCGACGGGGCCCGGGAAGCGGCGGGGGCGCGATGACCACGGTCGAGCAACGGGCGCCGGTCGCGCTGGCCCCGGTCGGGGAGGTCGGTCGGCCCGGGTGGGGTCACCGCCCCGGGTCGGTCAAGATGGCTCGGCGGATCCGGAGCCTGAAGGACCACCTGGTCGCCTACGGGCTGCTCTCGCCGGCGATCGTGGTGTTCGCGATCTTCTTCTACCTTCCGGCGATCTACCTCGTGTACATCTCGTTCTTCCACTGGGGGGTGCTGTCGTCGGCGACGCAGTTCGTCGGCCTGCAGAACTTCCGGCGGCTCTTCGCCCAGCCGCTGTTCTGGCACTCGCTGGCGACGAGTGGCTATTACACCCTCGTGATGATCCCGGCGACGGTGCTGCTGGCGCTCGGGATCGCCCTGGTGCTCCGGGAGGCGGTGACGGCGCGCCGGGGCGGGGTGTGGCGGGCGGCGGTGTTCCTGCCCCATGTCACCCCGGTGGTGGCGACGTCGATCATCTGGATCTGGATCTTCAACCCGCAGTTCGGGCTGGCCAACTTCGTGCTCACCTCGCTCCACCTGCCGGCGCTCGGCTGGCTCGACACGACCGCCTGGGCGCTGCCGGCGGTGATGATCGACTCGCTGTGGCACTCGCTCGGCCTGTACGTGGTCATCTTCCTGGCGGGGCTCGCCAACGTCCCCCGGGACCTCGTCGAGGTGGCCCGCCTGGACGGAGCCAGGAGGAGGCGGATCTTCTGGCGGATCATCTGGCCGCTGCTGTCGCCGACCACCTTCTTCGTGGTCATCCTGGCGACGGTGAACAGCTGGCAGGCGTTCTCGCAGATCTACACGATGACGGGCGGTCCGCACGGAGGGGCAGGGGGCCCGGCGTTCTCGACGACCACCGACTCGCTGCTCGTGTACCAGACGGCCTTCAGCTTCGACCACTTCAGCCTGGCGTCGGCGATGGCGCTCGTGCTGTTCGTGATCATCCTCGTGCTCACGCTCCTGCAAAAGTGGATCTCCAACAAGGTGGTGTTCTACCGATGACCACGGTGCCGACGTCCCGGAGGTGGGCGGTGCGTCTCGAGCCCTACAAGGTGGTCCGGTGGCTGGCGGTGGTGGTGATCGCCGTGCTGTTCGCCTTCCCGCTCTACTGGGTGGTGGTGACGGCGTTCCAGAGCCACAACGGGGTGTTCTCGCTCCCGCCCAGGTTCTTCCCGGCCTTCCATGGCGACGCCTTCTTGTACGTGGTCGACCACACCGACTGGGCCCGGTTCATGCTCAACACGGTGTTCGTGGCGGGCACCACGGTGCTGCTCGTGCTCGTCACCTCGGCGCTCGCCGGCTATGCGCTCGCCGAGCTGACCTTCCGGGGCCGAGGGGTGGTGTTCTTCCTGGTCCTCGCAGTGATCATGCTCCCGGCCCAGGCGCTGCTCATCCCGCAGTACGCGGTGGCGCTGCACCTGCACCTGCTCAACACCTATGCCATCCAGATCGTGCCGTTCGCCGCGAGCACGTTCGGGGTGATCCTGTTCCGCCAGTTCTTCAAGGGGCTCCCCCGCGCCTACTGGGAGGCAGCCCGCTTGGAAGGGGTCGGCCATCTGCGCTACATCTGGCGGGTGGCCGTGCCGCTCGCCCGCCCTGCCGTGGTGACCGTGGCGCTGCTCACGTTCATCACCGCCTGGAACCAGTTCCAGTGGCCGCTCATCATGACCACCTCCACCTCCATCCAGCCGATCGAGGTGGCGCTCAGCCACTACATGCAGACGTTCGAGGCCAACTGGCGCAAGCTGGCCTCGGCCGTGCTGCTGGCGCTGCTGCCGATCGTCGTGCTGTTCCTTGCCCTCCAGCGCCACATCGTGGCGGGCGTGGCGGGCCGGGACAGCGGGGTCAACACCTGACGTGGACGCCGTGGACGCCGTGGACGCCGTGCCGCCGGACCCGTGCCGGGGAGGTCGAGGGCAGGAGGGCGGGGGCCATCGCGTGCTCGTGGTGGAGGACGACGAGGAGCTGCGGTCGGCGCTGGCCCGGCACCTCGGCGAGGAGGGGTTCGTGGTCGAGACGGCCGGCGACGGCGAGGAGGCGCTCGAGCTCCTGCTCCGCCGGGGCAGGGGGACCGGGCCGGGCGACATCGAGGCGGTCGTGCTCGACCTGCTCCTGCCCGGCCTGAACGGGCGCGAGGTGTGCTACCGGCTCCGCACGGCCGGCTGCTGGGTGCCGGTGCTCATGGCGACGGCCTTCGGCGAGCTGGAGGACCGCATCCAGGGCTTCGCCGACGGGGCGGACGACTACCTGGTCAAGCCGTTCAGCCTGGCCGAGCTGGTGGCGCGCCTGCGGGTGATGCTGCGGAGGGCGACCGGGCGGGAGGACGGCGACCTCGAGGTGGGTGACCTCCGCCTCGACCTCGCCGGGCACCAGGCATGGCGCGGGGCGAGCCCGGTCGAGCTGACCCGGCGGGAGCTGGCGGTGCTCCATGCGCTGATGCGCCGGCCGGGGATCGTCCTCAGCCGGCAGGCGCTCCAGGCGGCCGTGTGGGGTCGGGAGGCACCGGTCTCGGGGAACGTGCTCGAGCAGTACATCGCACGTCTGCGGCGCAAGCTCGACGTCCCCTTCGGGAGGGCCGACATCGAGACCCTGCCGCGGGTGGGCTACCGGATCCGGTCCCCTCGCTAGGTCCCCGGTGTCCATCCGCCTCCGGCTCGCCCTCCTCGTGGTGCTCCTGACGACCCTGCTCGTGGCTGCCGGCGGGGTGGTGTCCGAGGCAGTGCTGTCCTCGGGGATGCACGCCACGCTCCGGGACGACCTGCGCCGTAACGCCGCCCGCCTCGTGAACGACCTGGCCAGCCACCGGCTCGTCCTCGGCCCGGGGGCGCCGACGGTGGACCCGTCGCGGGACCAGAGCATCCTCCAGGTGGTCACCTCGACCGGGCGCGTCGGCTTCACGACGGTGCGGGCCGGGCGCACGAGCATGGTGACGGCCGCACAGCGGGCCCAGGCGGCGGCCGGCCGGATCTACGTGGTCCGCCAGCGGGCCGGCTGGCGGAACCCCCGGCTGCTCCTTGCCGGGCCGGCACCGGGCCGGCCCGGGTGGTTGCTCGTGGTGGGCGCATCGCTCGACGAGCTGGACGGGGCGACGTCGCGCCTCGAGGCGCTGATCGTGGGAGGCGGGGCCGCCGTGGTGCTGCTGGCGGGCCTCGGGGCGTACGCGCTGGCCGGCCGGGCCCTGCGGCCGGTCGACCGGCTGCGGGCGGAGGCCGAGGCCATCTCCGCCACCCTCCCTTCCCGGCGCCTCGCCGCGCCGCCGACCCGCGACGAGGTGGCCCGGCTGGCCGACACGTTGAACGGGCTGCTCGACCGGCTCCAAGGGGCGCTGTCGCGCCAGCGGGAGTTCGTGGCGGTGGCCAGCCACGAGCTGCGCACCCCGCTCGCCGTGCTCCAGGCCGAGGTCGAGCTGGCACGGCGGCCGGGGCGATCCGAGGCGGAGCTGCGCCGCTCGCTCGGGGTGCTCGGTCCCCGCATCGACCAGCTCACCCGGCTGGCCGACGACCTCCTGCTGCTTGCCCGGGGCGACGAGGGGGCGCTTCGGCTGCAGCCGGTCGCCCAGCCGCTCGAGCCGCTGGTGGCCCAGAGCCTGGCCTCGCTGGCGCCGGTGGCCGAGGCGCGGCACGTGGCGCTGGCGCTCGACGCCGACGCCGAGGTGACCGCCGCGGTCGACGCCGGCCGGTTCCAGCAGGTGGTGGACAACCTGGTCGAGAACGCCCTCGAGCACGGCGCCGGCGGCCGCCACGTGGCGGTCCACGTGCGGGCCGAGCGCGGCGAGGCGGTGCTGGAGGTGCGTGACCAGGGCCCCGGGTTTGCCCCCGACGTCCTGCCGAGGGCGTTCGAGCGGTTCAGCAGGGCGGAGGCCCAGGCGCGGCGGCCGGGCCGCCGCGGGGCGGGCCTCGGGCTCGCCGTCGTGCGCCTGATCGCCGAGGCCCACGGTGGGCGGGCCGAGGCCGCCAACGTCGACGGCGGCGGGGCGAGCGTGGTCGTGCGCCTCCCCGCCAGCCCGGTCAGCCGCACCATCCCGATCGAGACGAGCACAGGCGGAGGGCGAACGTGAACGTGGTGGTCTGCGTCAAGCAGGTTCCGAGGAGCGAGGCGCTGGCGCTCGGCCCGGACGGTCGTCTGGCGCGCGACGGGGTGGCCGTCGAGATGAGCGCCTACTGCCGGCGGGCCCTGGCGAAGGGGATCGAGCTGGCGAAGGCGACCGACGGTCGGTGCGTCGTGGTCAGCCTCGGCCCTCCGGCAGCGGCGGGAATGTTGCGTGAGGCGCTCGCCTGCGGGGCCGACGAGGCGGTCCTCGTGTCCGACCCCGCCTTCGCCGGCTCGGACACCCTCGTCACCGCCCGCGCCCTCGCGGCGGCCATCGCGGCGGCCATCGCGGCGGAGGGGCCGCTGGACCTGGTGCTCGTCGGCAGGGCCTCCCTCGACGCCGAGACCGGCCAGGTCGGTCCGCAGCTGGCCGAGCTGCTCGACCTGCCCTTCGCCAGTGCCGTGCGCGAGCTCGAGCTCGACCTGGCGCACGGAACGGCCCGGGTGCGTTGCGAGCTCGACGACGGCACCGCCGACCTCACCGTGGCCGTCCCGGCCGTCCTTGCCATGGCCGAGCGGAGCTGCAGCCCGGCCAGGGCGCAGCCGGGCGCGCTCGAGGCGGTGGACCCCGCTCGTGTCCGCCGGCTGCGCGCCGCCGACCTGGCCTCGCCCGGGCCGTGGGGGGCAGACGGCAGCCCGACCCGGGTCGAGGCGGTCGAGGCGGTGGCCCCGACCCGTGCCGGCAAGGTGCTGACCGGCGAGGTGGGCGAGCAGGTCGACGCCGCCCTCGAGCTGCTCGCGGCCCGTGGGGCGCTCGATCCGCCCGGCGGCTCCCCGGCCTCCTCGCCGCAGGCTGCGCCCGACCACTCGGCGCGGGGCGGCCTTGCCGCCGGGGCGACGTGGCCCGCCGCCGACCTCGGCGACCCGGGCGGGCGCGATCGTCCGGGTGGGGCGGGCGGGACGGCGGTGGCCGTGGCGGTGCTGCTCGAGCCGGATCGGGCCAGGGTGGCGGCCGAGCTGCTCGGGGCGGCCGCCCGGCTGGCGCCGAGGCTCGGAGGTTGCGTCGTGGCGGTGGGGTGCGGTTCCCAGCCCGCCGGCTCGGGGTCGGCCGAGGGTGCCGACGCGGTGCTGGAGCTGGTCGGCTCGGCGGTGGCCGAGGACGTGGCGGCGACGTTGTCGTCGTGGGTGTCCGAGGCACAGCCGGCGGTGGTGCTGGCGCCGGCGACGTCGTGGGGCCGGGAGGTCGCGGCGCGCCTCGCCGCCCGGCTCGGGGCGGGCCTGGTCGGCGACGTCGTCGACCTGGACGTGGTCGGCGGGCGCCTGCGCGGGATCAAGCCGGCCTGTGCCGGCGGGCTGCTGGCGACGGTGGCCGTCACCTCGCAGGTCCAGCTGGCGACGGTCCGGCCGGGCGCCCTGGCGGTCCCGCCGCCGCGGGAGACGAGCGGGGCAGTGCCCCGGCAGACGCGCCCTTCGGAGCGGCGGGGCCGGGTGACGACGGAGTCCCGGTGGCGGGACGACGGTGCGGATGCCCTCGAGCGGGCGAGCGTGGTCGTCGGGGTCGGCCTCGGCGTGTCCCCGGACGACTACGGGGAGGTCCGTCGCCTTGCCCGGCGGCTGGGTGCCGAGGTCGGGGCCACCCGCAAGGTGACCGACCGGGGCGACCTGCCGCGGGCACGGCAGATCGGGATCACCGGGCGCAACCTGGCGCCTCGCCTGTACCTGGCCCTCGGGGTGGCCGGCTCGCCCAACCACCTGTCCGGCGTCGCCAGGGCGGGGACGGTGGTGGCCGTGAACCTCGACCCGTCGGCCCCGGCCCTGGCGGCGAGCGACATCGGGATGGTGGCCGACTGGCGTGAGGTCGTCGCCGTCCTGCTGGACCGCCTCGGCGAGGACGGCCCGGCCGCCAGCCGGTGAGGCCGCCGGCGCCCCGACCCGGATGCCGGCGACCCGACCCGGATGCCGGCCAAAGGGTGGCCCCGGGTGGCGGCTACCGGTCGTCCCGGTCGTGCTCCCCGGTGCCGCGGGGCCACGGGGCGACCGGCAGCTGGATGTTGAAGCGGAGGCCGACCATCCGGAGGGCGAAGCAGACGGCGAAGCCGACGAGCGGGAAGGCCAGGCTGTCGGATCCGGCGCCGTGGGCGCCGACCACGACGGCTGCACCGGCAAGGGCCGGCACGGCGTAGAGGTCGTGGCGGAGGACGGTCGGGACCTGGCGGAGCAGGACGTCGCGCAGCATCCCGCCGCCGATGCCGGTGATGGCGCCGAGGATGATCGCCGGCGCCGGTCCCAGCCGGAGCTCGACCGCCTTGGCGGCCCCGGTCACGCAGAAGAGGGCGAGCCCTGCGGCGTCGAGGACCTGGATGACGTTCCAGATCCGCTCGAGGAGGGGGCGGGCGGCGAAGGTGACCAGGCCGGCGGTGCCGGCGGCGGCCAGGTAGCGCCAGTCCCGGAAGGTGGCCGGCGGGGTACCGATGAGCAGGTCGCGGGTGATGCCCCCGGCGAGGGCGACGACCAAGGCGAGGACCAGCACGCCGAACAGGTCGAGCCGGGCCCGCACGGCGGCGAGGCCGCCGCTGAGGCCGAAGACGAAGGTGCCGACCAGGTTGAGCCAGAGGATTAGCGTGGCGTCGAAGCCCTGGACCATGCCGGGCATCCTTGCAAAGCGGAGGTGACCATGTCCGATGGCGACCGGGTTGCCACCGTGCTGGACGGTCAGGGCCGCATCATGGGCGACCTGGAAGCGCTCTACTGCGACCTGCACGCCCACCCGGAGCTGTCGATGCAGGAGCGCCGGACGGCGGGACGGGTTGCGGACCACCTGCGCCGGGCGGGCCTCGAGGTGACCGACGGGGTGGGTGGGACCGGGGTGGTGGGGCTGCTCCGCAACGGGGAAGGCCCGACGGTGATGCTGCGGGCGGACATGGACGCGCTGCCGGTGCGCGAGGCCACCGGGTTGGCCTATGCGAGCGTCGAGGTCGGCACCGACCGCGACGGGAACGAGGTGCCGGTGATGCATGCCTGCGGGCACGACCTGCACGTCACCTGGCTGGTCGGGGCCACCCGGCTGCTCGCGGGGGCGCCCGACGCCTGGAAGGGAACGGTGCTCGCCGTGTTCCAGCCGGCCGAGGAGACCGCCGAGGGCGCCCGGGCGATGATCGACGCCGGCCTGCTCGAGCGGTTCCCCAAGCCGGAGGTCGTCCTCGGCCAGCACGTCATGCCCGGTGAGGCCGGCCAGATCCGCTACCGGGCCGGCACGACCCAGGCGGCGGCGGACAGCCTGCAGGTCCGGATGTTCGGGCGGGGGGCGCACGGCTCGATGCCGGAGTCGAGCGTCGACCCGGTGGTGATGGCGGCGGCGACGGTCATGCGGCTGCAGACCATCGTGTCGCGCGAGACCGCCGCCTCCGAGGCCGTGGTGGTCACCGTCGGAGCGCTGCAGGCCGGCACGAAGGACAACGTCATCCCCGACGAGGCCGTGCTGCGGATCAACGTCCGCAGCTTCGACGAGGCGGCACGGCGCCGCACCCTCGACGCCATCGAGCGCATCGTCCGCGCCGAGGCCCACGCCTCGGGGGCGCCCCGGGCGCCGGAGGTCACCACCACCGAGCACTATCCCCTGACCGTCAACGACGCCGAGCGGACCGCCCGGGTGGCGTCGGCCCTGCGCGCCCACTTCGGCGACGGGCGCGTCGCCGAGCTCGGGGCGCCGGTCTCGGCGAGCGAGGACTTCGGGTCGTTCGGTACCGAATGGGGCGTGCCGTCGGTGTTCTGGTACGTCGGCGGGACCGACCCGGATGCCTTCCGCACCGCCCAGGCGGCGGGGCGGGTGGCGCAGGACATCCCGACCAACCACAGCCCGGCGTTCGCCCCGGTGCGCTACCCGACCCTTCCGACCGGGGTGCAGGCGATGGTCGTGGCCGCCCTCGACTCGCTCGGCGCCTGAACCGGCCGCGCCACGGGCCGACCGCCGCCGTCAGGCGGCCCGGGTGGCGAGCTCGCCGTCGGTGGCGCCACCCGTGGCCCCGGCGTAGGCACGGGCGACGACCCGATCACGGCGAGCGATCGACCAGACGGCCACTGCCGCGAGGGCGAGGAGGGGGCCGCTGTTGGGATCGGTCGCCTGGCCGGACGGGATGGCCCCGAACCCTTCGGCGAAGACCCAGACGAGGCCGGCGAGGACCGCCCCGAGCACGCCGGCACCGGCCCGGGCGGCACCCCGGCGGACGGCAAGGAGGGCGACGAGGGCGAAGGCGGCTGCGAGGACGACGCCCGGGGCAGCGCCGGCGTGGCGCACCGCAGCGGCGAGGGAGCGGGAGCCCGAGACGATCGCTGATGGCAGGCCGTGCAGGTTGGCGGTGAGGCTGGCGGCGGTGTCGGGGCCGGCGGCGGCGCCGAGGCGGAGCTCGAGGAGGGCGAGCCCTGCCCAGAGGGCGACCCAAGCGGGCACGATCCATCGTGCCGGCGTGGCAGCGCTCTGCCGGCCGTCACGCCCTGGCCATGCGGCAAGGGCGAGCAGGGCGTAGAGGGCGGCCGCCCCGGGCGCTCCGGTGAGGGCGGTCGCCCCCGAGCCGAGCAACCCGCCGGCGCCCTCGCCCGTGACCCAGACCCCGGCGGCCCAGCCGACCGAGCACAACAGGGCGACCGGGGCGCTGCGCCGCCAGAGAAGGCCGATGCCGAGGAGGAGCTGGGCGGTGGCGAAGGCCGCGTCGAACAGGGCCGGGCTGGACCCGATCACCGAAGCGGTGGTGGAGACGGCCCAGTGGACGAGGGCCGGCTGGCCGACGGCGGCCGGTGCGATGATCCCCGAGGCGAACCGCCCGGTGAACATGACCGGCTGGAGCTGGAGGGCCCCGTCGAGCAGCCACAGGACACCGAGGCACAGCTGCAGCCCCCTCCTCGTCATCCCTGCCTTCCCGAGACCGGACGGAGCCAGCCGGAGCCGGCGATGGTGCGGGGCCGTTGCCGGGTGCGAGGTCATGCCCACCATTCGCAGCCCCGGCTGCGGCGGTTCATCCAGCACGCGTTCATCGGGCCCGTGTGCATCGGGCCCGTGTGCTCCGCCGGCACGCGCCGGTGAGCGAGCGGGTCACCCGGTGGCCCCGTTGTAGACGTCCTGGCTCATGGCGTCCTGGGCGGTCGTGGCGCTGGTGCCGGCGAGCACTTGGAAGTAGAGGAGCTCGTTCGGCGGCACGATGCTCGTATAGACGCCCGGGCTGCCGAGCTCGGACATGAGCTGGGACTGCGACGTGGTGGAGATCACCGTGTCGAAGCCCGCCTGGCTCGTCACCGGGACGACCACCACGTTCCACCTGCGCCCGGTGGGAGGTGGTTGTAGGTGGTGCCGGCCTCACAGCCCGTCGCTGCCTTGCTCGGCACCGAGGAGTCGCAGTAGAAGTTGGCCGTGTGGAGGAAGTTGACGACATGGTCGTGGTAGTAGCCGTGGGTCAGGCCGACGTTCTGGCAGGCAGGGCTGGAGGGCCCGGACGGGGGATATCAAGGACGTCCCTCGCACAGGCTCCGGGGACCAGGCGCCGACGTTCACCTCGCGTGCCAGGATGGACGATCTCGTGGATCCGCCCTTCTTGCAGCGAGCTGCCGGGGCTGGGGGTACCCGTCAGCCTGCCGCCGAAACAGCCGATGCCGCACCCGACCTGATCGGGCATTCGGGACCTCGCCGGGCCAGGGTGTCAGGAGACGACGAAGGTCCCGACCATCCCGGCGCTCTGGTGGTACTGGCAGTGGAACGGGTAGCGGCCCTTGTGGGGAAAGCGGACGGTGAGCTGGATCGT
>JAKBAA010000126.1 GCA_021809425.1 Actinomycetes bacterium | reverse complement strand
TCGGCCGGCCCACCCTCCCCGGCCGGCGCCTGCGCCCCCGTCCCCGCCGGCGCCCCCGGCGCGGCCCCGCGCCGCTCGCCGCCGGCACGGCGCGGCTGCTCGACGAAGGCCACGTGCCGCCAGCTGTCGGCCCCGAGCCCGCCCGTGTTGTCGTAGGACATCCCGGTGAGCTCCAGCCCGTCCTCGGGCACGGCGTTCCACTCCTTGCACGCCACCTCGCACGCCTTGCACCCGATGCACACCGACGTGTCGGTGAAGAACCCCATCCGGGGCGGGTGGTCCCGGTAGCCGGCCACCGTCGCCGGGTCGGCCGGCTCGAGGAGGCGGACCGGGGGAGCGTCAACGGCCATCGAGCACCCCCGTCCCCGTCTCCAGGTCCACGCCCGCACGGCGCACGTACTGCTCGACGAGCTCGGCCTTCGCCGGTCCCCGCGGGCGCCGGCCCGGGCGGATGTCGCCGGTGAACGCCTTGGCCTCCTGGATGTGCACGTTCGGGTCGAGCGCCAGCGACGCCAGGTCGTTCGCCGCGTCCCCCCGCACGTACCCGTTGGGCCCCCAGTGGTACGGCAGCCCGATCTGGTGGATGGTCCGGCCCTGCACCCGCAGCGGGGTGACCCGCTCGGTCACGAGCACCCTCGCCTCGATGGCGTTGCGCGCCGTCACGATCGTCGCCCACCCGAGGTGCTCGAGGCCCCGCTCGGCCGCCAGCTCGGGCGACACCTCGCAGAACATCTCCGGCTGCAGCTCCGCCAGGTACGGCTGCCATCGCGACATCCCGCCCGCCGTGTGGTGCTCGGTCAGCCGGTACGTCGTCAGCACGTACGGGAACACCGACGACCCTGCGGCGCTCGGGTCCGGGTGGTACAGGTTGTGCCGGTCGGCCACCGTCCTGCGCACCGGGTTGCGCTGCTGGCCGTACAGCAGGTTCGCCACCGGCGAGTCCTGCGGCTCGTAGTGCGCCGGCAGCGGCCCGTCGGCCAGCCCGGCCGGGGCGAACAGCCACGCCTTGCCGTCGTCCTGCATCACGAACGGGTCGACCCCCGACAGCGCCTCCGCCGCCCTGGCCCCCCGGGGCGGGCGGTGCCACGGCGACTTCGACGCGGCGAAGTCCGGGGTGTCGTGCCCCGTCCACACCCCCGACGCCTCGTCCCACCACACGAGCGCCTTGCGCTCGCTCCATGGCTTGCCTTCCGGGTCGGCCGACGCCCGGTTGTACAGGATCCGGCGGTTGGCCGGCCACGCCCAGCCCCACCCGCTCGCCACCCAGCTCTGCTCGCGCCCCGGCCTTCGCTGCGCCGCCTGGTTGACCCCGCCGGCGTACACCCCGCAGTAGATCCAGCACCCGCACGCCGTCGAGCCGTCCTCGTTCAGCTGCTCGTACGAGCCCAGCGGCTCCCCGTCACCGTCCCACCCGTTGATCTCGGCCAGCACCGCCTCTGCCGTCGGCTCGCCGATGCGACCCTCGGTCGGGTAGTCCCACGTGAGGTCGAGCACCGGCCGGTCCATCTCGTCGGCCGACCCGGCCAGCTTCTCCCGGATGATCCGCCCGAGGTGGTAGTAGAACCACAGCTCGCTCCGGGCGTCGCCCGGCGGCTCGATCGCCGCGTGGTGCCACTGGAGCATCCGCTGGGTGTTGGTGAAGCTCCCGTTCTTCTCCGTGTGAGCGGCCGCCGGGAAGAAGAGCACCTCGGTGTCGATCTCCTCGGTCCGCAGCTCCCCCGTCTCGATCTCCGGGCCGTCCTTCCACCAGGTGGCGCTCTCGATCAGCGAGAAGTCGCGCACCACCAGCCAGTCGAGCTTCGCCATGCCGAGCCGCTGCATCCTCCCGTTGGCCGACCCCACCGCCGGGTTCTCCCCGGCCAGGAAGTACCCCTTGCACTCCCCACGCAACTGCGCCTGCACCGTCTGGTAGGTGCCGTGGTCCCCGGTCAGGCGCGGCAGGTAGTCGAAGCAGTACTCGCTCTCCTCGGTCGCCGCCGGTCCCCACCACGCCTTGAGCAGGCTCACCATGTACGACCGCATGTCCCCCCAGTAGCCCTTCTCGGTCGCCGTCCCCGCCACGAAGCTGTCGAGGTCCTCGTCCATGTGGGCGTGCGGCATCGGGATGTACCCGGGCAGCAGGTTGAACAGGGTCGGGATGTCCGTCGACCCCTGGATGCTGGCGTGCCCCCGCAGCGCCAGGATCCCCCCACCCGGCCGCCCGATGTTGCCGAGCAGCAGCTGCAGGATGGCCGCCGTCCGGATGTACTGGACCCCTACCGTGTGCTGTGTCCACCCGACCGCGTAGCAGAAGGCGCTCGTCCGCTCCCGCCCCGAGTTGGCGGCGAGCGTCTCGCACACCTTCACGAACAGCTCGCGGGGAACCCCGCACACCTCCTCCACCATCTCCGGCGTGTACCGGGCGAAGTGCCGCTTCAGGATCTGGAAGGCACAGCGCGGGTGCTCCATCGTCTCGTCGCGCTCCGGGTTCGGCGCGGCCGCCGCCCCACCCGATCCGTGCGCCTGGCCCCGGCTCGACTCGACCACCCGGCGCGACCGGTCCACCGGGACGCCCACGTCGCCTTCCCCTGGCCCACCGCCGGCCGGCCCACCGCCCCCCGGCCCGTCGCCGGCTGGCCCGTCGCCGGCTGGCCCACCGCCGGCTGGCCCACCGCCGACCTTGTCCTCGTAGGCCTCGTCGCGCTCGCCGGCCGACGGCGACAGCTCCGCCCCCTCGTACTCCCAGCTGTGGAAGTCGTAGGTCCGCTCGTCAGGGTCGAACCCGGAGAACAGCCCGTCCAGGTCCTCGGTGTCCCGGTAGTCCTCCTTGATGATCGTCGGCCCGTTCGTGTAGGCGACCACGTACTCGCGGAAGTAGCGCTCGTGCTCGAGCACGTAGTTGACGATCCCCCCGAGGAACGCGATGTCGGTGCCCGCCCGCAGCGGCACGTGCAGGTCGGCCAGCGCGCTCGTCCGCGTGAAGCGCGGGTCGACGTGGATCACCGTCGCCCCCCGGGCCTTCGCCTCCATCACCCACTGGAACCCGACCGGATGGCACTCGGCCATGTTCGAGCCCTCGATGACGATGCAGTCGGCGTTCTGCAGGTCCTGCTGGAACGTCGTGGCCCCGCCACGCCCGAACGAGGTCCCCAGACCGGGGACGGTGGACGAGTGTCATATGCGCGCCTGGTTCTCGACCTGCACCACCCCGAGCGCCGTGTACAGCTTCTTCATCAGGTAGTTCTCTTCGTTGTCGAGCGTGGCCCCGCCCAGGCTGGCGATCCCCATGGTGCGCCGCACCCGCTTGCCCTCCTCCTCCCACGCCCACGTCGCCCGCCGCGTGGCGATCACCCGGTCGGCCACCATGTCCATCGCCGTGTCCAGGTCGAGCACCGTCCAGTCGGTCGCCCGGGGTGCCCGGTACAGCACCTCGTAGCGGCGGGCCGACCCGGTCGTCAGCTGGAGGCTCGCCGACCCCTTCGGGCAGAGCCGGCCGCGGCTCACCGGCGAGTCCGGGTCGCCCTCGATCTGCACCACCTTCTCGTCCCGCACGAACACGTTCTGGCCGCACCCCACGGCGCAGTACGGGCAGATCGACTTCACCACCCGGTCCGCCCCGCCGATCCGCGGCCGCAACGTGGCACTGCCCTGCGACTTCACCGCCGCCCCCCGTCCGGTCCTGTCCTCGCCGCGCAGCTGGCGCACCACGGGCCAACGGTCCATCTGCATCCCTACTCCTCGCTCGGCGCGTCCCCCGGACGCGCCATCTCCGGCTCGCTCGCTGCCTCGCCCTGCCGCCGGGACCGGGGCCGGCCGACGGCGCCCGCCGACGGATCACCCAGCGCCTGCGGGTCCGGCCGGCCCGGCCTGTCGTCCGCCACCCGGCGGAAGCGCCGGCCGAGCCCCTCCAGCTCGTCGGGGCGCAGCGCCGCCCCGAGCGCCAGCAGCACCCGGTCCTCGAACGCCACGTGCCGGCGGGTCAGCTCCTCCGCCTTCTCGGCCAGCTCGTCGAAACGCTCCTCGGACGGCGCCAGCTGGGTGAGCTCGCCCAGCACCTCCTTACCCGCCTGCTCCTGGGCGAGCCCCGCCGCCCGCAGCGACCCGCCCTCCGCCAGCCGCTCGGCGACCACCGGCCAGAGCTGCTCCTCCTCGGTGGCCTCGTGCCGCCACAGCGTCGCCGCGATCCGCTCCACGATCGACCCCCGGCGGGCCTGCTGGACCGGGCTCCCCCCCTTCGTCACCCCCGGGATCGCCGCCAGCTGGCGGAAGAGCGCCGTCACCCTGTCGTGGTCGCCCGTCACCACCGAGGCGATCTCCCGCGGCTCCCGCTCCGGCGACTCCCGCTCCCGCGGCGCCCCCAGCACGGCGTCTCGGGCGGCCGTCCGGGCAAGCATCGCCGGGTCGGACGCCACCCGCGCCTTGATCCAGGCGTGCACCACCTCGTGCACCTCCGGCGCCACCACCGCTGCCTCGGCGTGCACCAGCAGCTGCGTGCTCCCCTCGACCGCACCCGGTCGCCCGAGCCCGGCGGCGGACCCGTCGCTCCCGTCCGCCGGCATCCCCGTCGCGATCAGGTACGCCTGGCCCGGCGGGATCGCCAGCTCGCGGGCGGCCACGCGGTAGTCCCCGCCACGCTCGCGCACGAGCGCCAGGACCTGCTCCCTGGTGGGCAAGGCGGTTCCTCCTCAGCGACGCCGGCTGGACCTCCTCGCAATTCCCGGGGCAACCGACCGGCAAACGATCGGCTCTCCGACCGCCCGGCGACCAGCGACGTGCGACCGTCCCGCGACCGGGGGGCGCGCGGGCCACGGCACGTCCGAGCGGGCGTGCGTGGCGGAGGTGGACGGGAATCGAACCCGCCGGACGGGGATCGCCCGTCCCAGCCGCTTTGAAGGCGGTGGAGCCCACCAGGTGCCCGGACACCTCCGCCGGCGACCCTAGCGCACGACGACAGCCGCCCCCGAAGGCTCGGCGAAGTGGCCGATGACCGGCGCCCCCGGCAGCTCGCCGGCCACGAGCAGCCCGCCCGAGGTCTGGGCGTCGGCCAGCAGCAGCAGGGTCAGCTCGTCGACGCCGTCCGCCTCGAGATGGGGCACCACCCAGTCGAGGTTCCGCCGGGTGCCGCCCGGAACGAACCCCTCGGCCGCCGCCGCCCGGGCGCGGTCGAGCACCGGGACGGCGGCCGCCTCGAGCACCGCCGTCACCCCGCTCGCCCGGGCCATCTTGTACAGGTGCCCGAGCAGCCCGAACCCGGTCACGTCGGTCGCCGCCACGATCCCCCGGGCGAGCGCCTCGGCCGAGGCCGTGGCGTTGAGCGCCGACATCACGGCGACCGCCTCGGCGATGCGCTCGCCGGTCGCCTTGTGCAGGTTGTTGCAGATGCCCACCCCGATCGGCTTGGTCAGGCTGATCGGGTCGCCCGGGCGAGCGGCGTCGTTGCGCAGCAGCCGGTCCGGGTGGGCCACGCCGGTGACGGCCAACCCGTACTTCGGGGTCGGGTCGTCGATGCTGTGGCCGCCCGCCAGCACGCACCCGGCCTCGTCAGTCGCCGACCGGCCGCCCCGCAGCACCTCCACGATGGCGTCCTCGGGGAGCACCTCGGCCGGCCAGGCCAGCAGGTTGAGCGCCGACACCGGGGTCCCGCCCATGGCGTACACGTCCGACAGGGCATTTGCCGCCGCGATCCGGCCCCACTCGAACGGGTCGTCCACGACCGGCGGGAAGAAGTCGGTCGTCGTCACGAGCGCCAGCTCCGGACCGAGCCGGACGACGGTGGCGTCGTCCCCCCACTCGAGCCCGCACAGCACCTCGGCCCCGGGCAGCGCCGGAACGGCCGCCCCGTCGGCGGCGTCGCCGTAGGCGCGGCGCAGCAGCCCCTCGAGCTGGCCGGCAGGGATCTTGCAGGAGCACCCGCCCCCCTTGGCCAGCTGGGTCATCCGCAGCCCCGCCCCGCCGGCGGCCACCGGCATCGTCGTCTCGGTCATCGACCCTCGTCTCCCTCTTCCCGCCCGCCCCGGCGCCACTCGCCGGCGAGCGCCGCCAACGCCGCCGCCACGACCGCGTCGTCCGACGGGTCCACGCTACGCAGGTCGCACACGGTCGCCTGCTCGTGCACCGTCGCCACCACGGCCGGGCGGTGGCGACGCAACGCCGCCGACCAGTCCCCATCCACGGCCACCCCGGCCGACGGGATCGTCACCTCGGGCAGCGACCCCCCACCCGTCGTCGAGGCACAGGCGACCGCACGCGCCGGCACCCCTGCCACCGCCACCTCGGCCGCGACCGCCTCCGCCCGCCGCCGAAGCGCCGCCAGCGGGGTCGCCGCCATCCGCCACAGCGGGATGGCGTCCCCGTCCCGCCGCAGGTAGGCCAGCAGGGTCGCCTGCAGCACCTCCAGCACCAGCCCGCCCGGCCGCAGCGCCCGGGCCAGCGGGTGCCGCCGGCACTGCTCCACCAGGTCGGCGCGACCCGCCACGATCCCCGCCTGCGGCCCACCGAGCAGCTTGTCCCCCGAGAACGTCACCAGGGCGGCACCGGCCGCCAGCGTCTGGCGGACCGCCGGCTCGCTCGCCAGCCAGGCCGGCGGCCGACCGGCCAGCCAGGGCGTCGTGGCGTCGAGCAGCCCAGACCCCAGGTCGGCCACCACCGGCGGCCCCAGCCCGACCAGCTCGGCCACCCCCACCTGCTCGACGAACCCGCGCTGCACGTAGTTGGACGGGTGCACCTTCAACAGCACCGCCGGCCCGCTCCCCCCGGCAGCCACCGAGGCCGCCATCGCCCCCTCGACGTCGCCCCGGCGGGTCCGGTTGGTGGTCCCCACCTCCACAAGGCGCGCCCCCGACGCCGCCAGCACCTCCGGGATCCGGAACCCCCCGCCGATCTCGACCAGCTCGCCCCGGCTCACCACCACGTCACGCCCGGCCGCCAGCGCCGTCAGGCACAGCAGCACCGCCGCCGCCCCGTTGTTCACCACCAGGGCGTCCTCCGCCCCGGTCAGGCGCCCGAGCAGGTAGCCGATCGCCGCCCCCCGCCCGCCACGCCCGCCCGACACGAGGTCCAGCTCGACGTTGCCGGCCCGCCCCGGGCGGTCCACCCCGACCGGTGCCCGCCCCAGGTTGGTGTGCAGCAGCACCCCCGTGGCGTTGACCACCGGCTGCAGCAGCAGCCGCTCCAGGTCCTCCGCCCGGCGCCGCGCCGACCCGGGAGCCCCTGCCGCCACCGCCGCCCGGGCGGCATCGACCAGCAGGGCGTGCGGCAGCCCCGTGTCGGCCAGCGACCGGGCCAGGGTGTCCACCGACGGCGGCCGACCCGCCGGCGTCACCCCACCGCCCTCGACCGCTCCCTCGTCGCCCGCCTGGCCCGCCCGGTCCACGGCCCGCGACGGTAGCGGGCGCCCCTCCCGGGCGCCCGAACGTCCCGGTCCGGCCGGCCTACGGCTCCTCGGCCTCGAAGTCGAACACCCGTGGCGACGGACGCCTCGGCCGGGCGTCCTCGCTGCCGAGGTGCTGCACCGGCAGCGTCGGCCGCAGGTCGTCCCCCGGCTCGTCCCCCGACAGGTCCCCCGTCCTCCACGCCTCGCCACGGGCGGCCCCGCCGGGCTCGTTGCCGGGCTCGTTGCCGGCCTCGCCGCCGGCCTCGTTGCCGCCCGCC
>JAKBAA010000125.1 GCA_021809425.1 Actinomycetes bacterium | reverse complement strand
CGCCGACCTCCCCGCCGGCTGGCCCGCCGGCTGGCCCGGCTCGCCCGACGCCCCCGTACGGGGCTCGGCCCCCTCGGGCGGGCCCGTCCCGTTCACCTGGCCGGTCTCGCCCGCCCCCCCACCCCCGTCCCCCTGGCCGGCCCCGACGTCGGAACCGGTTGCCGCGCCGGGCACCGTCTGGAGGGACCGGGCTCCCGCCCCCGCTCCCGCCCCCGCCCCCGCCGTGGACCCCCCGGCCCCCGACGAGGTGGCCGTCGTCGGCCCGGAACCGGGCGAGGGCGGGACGCCTGCGGTGGGCGGGACGACCAGCCCGGGACAGCCGGGCGCGCCCGAGGAGGAGCCCCCACCGACCCGTCGGCGCTTCACGCCGCACTACTGAGGTTCATTCTCCGAACAGCTGCCGGCGGGCTGCGGCCGCTCGCGCGCTGGCGCCCCCGGGGCGCCGGGCGGGCGTGGTGGCGTGGTGGCGTGGCATTGGCAGGGTGGTGAGCGGCCGGTAGCCTCGGCCGTCGTCCTGGCCCGGGCCGGCCGGCGGGACGGGGCGGCAGGACGGGGCGAGCAGGGGGAGGGGACGTCGATGAGCCGAGGCGGAGAGCTGGTGGCACCGGGCCGGGTGGCGGTGGTGACGGGCGCGGCGAGCGGGATCGGGCTGGGGCTGGCCGAGCGGTTCGCCGGCGAGGGCATGCGGGTGGTGATGGCCGACGTGGAGGCGCCGGCGCTCGAGGCGGCGCGTGACCAGGTGGCGGGGGCGACCGGGGGGGAGGTGGTCGCCGTGGTGACCGACGTGTCGAGGCTCGGCGACGTCGAGGCGCTGCGCGACCGGGCGCTGGAGGCGTTCGGTGGAGTGCATGTGGTATGCAATAATGCCGGGGTCGGGGGGTCGACGGACCCGATGTGGGAGATCCCGGTCGGGGAGTGGGAGTGGGTGCTCGGGGTCAACCTGTGGGGGGTGGTGCACGGGGTGCGAACGTTCGTGCCGGTGCTGCTGGAGCAGGGCGAGGGGCACGTGTGCAACACGGCGTCGATCTTCGGGGTGTTCGCCGGGGCGCTCGGGCCGTACGGGGTGTCCAAGCACGCCGTGGTGGCGCTGACCGAGGCGCTGCACTTCCAGCTGGCCGAGCGCCAGGCGCCGATCGGGCTGTCGGTGCTGTGCCCGGGGGCGGTCCGGACGAACTTCGGGAGCTCGGCGCGCAACCGGCCGGCGTCGGCGGGCTCGACCCGCCCGCCGACGGCCGAGCAGCGGGAGTTCCAGGCGTTCATGGCCAACCTGACCGCCACCAACGGGCGGGCGCCGCTGGAGGTGGCCGGCCTGGTCGTCGAGGGCATCCGGTCGGGGCGGTTCTACATCCTGACGTCGGAGAACCGCAACGAGGCGGTGCGCCGTCGCGCCGAGGAGATCCTGGACGGCCGGCCCCCGGCGGCGCCGATGGGGCGCTAGGGCCAGCCTGCGAGGGGCGTTCGGCAGGCGGGCCCGGGCGCCGGGGGCCGGGCGCCGGTCAGGTGCGGGTGCGCTCGAGGAGGCGGGCCGGGACGGGCTCGTAGTGGTCGTGGGTCGCCTGGAACCGGGCGCGCCCTGCCGACAGGGCGCGCAGGTCGATGCCGTAGCGGGTGAGCTCGCTCGTGGGGACGAGGGCGACCACCTGCTGGTCGCCGCGTTCGTCGCCGCCGCTGTGCAGGACGCGGCCGCGCCGGCCGTTGAGGTCGCCGAGGACGTCGCCGAGGCAGGAGGAAGGTGCCTGGACCTCGACGCGGGAGATCGGCTCCAGCGCGCACGGCTCGGCCCGCTGGAGGGCCTCGTTGAAGGCGAGGGCGCCGGCCTGCTCGAAGCTGGCCTCGGAGGAGTCGACCGGGTGGGACTTGCCGTCGTCGACGACCACCTTGACGTCGACGACCGGGAAGCCGAGCTCGCCGCCCTGGGCCATGGCCCGGCGGACGCCCTTCTCGACGGCGGGGAGGAACTGGCGGGGGATGGCGCCGCCGACGACGGCGTCCTCGAAGACGAACCCGGCGCCGCGCTCGAGCGGCTCGAGGCGGAGGTGGACGACGCCGAACTGGCCGTGGCCGCCGGTCTGCTTCTTGTGGCGCCCCTCGGCGGCAGACGGCATGGAGATGGTCTGGCGGTAGGGGACCCTGAGCTCCTCGACGTCGGTGGCCACGTGCAGCTTCGAGGCAAGGCGCTCGAGGGCGACCTGGAGGTGCAGCTCGCCCATGCCGGAGAGGACGACCTGATGGGTCTCCTCGACGCGTGCCACGCGCAGCCCCGGGTCCTCCTCGAGGAGGCGCTGGAGGGCGGTCATCAGCTTGTCCTCGTCGCCGGTGGTGCGCGCCTTGATGGCGATCGAGGCGGTCGGCTCGGAGATCCGGATGGGGTCGGCGACGACCGGCGAGCCGCGCGGGGCGAGGGTGTCGCCGACGCGCACGTCGTGGAGCTTGGGCACGGCGACGACGTCGCCGGCGACCGCCTCGGTGACCGGAGCGGCCCGCTTGCCGAGGAGGGACTCGAGGACGTGCAGGCGCTCCTCGGTGTGGGTGCGGGCGTTGACGAGCTGCTCGTCGGGGTGGATCGTGCCCGACAGCACCTCGAGCAGGGAGATCCGCCCGATGAAGGGGTCGACGACGGTCTTGAAGACGCGGGCGAGCGGCTGGCCGTCGCCGGACGGCTCGAGCTCGAGCTCGACGTCGCCGGCGCGGACGTGGACGCGGTGGTGGTGCCAGGCGAGGCCGGCAAGGAAGCCGGCGAGCCGGTCGATGCCGATGTCCTTGGTGGCCGAGCCGCACAGCACCGGGACCACCCGACCGGCGGCCACGCTGCTCGACAGGGTGGCGGCCAGCTCGGCGAGGGAGGGGGCCACGCCGTCGAGGTAGCGCTCGACGAGGTCGTCGTCGTCGGCGACGATGCCCTCGACCAGCTCCTCGTGGACCCGGTGCTCGGTGTCGGCGAGGGCGGGGGGGATCGGGCCGGCATGGCCGGCACCGTCGCCGTCGTAGGAGAGGGCCTGCTCGGCGAGCAGGTCGGCGATGCCGGAGAAGCCGGGGCCGGCGTCGAGGGGGAGCTCGAGGGGTGCCAGGGTGGCGCCGAGGCGGCCGCGTAGCTGGGCCAGGACGCCCTCGTAGTCGGCCCGCTCGTGGTCGAGCTTGTTGACGAAGACCACCCGGGGAAGCCCGAGGTCGCCGGCGAGGTGCCAGAGGGTCTCGGTGTGGGGGCCGATGCCCTCGCTGGCGCTGACGACGAGCAGCGCCACGTCGGCGACGGCGAGGGCCGCCTCGACCTCGGCGACGAAGTCGGCGAGGCCGGGCGTGTCGAGCAGGTTCAGCTTGCGGCCGTCCTGCTCGAAGGCGGCCACGGCGAGCGAGAGCGAGCTGTGCCGGGCGAGCTCTTCGGGCTCGAAGTCGCAGACGGTGGTGCCGTCCTCGACCCGGCCCTTGCGCGGGATGGTGTGCGCCGTGGCGAGCAGAGCCTCGGCGAGCGAGGTCTTGCCGGCGCCGGCCTGGCCGACGAGCGCCACCTTGTTGACCTGAAAGGGTCGGCCGTCGTGCACGTCGCCCTCCTTCCTCCAAGACGGCGGGTCCGGTGCCTTGCCGGGACGCCGGCCTGGTCGCCCCATCATGCGCCTCGGAGGGGCCCGGGCCAACCCCCTGTTGCCCCTAGCGGACCGGGGGGTGCGAGGGGGTCGCCCCGGCGGCGGCGGCGGTGCCGCCGGCGAGGCGCCGGCGCATGCGGCCGGCGAGGAAGGGGAGCAGCAGGTTGGCGCTCGCCGGGAGCGCCGCGGCGAGCAGTCGCTCGCGCCGGAGCAGGGCCAGGCAGGCACGGGCCCGCCGACGGTCGCCGAGGCGGGCGAAGGCGATGGCGAAGCGCAGGTGATGCCAGGCCCGCAGCTCCCTGCTGCGCGCCCCGTCCTCCCCGGCGAGCTCGCGCCGGACGATCCCGAGCACGGCGTCGTGGTGGCGCCGGAGGTCCTTCGAGTAGCCGGCCGGCCGGTCCCGGTAGCAGACGAGGGGGGCGTCGAGCTTGACGACCGGGCCGAGGCGGGACAGGCGGAGCCACAGGTCCCAGTCCTCGGCGCCGTCGAGCTCGGGGGAGAACCCGCCGGTGCGCCCGAAGGCGTCGCGCCGGAGCAGCACGGTGGAGGTCTGGAAGCGGTTGAGGACGAGCAGGTCGTCGGTGGTGACCACCGTGGCGCCGGGCTCGACCTGCAGCGGCGACGGCTCGCCGCGCACCCAGTCGGTGGCGCAGCAGACGGCGCCGTGGGCGGCCAGGGCGGCCAGCTGGAGCTCGAGCTTCTCCTGCTGCCAGAGGTCGTCGGCGTCGAGGAAGGCGACGAGGGGCGACCGGGCGGCGGCGACGCCGGCGTTGCGGGCGGCCGACGGGCCGAGGCAGGGCTGCTCGATCAGCCGGACGGCCTGCCCGAAGGAGCGGGCGACGGTGGCGGTGTCGTCGGTCGAGCCGTCGTCGACGACGACCACCTCGGCGGGCGGGCGGGTCTGGCCGAGGGCCGAGGCGATGGCGGCTGCCAGGGTCTCGCCGGCGTCGTGGGCCGGGATGACCACGCTGACGGCGGCGTCGGCCCCGAGCGGCCCGAGCGGGGCGCGGGCGGCGAGCGCGAGGCGGGCGGCCACCCGGTCGTCGAGCGGGACGAGCCGTTCGCCGAAGCGCTGGGTCGTCTCGTGGCCGCGCCCGGTGACGAGCAGGACGTCACCGGGCTGGAGCGCCGCGACGCTGCGGCGGATCGCCGCCGCCCGGTCGAGCTCGACCCCGACGTGGCCGCGTCGGCCGTCGGGCACGCCGCGCAGCATCTCGTCGGCGATGGCGGCGGGGTCCTCGGCGCCGGGGCTGTCGGTCGTGAGCAGCACGGCGTCGGCGGCGCTCGCCGTGCGGGCCATCTCGGGGCGCTTGGCGGCGTAGCGCTCGCCGCGGGCGCCGAGCACGAGGCGGACCTTCCCGGTCGAGAGGTGGCGGGCGGCGGCGATGAGCGCCTCGAGGGCGTCGGGGGTGTGGGCGTAGTCGACGGCCACGAGGAACGGCTCGTCGGACGTCACGAGCTCGAAGCGGCCCGGCGGCGCCGGGCAGCGGGCGAGGGCCGAGCGCACCTGGGCCTCGTCGATGCCGAGGGCGCAGGCCGCCAGGTAGGCGGCGGTGACGTTGGGGGCGTTGACCGGGCCGACGAGCGGCGAGGTGAGCTCGAGGCGATCGCCGCCGCGCTCCAGCTCGACGGCGATCCCGCCGAGGCTGTCCGCCGTGCAGGTGAAGCGGACGTCGGCTGGCCGCTGCGAGGAGAAGGTGGTCACCGGCACCGGGCAGCTGGCCGCCAGCCGGGCACCCCACTCGCCGTCGACGCAGACGATGGCCTGGTCGCACCGGTCCGGCTGGAACAGGCGCTGCTTGGCGGCGAAGTAGCGCTCCATCGTCCCGTGGTAGTCGAGGTGCTCGGGCGACAGGTTGAGGAAGACGGCGACCCGGAAGCGGATCCCGTCGACGCGGTGGCGGTCGAGGCCGTGGGAGGTCACCTCCATGGCCGCCCCGGTGGCCCCGGCGGCGAGCATGGCGGCCAGGTGGCGTTGCAGCTCGGGGGCCTCGGGAGTGGACAGGGTCGAGGTGGCGAGGCGCCTGCCGCCGAGGTAGGTGCCGGTGGTCCCGATCTGTCCGGCCACCCCGGCCGGGCCGGCAAGGCAGGCCTGGAGGAGCTGGCAGGTGGTGGTCTTGCCGTTGGTCCCGGTGACCCCGACGACGGGCAGCCGGTCGGAGGGGCAGCCGTAGACGTGGGCCGCCAGCGGCCCGGCGGCGGCGGCGACCGACGGGACCCGGAGCTGGGCGACCGGGAGCTGGTCGAGGAAGTGCTCGACGACGACGGCGGTGGCGCCGGCGGCGACGGCGTCGGCGGCGAAGCGGTGCCCGTCGGCATGCGCCCCCGCCACGGCGAGGAACAGGTCACCGGGGGCCACCCGGCGGCTGTCGCCGGTCACGCCGCCCACGACGGCGTCGCCGCGTCGCTCGCCGTAGCCGAGGTGGTCGGCGAGCTCCGACAGCGCCGCCCTGGTGGGGGCGTCGCGTTGCAGATAGCTGTCGTCGGCCGCGAGCGGGCCGGAGCCCACCGAGGCCGCGGTCATCGGATGCATCATGGCAGCCGGACCCCGGTGGGCGGTACCTCGCCCCCCTTGCGGCACGCTGCCCAGGTGGCGCTCGTCGCTGCCCGCCAGGACCTGCCGGCGCCCGGGGAAGGCCGGGAGCCCGGCGAGCGGGGACTGCCGGTCCGGCAGCCCGGCGGGCTCGCCGATGTCGCCGTACGCGCCGGAGGGTCATCCGCGCTTTGTCCTGCTGGATGACCCACGATGATCGGCGACGCCCGCAGGGGCAGCAAAGGGGAACGGACGATGGCGACGACGCGAGGACGGCAGGCGGCGCTGGCGACGGGAGGCCTGGCGGTCCTCGGAGGGGCGCTGGCCGGCGTGGTGCTGGCCACGGGCGGGGCGGCCGCCGCCAAGGTGGCCGGGGCGCCGGCGCCGGCGCCGGCGCCGGCGGCAAGGGCGGTGGCCGCGGTGGCGCCGGTTGCAGGCGCGACGGTGACGGTGACGGGGAACGGCTCGGTGACGGTGGTGCCGGACACCCTGACCTTGCAGATCGGTGCGACGACGAACGCGCCGACCGCCGTGGGGGCGCTCGACGGCAACGATGGGGCGGTCACCCGCCTCCAGTCGGTGCTGCGATCGGCCGGCGTGGCGGCGAGCGACATGCAGACGAGCGACCTGCAGCTGAGTGCCAACACGAACAGCCGCGGGACCGTCACCGGGTACCAGGCGAGCGACCAGCTGACCGTGACGATGCACCAGCTGTCGAGCGCCGGGGCCGTCATCGACGCGGCGGCGCATGCCGTCGGCAACGACGTGCAGATCCAGGGGATCACCTTCAGCCGGGCGGACACGGCGCCGTACGAGCGGGCGGCGCGCACGGCGGCCGTCCACCAGGCGGCGACCGAGGCGGCGGCGCTGGCGGCGGCCGCGGGTGACCAGCTCGGCGGGGTGGTGAAGATCACCGACGAGGTCGCCCAGCCGCCGGAGGTCCTCGGGGCGACGCCGTCGCGCGCGGCGGCCGTGCCGGTGCAGGCCGGGACGGCGACCGTGAGCGCACAGGTCCAGGTCGTGTACGCCCTCGTCCGGTGAGCCGGGTGACCGGCCCGCCGGGGGACGTCCTCGGTGGACTGCTCGACGAGGGTGGTCCGCCCGCAACGGCGGCAGGGCTGGCGGCGGTGGTCGGCCGGCGTCACGCGCTCGGCCGGCGGCGCCTGCAGCTGTCGACCATGGTGGCCCTGGCGGCGACCGGCGCCATGGCCGGGCTGCTCGCCGCCGGCACCCCCGGCTCGTCGGTCGCCGCCGGTCGCCCCCGTCCGCCGGTGGCCGCGGCGCCGCTGCAGGCGCCCACCACCCGCCGACCGCACCCGACCGCACCCGGGCCCGCTCCTGCGTCCGGGTCCGGGCCCCCTCCCGCTTCGCGCCGGCTGGCGCCGGCCGCAGCGCCGGCGGTAGCGCCGGCGGTGGAGCCGGGGGCCGGCTCCAGCCCGGAAGCGACGGGCCGGCTGTCGGCGGTGTTCCGCGGACGTCTCGGTGGTGTGGATGTCCGCGCCTATGCCGAGCAGGCGCCTGGCCGACCGCTGGCCCCGTCGGCGCCG
>JAKBAA010000124.1 GCA_021809425.1 Actinomycetes bacterium | reverse complement strand
CCCGCGGCCCGCCCTGCGCCCGGCGTGTCGGGTGCGGGCGCGTGGGGCACCGCCGCAGCGTAGGCGCCGGTCGGCCGGTTCCCACCACGTCCGACCGGGGACGGCGCCGGCGGCGGGGGGGGGGGAGCTATGCACGCTGTGTGCAGCGAGCACGAGATTGCACGCAGCGTGGTTATGACAGCACGCTGCGTGGTGATCCTGCCCGGTGGCGCCGCCTGGGGTCGCCCGGCCGGGCACCGCCGTGGCCGACGTCGACGGGTGACGGCTCCACTGGATGGGCGGAACATCGCAGGCTTGCTGCACCAGGCGGGCAGGGAAGCGATCCGCGGGCGATGGGCGGCAGGGGCCGAACGGGCAGCGCGACGGCCGTGTGCAGCCGGGCCTGGGGCGCGGGGGCGCCGGCCTGTGCCCGGCCGGGCAGTCCGTCCCGCTGTGGCGGCACGACAGGTGTACCGCCACGGGCACAGGGGTAGCGCCGCGTGGAGACCGATGCCACCCCGCCGGGGACGTTGGATGGACCATGGCGAGGGGAAGACGGGTGCAGAGCGCCACCAGGCCGAGGAACGGCCGGCGACGCGCACGTGGCGGCGTCAAGACGGCCAGACAAGGGAAGGAGGAGGGGTGCAGCTCGTGATGCTCGCCGCTGGCAAGGGCACGCGCTTCGACGGCTGGAGGACGTTCGCACCGGTCGGGACATCGAGGGACCGTTCCTCGCCGGGGCGCCCCCTAGTACAGGTGGCGCCGCCGTGCCAGCAGCGGTCCCGGCCCGGGACGTGTGGCGGCAGGCGGCCGTGCTCGGGCGCGTGGTCGTCCCGCCGAACCCCACCGGCGACGGCACCGTGCGCGGAGCCGTCGAAGAGGACGCCGCAACCCGCCCGGCGACGAGGCTGCCCCGGAGGGGCGACGCCGGCGGAGACCGCCACCCGACCCATGGCCTTCCAGAGCCGTCCCGAGAGGAGCACGTGATGGGCCCTGCAGACGAGATCCGAGGCGAGGCCGCCGTGGCGCTCGCCGCCGACGACGCCGCGCAGGTGAGGACGCCGGAGCGCCAGCTCACGCTCGTCCCCGGCGAGCTGGAGACGGCGCCGTCGCGGCTGCCGGCGGACCTGAGGGTGAGCGTGGTCATCCCGACGCTCAACGAGGCGCGCAACCTCCCGCACGTGTTCGCCCGCCTTCCGGAGGGGTTGCACGAGGTGATCGTGGTCGACGGCCGCTCGACCGACGACACGATCGCCGTGGCCCAGCGGCTGCACCCTGAGGTGCGCATCCTGCGCCAGGAGCGCAAGGGCAAGGGGGCGGCGCTGGCGCTCGGGTTCAGTGCCTGCACCGGCGACGTGGTCGTGATGATCGACGCCGACCAGTCGACCGACCCGGCAGAGATCCCACAGTTCGTGGCGGCGGTGGCGGACGGGGCCGACTTCGCCAAGGGGTCCCGGTTCCTTCCCGGTGGCGGCAGCGCCGACATCACCCCGCTCCGCCGGCTCGGCAACCGCTGCCTGAACCTCGTCGTGAACGTGCTGTACGGGACGAAGTACACCGACCTCTGCTACGGGTTCAACGCCTTCCACCGCAGCGTGCTGGACTCGCTGGTGGTCGACTGCCCCGGGTTCGAGGTGGAGACGCTCATGAACATCCGGGTGGCCAAGCTCGGGCTGCGGGTTGCCGAGGTGCCGAGCTTCGAGGCGTCCCGGCTGCACGGCGAGAGCAACCTCCGCCCGGTGCGCGACGGGCTGCGGGTGCTGCGGGTGGTCGTGCGCGAGCGGTTCCGCAGCGAGCGCGGCCCGCTCCCGGCCGCCGTGGCGCCGCTCGCCGCCGCCGAGGCGGCAGCGGCGACGGCCGTCGAGGTCAGCTGAGCCCGCGCCACCCCGAGCCGAGGCTGACCGATGGGTTCCCTGCCGACTGCCGCGCGCCCGGGCGGCCTGGTGCGCGCCGGCGTCGACCTGGTCGAGGTCGCCTCGGTCGCCGCCGCGCTCGAGCGGTTCGGGGCGCGCTATGCCCGCCGCTGCTACTCGGCGGGCGAGCGCGCCGCGGCGCGGGGCAGCGGCGCCGTCGAGGCGGCCGCGCTCGCCGCCCGCTTCGCCGCGAAGGAGGCGACGATCAAGGTGCTGGAGCCGGGCAAGGACGTCGTGCCGCCGGGGTGGCGCGACATCGAGGTGGTCCGGCTGGCCTCGGGGGCCTGCCGGATCGCCCTCCACGCAAGGGCGGCATCGCTTGCTGCCCGAGAGGGTATCGGAGCGATGGCGGTCAGCCTCTCCCACGAGGGGCCGTTCGCCTGCGCCGTGGTCGTCGCCGTGTGCGGCGAGCCGGGCCGCGAGGTCCCGGCGTCCGGGGCGGCCGAGCCGAACGGATGGAACGTCCAGCAAGGAGATCGGGCAATGGAAGAGGACATCCGCAGCATCCTGGCCGAGCACGGCCGCCTGCCGGTCGACACCCGCACGCTCGACGCCGGGGCCGACCTGTACCAGGTCGGGCTCACCTCGCACGCCAGCGTCAGCGTGATGCTGGCCCTCGAGGAGCACTTCGACCTCGAGTTCCCGCCCGAGATGCTGCGCAAGCGGACGTTCGCCTCGGTGCGGTCGATCGAGGAGGCCTTGACCTCGCTGCTGGTGGCGAGGGCCTAGCCGCCGTGACCTCGCTCGCGAACGCAGGGGTGCCGGCCGGAGCCACCGGCCGGACGCCGGAGGAGGCGTACGTGCGCTTCCGGTCGGCCCTCGTCGAGGCGCGCCTGCTCGTGGAGACGGGGGTCGACGGGCTGTACGTTCGCTCCGGCGCCTTCGAGGACGTGGTGGCCGGGATCGACCGGCGGGTGAGCGCGGCGGCGACCGAGGCGAGCGGGCGGTACTACTTCCCGCTCGTCGTCCCCCGCCGGCTGCTCGAGCAGACCGGCTACCTCGCCTCGTTCCCCAACCTGACCGGGACGGTCGTGAGCTTCGAGGCAGGCCCCGCCGCCCACCCGGCGTTCGTCGAGGCGGTCGAGGCGGGGCGGGAGTGGGCCGACCGGCTGCAGGTGACCGACCTGGCCCTGTGCTCGGCCGGCTGCCACCCGCTGTACCCGTCGCTCACCGGTCGGCTCGAGTCGGAGCTGCAGGTCGAGGCGTTCGGGCAGATCTTCCGCCACGAGCCGAGCATCGACCCGGCGAGGATGCAGGCGTTCCGGCAGCACGAGGTGGTCTACGTGGGGACCGCCGATGGCGCCCTCGCCCACCGCGACCGCTGGGTGGGACGCGCCGGCGAGCTGCTGGGGTCGCTCGGGCTCGTCGTCGAGCCGGTGGTGGCGAACGACCCGTTCTTCGGGCGTGCCGGCGGGCTGCTGGCGGCGAGCCAGCGCGACGAGGGCCTCAAGATCGAGCTGACGGCCACGGTAGCGAGCGCCGAGCGCCCGACGGCGATCGCCTCGGCCAACTGCCACCGGGACCACTTCGGGGAGGCGTTCTCGATCGCCTTGACCGACGGCACCCCGGCGCACTCGGCCTGCGTCGGGTTCGGGGTGGAGCGGATCGCCCTGGCGCTGCTGTCGGCGCACGGCCTCGACACGGCCCGCTGGCCTGCCGACGTGCGAGAGCAGCTCGGGCTGTGAGCACCGTCGAGCTGCCCGGCCGGAACCCGGTTGCGCGGCCGGCCGCGGGGGAAGATCCGGTCGAGCCGCGCCCGCGCCCCCGGGGGCGCCGCGGGCGTGAGGGCGAGGCGCGGGCGAGGAGCACGAGCATGGAGGCCGTGCCGATCTGGTTCGGCAGCACGGAGCGGCCGCTCGCCGGGTGGCTGCACCTGCCCGCCGACGGGAGGGCGCGCGGAGGCGTCGTGCTGTGCCCGAGCCTCGGGATCGAGGCGCTGACGGCGCACGCCGCCTACCGGTCCGTCGCCGTCCAGCTGGCCGCCGCCGGGGTGGCCGTGCTGCGCTTCGACTACCGCGGCACGGGCGACTCGGCCGGCACGCTCGACGGCGACGGGAGCGTCGAGGGGTTCCTGGACGACGTCGCCGTCGCCCGTGCGCACCTCGAGAGCTGTGGCGCCGGCCCCGTCGCCCTCGCCGGGCTGCGGCTCGGTGCCACCTTCGCCGCTGTGGCCGCGGCGCGCCAGGTGCCGGCGGCGCTCGCCCTTTGGGACCCGTGCAGCCGTGGGCGGGCCTTCGTGCGCGAGCAGCAGGCGCTCAAGGCGTTCAGCCTGGGCGAGGCGCCCGAGCCGGGGGGCGAAGGGGTGGAGCTGGCCTCGCTGTACCTGCCCGGCCGGCTCGCCGCCGAGCTCGGCCGGTTGAGCCTCGCCGGCCTCCGGCTCGGACCGGCGGGCTGCCTGGTGCTGCGCCGGGCGCGCCACGCCGAGGACGCCGTGCTCGAGCGCTTCGTCGAGGGCGCCGCCGTCGAGCGGCGCACGATCGGCGGCCAGGAGGAGTTCCTCGACGTCGGCCCCGGGTCGTCGATCCTCCCGGAGGCGGCGATGGAAGGGCTGGCCGGCTGGCTGGCAAGCCGTTTCGCCGGGGAGCCGGCGAGGCCGGTGGTTGCGCTCGGGCGCGACGCCGTGTGGCTGTCCACCCCCGACGGCGCGGTCGCCGAGCGGGCGGTCGTGTTCGGCGAGCACCGGGCCTTCGGCATCGTCACCGAGCCCGTCACCGCCCCGGCGGCCGGCCCGGCGGTGGTGCTGGCGAGCATCGGCACGCTGCCCCACGTGGGTCCGGGCCGGCTCTGGGTCGACCTCGCCCGGAGCCTCGCCGCCTCGGGTCGCCGGGTGCTGCGCTTCGACCTGGGTGGGATCGGGGACAGCCCGGTCCACGAGGGGCGCACGGCCCGGGTGGCCTACCCGGTCGACGGGGTCGACGACGTCCTCGAGGCAGCCGTGGCCGCCTCCCCGGGCGACCCACGCGACGTCGTGCTCGTCGGCATCTGCTCGGGCGCCTTCCACTCGCTGCGTGCCGCGCTGGCGCTGCAGCCGGCGGGCGTGGTGCTGGTGAACCCGATCTACTCGCTCGTGCCCGAGGAGCTCCAGGACCCGCTGGCCCGCGACGAGGCGACCGTGGCGCCGCCGAACGCCGTGCTGTCGTGGATGCGCCACAACCGTCTCGTCGTGCGCGTCGCCCACCAGCGCGGCCTCGATGCCGTGCGCAACGACCCGCGCCTCGCCCGGGTGCTCGACGCGCTCCTTCCCGAGGCGGTGTGGCGGCTGCTGATGAAGGCCGGGTTCGTGCCGTCGGCGGGCGAGGAGCTGGTCTCGCTCAACGCCCAGGGAACCGGCGCCCTCGTGGTGTGCGGCCAGCGTGAGGCCCGCCCGTACCGGCGCTGCCGGCGCCTGGTGCGGGCGCTGCGGGCGACGGGGCGCTTCCGGCTGGAGATCCTCGAATGGATCGACCACTCGCTGTTCGGCACGGTGGCCGCCACGACGGTGCGGGGGCTGCTCGAGGCCCACCTCGCCGAGCAGTTCCCGTTGCCGGTCCACGCCGAGCCGGCTCCCGGGCTCCCCACCGGCGAGGGGGCGCTCGCGCGTCTTGCCGCCGGCGCCGAGCAGGGGGCCTTCGCCGCGGCGTTCGCCCCGCCGCCGGTGCGGCCGTTGCGCCCGGCGGACGGGGAGCGCGAGGCGTGAGCCTGCCAGAGGCCGCCGAGCGCAACGAGGGCACCGAGGCCCGCCTGGCGGGGCGGTCGACGCTCGGCCGGGTGGTCCCGCTGGCGCCCGGTACCGGGCGGACACGCCTGCCGGCCGTGGCGGCGCTGTCGGCCGGCGGGCTCGTCGTGCAGGCGGTCGGCGACGCCATTGCCCGCAGCGGGCACGGCGCGCTCGGCCTCGACCTGTTCTTCGTCGGGGTGGCATGCGCGTTTGCCTCGGCCGCCTGGCGCCTGCTCGGTCGCCCGGCCAGCCGTGACGAGCGCCTCGGCGTGGCGCTGGTGCTCGGCCTGGTGCTGGTCGTGTCGTCGTGGATGGCGAGCCCGCTGCTGTTCGACCAGTACGACGAGCTGCTGCACGAGACGACCCTGTGGCAGCTGCTCGACACGCGCCACCTGTTCGGGTTCAACTCGGTGCTGCCGATCAGCCCGTGGTACCCGGGGCTGGAGCTCGTGACGGTGACGCTGCGGTGGGTGACCGGGCTGCCGAGCGCGGCGGTGGAGCTGCTCGTCGTGCTTGCCTGCCGGGCGCTGCTGGTGGTGGCCCTGTTCCGCTTCGGCGAGCGCGTGCTCGGCTCGGCGCGCGCCGCAGGGGTTGTCGTGCTCGTGTACGCCCTCAGCCCGCAGTTCTACGCCTTCAACGCGGCGTACAGCTACCAGACCATCGCCCTCGCCTTCGGGGCGGCGGCGGTCGAGCTCACCCTGTCGGCGGCGGACGCAGCCGGCACCCGGCGACGCCGCCTCCTCCTCGGCCTGGCGATGGCGGCCGTCGGCGGGGCGGTCCTCAGCCACCACCTGACCGGCTGGCTCACCGTGGGCCTGCTCGTGGTGTGGGCGGTGGCGGCCACCCTCGACGCCCGCCGGGACGCCGCCGGGGCGGCCCGGGCCGCCGCCGTCCGCCTCGTCGCCGCCGCCGGCGTGCTGCTCGCCGCCGCCTGGACGGCGGTGACGGCCCCGCGGCTCATCCCGTACCTGTCGCCGGTGTTCTCGGGCGCCGTCAGCTCGCTGGCCGGTCTCCTCAACCACGGCGGGCACCGGGCGCTGTTCCACAGCGCGACCGGCGTGGCGACCCCCCGTTGGCAGGAGGCGCTGATCGTCCTGTCGGTCCTCGTCACCCTGGCCCTCGTCGCCGGCGGCATCGTCCGCTTCGTCCGCCGCCGGCACGCCCCGGCACGCCTGGAGCGCCTGGTGGCGGTGGTCGTCAGCATCGGCTACCTCGCCGTGCTGGCGTCGCCGCTCGAGGGGGCCGCCTCCCAGGTGGGCCAGCGTGGCTCGACCTTCGTCTACCTCGCCATCGCCCTGCTCGCCGCCACCCTTGTGCTGCACGCCCTGCGCCGGGTGCCGCTCCCGGTGCTCGTGGCGCTCGCCACGGCGACGTTCCTCGGCAGCCTGGTGTTCGGGTCGGGGGCCAGCTGGTCGTACGTGCCCGGCCCGTACGTGCCGGCGTCGGACCAGCGGGCGATCGACGGCCCGACGATCGCCGCGGCGCGCTGGGCGGCGTCCCACCTTCCGGTCGGGGCGCGGGTGGCGGCCGACCGGGACAGCTCGATCACGATGGCGGCCGTCGGCCACCTGTCGCCGGTCACCGAGGCGGCCGGCGAGGTCAACGTGGGCCTGTTCTACTTCGCCCGCACCTTCGGCAACTTCGAGCGGGCGATGATCCGCCGCTTCGACATCCGCTACCTCGTGGTCGACCGGCGCCTCGCCAGCGGGCCGCCGTACTTCGGGGTGTACTTCGAGCCGGGGGTGCCGGCGCCGGGGGCGCGCAACCGGCTGACGGCCGGGGAGCTCGCCAAGTTCGCCCACGTGGCCGGCCTGCAGCGGATCTACAGCAACGGGCCGATCCAGATCTACGACGCGGCCGGCATCCTCGGGACCCGCGCCCGGGCGGCCGCCCGCCCGCCGATCGGGCGCCCGGGCACCGAGGTGCGCTGGGCGGTCCTCTGGCCGTTCCTCGCCGTGGCGGCCGAGTGGCTGGCGGTGCTGGTGCGCCGCCGCCGCCGTCACCGCCGGGTGGCCGGCGCCAGCAGCACGGCGGTGCTGACCGGGACGCTCGTCGCCGCGCTCGTGGTGGCCCTGGCCTACGTGCCGACCGGCCTGCCGGTGGACCCGCTCGCCTGGAGCCTCCTCGGGGTGGCCGGCGTGGGCGGGCTCGTGCTGGACCGGAGGGCGCGCCGGGCGGCCACCGCCGGGGTGCAGGCCGGCGAGGCCCGCGAGCGTG
>JAKBAA010000123.1 GCA_021809425.1 Actinomycetes bacterium | reverse complement strand
CGAGTCGAGGCCGAGATGGGCGGCCCAGAGCGGCACGATCGCGTTGCGGCTGCCACGCAGGATGCTGACCCCGAGCGACCCGACGCCGGCGACGAGCAGTCCCTTCCGGTGCTCGCGCAGGATCCGCCCCGGACCGACCGGGTCGGCCCGGGCCCGTCCCGCATCGTCCTCCCGGTCGCGCGCCACCAGCAACCAGACGAAGCCGACGAGGACGAAGACGAGGTAGACGGCGAACGCCATCCGGGCGTCGTTGTGGCGGGCGACGGCGAGGTAGGCGAACGGGCCCAGCACGTTGCCGGCACGCATCACGCCGCCGAAGAGCGACAGGGCACGGCCCCGGGCGAACACCGGGGCGGTCCGGCTCAGGTGGGTGAGCCGGACGAGGCTCCACACGGACCATCCCGCCGCCTGGGTGAACACCGCCGCCGCCAGCACGGCGAAGGAGCCGGCGAGCAGGCTGGCGATGATCCCGGCGACGAGCAGCCCGGCGGCGACCCAGCCCGCGGCCCACTCGCCGAGCCGGGCGACGATGCGCCCGGCCGGCAGGTCGAAGGCCATCGTCCCGAACCCGTTGATCGCCACGAGCGCGCCGGCCGCCGCCGAGGAGCCGTGGACCTGTCGGGCGGCGTAGACGAGCACCGGCACCATGGCGCCCTGCCCGGTGGCCATGAGCAGGTTCGGGACGTACACCTGCATCCACAGGGGCCGGATGGCCCGCCCCACGTCGCCGCCGCGCGCGCTCATCCTCCCGGGGGGCGCTGGCGGCCGGCCTGCTGGCGGCCGGCACCATGGCGGCCGGCACCGTGGCGCTGGAGGACGACCCACACGACCTTGCCGTCCCCGGTGGGGGACGGCTCGACGCCCCAGTCGTCGGCGACGGCGTCGACGACGAGCATGCCGCGCCCGCCCGGGTCGTCCGTCGCCGGCCGCCGCGGGCGCGGCGCCGACGGGCTGGCGTCGGTCACCTCGATCCGGACCGACGAGCCGGTGGCCCGTACGGCGACGTGCAGACCGCCGCCGCCGTGGCGCAGGGCGTTCGTGGCCAGCTCGCTCGCCACCAGCTCGGCGCGGGCGCTCAGCTCCTCGTCCGTCCCCCCGAGCGCGCCACGGACGTAGCGGCGCACGGCCGGGATGCTCGATGGTTCGTCTGGAAAGCGTCGCAAGACCACCCCTGTACCTGGGTCGCGCTGCACCCACCCGGGCGGCTGCGCGGCGGCGCCCCCTATGTTCGCCGTCGGCGCGGTCGGCCCGCAAACCTTCCGCCCGGCTGGTTGGGGTTCCTGCTCTTGGCGCCGGACGGCCGGCGGGGGAGTGGGTGCCGCGTGCTCAGCGGTAGGCCGAAAGCCCGAGGTGCACCGCGAGGCCGAGGCCGGCGGCGGCGATCGCCAATCGCAACGGGCCGGTCGGAAGGCGTCGCACGATGCCCGGGCCGAGCCGGCCGCCGGCGACGAAGCCGACGGCAAGCGGGGCGGCGTCGAGCCAGTGGACAGGCCCGACGACGGCGAAGGCGACCGCCGCCACGGCGTTGGCGGACCCGAGGAGGAGGTTCTTCGCGGCGTTGCTCCGGGCGAGCCCGTCGGCGGTCGCCTGGAGGAGGATGGCGAGCAGGATCACGCCGGCGGCGGCGCCGAAGTAGCCGCCGTAGACGGCGACGGCGAGGACGGTCAGGCCCAGCGCGGTGGGCCGGCGGTGGGCGAAGGTGTGGTGGCCGGCGGCGAGCGGCCGCCGGGGGAGCACGACGGCGAAGGACCCTGCGCCGATCAGCCAGGGGACGACGAGCGTGAAGAGGTGGGCCGGCGTCGACAGGAGGAGCACCGCCCCGAGGGAGCCGCCGACGAGGGAGTAGGCGACGAGCCGCCCGAGCTCGTCGCGGCGTCCGGCGAGCTCCGGACGGGAGCCCCACACGGCGCCGACGCCGCTGCCGACGAGCGCCACGGTGTTCGTCATGTTCGCCGCCAGCGGGCTCAGCCCGACGGCGAGGAGCGCCGGGTAGCTGACGAGCGAGGCGAGGCCGGCGACCGAGCCTGCGATGCCGGCGCCGAGGCCGGCGAGCGCCAGCCAGAGGAGGTCGAGGCTCACGTGGCGAGCCCGAGCGCCAGGCCGGCGCCGGCTGCCAGCAGCCCGACGCCGAGGCTCGCCACCACGTTGAGCACCCCTGCCCGCAGCTCGCCCTCGATGAGCAGCCGCACGGTCTCGTAGGTCCAGGTGGAGAAGGTCGTGTAGGCCCCGCAGAAGCCGGTGCCGAGCAGGGCCTCGACGGTCGGCGGCAGGTGGTGCGCGAGGCCGAGCCCGGTCAGCAGCCCGAGCAGCAGGGCGCCGGACATGTTGACCAGGTAGGTGCCGAGCGGGAAGTCCGTCTCGACGCGGTCCGCCACGAGGCGGTCGGCGAGGAAGCGCGCCGGGGCGCCGACGCTGCCGCCGGCCGCCACGGCGAGCACGAGCCAGCCGCTCATGGCGTGTGGGGCTCAGGCACGGAACGCCGCCACGTCGTCGAGCCGGTACGGATGCCCGTCGAGCAGGTCGCCGGCCGAGGCGACGAAGCGGGCCAGGACGGCCGCCTCGTCGACCGCCACGAACCAGACGGCGCCCTGCCCGGCCTGGCCGGCGTCGCCCGCTCCCTCCGGGCTGGCGGCGGCCTCGAGCACGGTCGCGCCGGCGAGACCGGCCCGGCGAGCCCGGGCGAGCAGCTCGGTGGCGAGCGCGTGGTGGTGCACGAGCTCGTGGGGCTGGAGCACCACGGTGAGGCGCTGGCGGTGCCGCGACCCGGTCACGGCAGGTGCTCGGAGAGGTGGCCGTCGAAGCGGACGAGGAAGCGGCCGAGGACGATGCCACCGGCCACCGCAAGCGTCCCGGCCAGCAGGCTGGCGAGCACGTAGGCGGCCCCGGTGACGAGGTCGTGGCTGCGGAACAGCAGGTCGGCGTCCACCATGTACGTCGAGTAGGTGGTGTAGGCACCGAGGAAGCCGGTGACGACGAGCGGGCGCGCCAGCCGTGCCGCGGGGAACCGCTCGACGAGCAGGACGAGCACGAGGCCGATGGCCGCGCTCCCGGACACGTTGATGGCGAAGGTGCCCCACGGGAAGTGCCCGGCCGGGGATGCCATGAGTCGGCTCACCCCGTCCCGGGCCAGCGCGCCGATGGCGCCGGCCACGGCGACGGTGAGGAGGACCGCCCGCTCTGCCCGACGCCGCCGTCTGCCCGCCGCGGCGAGCTCCCGTTGGTCGGGATCGACGAGGGCGCGGGGTGCATCGGCGTGCGGGTCGGCCATGAGCCTCCTTCCAGGGTCGCGACGTGCGGTCTCGATCTGGTAGGAGCCATCAGCCTCTCGGCGGTTGTGGCGAGCCCCATCGCCGTCGCCCAAGCATAGCGTGACGACCCCGGCGGGCCTTGACCGGGAGGGCCGGTCGGTGTACGACCGGGCCATGACGGCCGAGCCGGACGGCGCCAGGAGGTGCATGGTGTTCCTCTGCGAGGACGACCGCGCCGGCCGCGTGCCGCTCGCCGACCTGCTCGAGCAGCGGGCCCGAGCGCTCGACGGCGTGCAGGTGATGCGTCGACGCGGCATCGAGGGGTTCGGCTCGAGCGGCCGGCTCCGGGCCGAGCGGCTGCCGGACCTGGCCCGTGGCCTTCCCGTGGTGCTGGACGTGGCCGGCCCGGCCGGCCCGGTCGGCGACTTCGTGGCAGCGCTGCACGAGCTCGCTCCGGGCGTCCTCGTGACCGTCGAGCCCGTCGCCGTGCCGGCGCCGGTGGCCGGCGCCCGCTAGCGCGCCCGCCAGCACCCGCCCACCGGGTCGCCCGCACGGATCGACGGCACGGATCGCCCGCACGGATGCCCGGGAGCCGGGATGCCCCGTCGGGCCGGGGCGAGCGCGGCGGGCGTGCCCGGGCTGCCGGGCGGGTACGGGTCGCCCATGGAGCGCGTCGGCAGGCGCGGCGCCGGCACGGCGCCGCCGGCGTGAGGCGCGAGCCACACTTCGACCGGCCCGTCTTCGTCCGGCTCCGGGCGGTCGCCGAGGAGGGTGCCGAGGCGGTCGAGCACGGCCTCGAGCACGGGCTGGGTCGCCTGCGCCACCTGGTCGGCGGCCGGGCGCGCCTCAAGGTGGTCGCCCTGCTCGCCGCCGTGCTCGCCACGGCGAGCGCCGACACCGGTGCGATCTCGGCGATCGCCCCGCAGCTCGAGCGGAGCCTGCACATCGGCAACGTCCAGATCGGGCTGCTCGTCACCGTGTCCGGCCTGGCCGCCGCCGCCGGCATGCTGCCGGTCGGGTGGGTGACCGACCGTGCCGACCGGATGCGGCTCGTGACGGTCGCGGTCGCCGTGTGGGGCGTCGCCGAGCTCGCCAGCGCGGCGGCACCGGACTACCTGTACCTGCTGCTCGTGCGGCTCCTCCTCGGTGGCCTGACCGCGGTCACCGGGCCGACCCTGGCCTCGCTCACCGGCGACCTGTTCCCGGCACGGGAGCGTTCCCGGATCTACGGCCTCGTCCTGACCGGCGAGCTCGTCGGTGGCGGCCTCGGCCTGCTCGTGGCCGGGCTGTTCTCGTCCTGGCTCTCCTGGCGCGTAGCGCTCGCCGTGCTGGCCCTGCCGAGCGGGGCGCTGGCGTTCGCGCTCCACCGGTACCTTCCCGAGCCTGCCCGGGGCGGCCAGAGCCGCCTGCAGCGCGGGGCGGACGAGCTCGTGACGGCCGAGGAGGCCGCGGAGGCCGCTGCGGCTGCCGCCGTGCCGCCGGGCGGGTGGGCGGCGGCCGATCCGGTGCCGACCCGGAGCGACGAGCGGGTGGTTGCCGAGGTGCGCCGTCGCCGGATCGATCCCAACCAGGGGGTCGTGCTCACCCGCGACCCTCTGCGGCTGGGCGCCGGGGCGTCGCTTCGCTACGTCCTCGCGGTTCGCACGAACGTCGTGCTCATCGTGGCGTCGGCGCTCGGGTACTTCTTCTACGGCGGCGTCGAGACGTTCGCGCTCGTCTACCTCGAAGGCCACTACCACGTGAGCCAGGCGGTCGCCACGATCATGGCGCTCGTCGTGGGGGCCGGGGCCGTCGTCGGGGCCGTCGTCGGGGGCCGCTTGACCGACCGACTCCTCGACAAGGGGCGCATCGACGCCCGGCTGCTCGTCCCGGCCGCCGCCTTCGCGCTGGCGGCGGTCGTCTTCCTGCCCGCCGTGGTGAGCGCCTCGATCGCCGCCTCGCTGCCGCTGTTCCTGGTGGCCGGCGCCTGCATCGCGGCGCCCAATCCCGGGCTCGACGCCGCCCGGCTCGACGTGCTGCCGTCGCGCCTGTGGGGGCGGGGCGAGGCGGTGCGCAGCTTCCTGCGCAGCATCCTCCAGTCGTTCGCCCCGCTGCTGTTCGGGATCGTCTCGACGGCCTTCGGTGGGCGGAGCGCCGGCTTCGGCACGAGCGGCGGCGTCGACCGCACCACGGCGAGCGCCGCCGGCCTGGAGCCGACGTTCCTGCTCATGCTCGTCACCCTGGGGGCGGCGGCAGTCGTCGTCTGGCTCGGTCGCGGGCGCTACCCGACCGACGTCGCCGCGGCGGCGGCGACCGAGCGGCGCTTTCCGCCCGCCGGGCCGACCGTCGTGTCGCCACCGTCGGGCGAGACGTGGAGGACCGCGCCGACGACCCCGGCGGGGGCACCGCCCGGCACGACCGACCGTGCGCTCCCCTCGGGAGGGGGAGGAACGGCCTGACGCTCCAGCCGTAAGCTGCCGCCTCGTGCCCGGGCCGGCGCCCGCGGCGGGGAGGTGGGCAGCGATGCGGGTCGGCCGGATCCACAACTACGTGGCGGCGCGAGCGGCAGCCCGCCGGGCGCTTCCGAGGGTGCTGTTCGACTTCATCGACGGCGGGGCGGACGACGAGCGGACGCTCGCCGAGAACGAGGCCGCCTTCGCCCGGATCGCCCTGCTGCCGCGGCAGGCGGCGGCAACCCTCACGCCGGACCTGTCGTGCACGGTGCTCGGGGCCCGCTGCGCGCTCCCGGTCGCCCTGGCACCCTGCGGCGGCAGCCGGCTCGTCTGGCCCGACGGCGAGCGGGCGCTCGTTCGGGCCGCCGGCCGCTGCGGGGCGGCAGCGACCATGAGCACGGCGGCGAGCACCACGCTCGAGGCAGTGGCGGCGGCGGCGACCGGGCCGGTCTGGTTCCAGCTCTACTACCCCGGCGAGCGGTCGGCGGCGGCCGCCGTCGTCGACCGAGCGGCGGCGGCGGGCTTCGGCGCGCTCTTCGTCACCGTCGACATGCCGGTCCGGGGCAACCAGGAGCGGGTGCGCTCGGCAGAGCGGGTGGTGCCGCCGCGCCCGTCGGTCGCCAGCGCCATCCGCTTCGCGCCCCAGCTGTGCGCACGCCCTGCCTGGACGGCGCGCTACGTGCGTGACGGGCTTCCCGACGGCGTCACCGTGCGGACCGGTGGCCGTCCCGGTGCGCCGGGTGCTGCCGGCGTCGCCGTACCCGCGGCGGTGCCCCCGCCCGCTGGCGCCGGTCGTCGGCCACCGGTGCAGTGGGCCGACGTCGCCTGGGTACGCGACCGGTGGGAGGGCCCGCTCGTGGTGAAGGGCATCCTGACGGCAGCCGACGCCCGGCGCGCCGTCGACCTCGGTGCCGACGCCGTCGTGGTTTCCAACCACGGCGGCCGGCAGCTCGACGGCGCGCCGGCCACGATCGAGGTCCTCGCCGGGGTGCGAGCGTCGGTCGGCCCCTCGACCGAGGTCCTCCTCGACGGGGGCGTCCGCCGGGGGACCGACGTCGTCCGGGCGCTCGCGCTCGGCGCGAACGCCGTGCTGATCGGTCGGCCGTACCTGTACGGCCTCGCCGCTGGCGGGGAGGCGGGGGTGCGTCGCGTGCTGGACCTGTTCGCCGAGGAGCTGGCTCGGACCATGACGCTGCTCGGCCGGGCCAGGCTCGACGACCTGGACGCGAGCTGCGTGGCCCCGCCGCAGGTTGGCGACGACGCCCGGTGGTGGACGCGCTCGTGAGCGCGCCGGAGGGGGCGCCTCCGTTCGGGGGCGCCCCCTCCGGTCGTCGCTTGGATCCGGACCGGGCGGCCCTTCAGGTGGGTCCGCCCGGTCCGGCTCGAGCCGGCTGCTACAGCTTGCTCATGGCGAGCAACAGCTTCCGCTCGAGGGTAAGGAGCGCCTTCAGGCGAGCCTGGAGGTGCTGGACGACCTTCAGGAGCCGCGGAGCGCTGCTCCAGTGGTGCCGTGCGGCCGTCAGCCACTCCTTGTGGTACTTGGCGAGCGACAAGCGGGTCGTCTCGATGTTCTTCTGCAGCATGGCGAGGTGGGCGTGGTCTGCGGCGAGCAGGGCAGCCGTCGAGACGCTTGACGAGGAGTCGTTCCCCGTGCCCGAGATGCTCGGCGACGTCACCGTCGACGAGATCGTCGCCTGCGGAAGGACGTCAGGAGTGACGTTCCCGGTGCCGCCGGTGCCGCCCGTGGTGGGGGCGGTGTTCCCGCCGGAGCTGTTGTTCGACGAGCCGTTGCCAGGGGAGCCGGTGCTAACGGTGCCGCTGCCCGTGCCGCTATTGCCGCCCGTGCCGCCGTTGCCGCCCGTGCCGCCGCTACCGGCCGGCTTCGCCCCGATGACGAAGGTCAGCTCGGTCATCGTCGCGGGGCCTTCGCTCATCATGACGGTGGCGGACGGTGTCGCCAGGTTGCTCGTCACGAGGACGGGCAGCGTGGTGGGGCCGCCCGTCTGGGTGACGAACTGGGGCGTCGCCGAGATCGACGACGTGACGTCCGGGGAGACGTCCGTGCCGGTCACGGTCGTCATCGAGCCGTAGTCGAAGAGCGTCGGCGTGGTGTTCCCGCCGACGACCGAGCACCCGCCGACGCCAAA
>JAKBAA010000002.1 GCA_021809425.1 Actinomycetes bacterium | reverse complement strand
GGCGCCCACCGACGGCGCCGCCCGGGCGCCCCGAAGGCCCGCCGCCCCCGCCCACGCGGCCGCCGGTCGAGGGGCGGCCGCCCGAGGGGGTGGCCGGCGGGACGGTGCCGCCCGACGGGCTCGCCGGCCTCGCCGACGACCTCGCGGCCCTCGAAGCCCGCCTGGGCGGGCTCGAGGAGGTCGAGGCGGATCTCGAGGCCGCCGTGGGGGACCTCGAGGAGGAGATGGGCGACCTCTCGTCGCTCGAGGAGGCGGCGGCGGTCGGGGAGGCCGTCGAGGAGGCGGCACCGGACGAGGAGGCGGTGCGGCCGCGCCTTCGCGACCGGATCGGCAGGGCGCGTGCTGCCCTCGGGGCGCCGCTCGGGGCGATCCGTCGGCGCGGGCGAGTGGACGCGGCGACCTTCGAGGAGCTCGAGGAGGCGCTGCTGCTCGCCGACGTGGGCCTTGCGACCACCGAGCGACTGCTCGAGCCTCTGCGGGCACGGGTGAAGGACGGCTCGGTGGCCGCCGAGCCGGCGGCGGTGCTGGAGGCGCTGCGGGCCGACGCCGTGGCCCTGTTCGAGGGCGAGGACCGCTCGCTGCACCTTGCCGACGAGGCCGAGGCGATGACGGTGTGGCTGGTGGTCGGGGTCAACGGCGTGGGCAAGACGACGACGATCGGCAAGCTGGCGAGCGCGCAGGCGGGCGAGGGCCGCAAGGTGGTGCTGGCCGCCGGCGACACCTTCCGGGCGGCCGCCGGCGAGCAGCTCGAGACGTGGGCCGAGCGCGCCGGCGCCTCGATCGTCCGGGGGGCGGAGGGGGCGGACCCGTCGTCGGTGGTGTTCGATGCCGTCCAGCACGCCGCGGCGCGCGGCGCCGACCTCGTCCTTGCCGACACCGCCGGCCGACTGCACACCAAGGTCAACCTGATGGAGGAGCTGAAGAAGGTCCGCCGGGTGGCCGACCGGGCGCCGGGCAAGGTGAGCGAGGTGCTGCTCGTCCTCGACGCCACGACTGGCCAGAACGGGCTGGTCCAGGCTCGCCAGTTCGCCGAGGCGGCCGGGGTGACCGGGGTGGTGCTGACGAAGCTCGACGGGACGGCCAAGGGCGGCGTCGTGCTGTCGATCCGGGCCGAGCTCGGGCTGCCGATCAAGCTGGCCGGGATCGGTGAGGGGATCGCCGACCTCGTGGCGTTCGACCCGGCCGAGTTCGTCGGCGCACTGTTCGAGGCGTAGGGCGGGCCGGGCCACCCGGCGCGCCGAGTAGCCTCTCGGTGCCCATGTTCGAGAGCCTCACCGACCGATTCGACCAGATCTTCACGCGCCTTCGCAGCAAGGGGCGGCTCGGCGACGCCGAGATCGACGCCGTGCTACGCGAGATCCGGGTGGCCCTTCTGGAGGCGGACGTCAGCCTCGAGGTGGTGCGCTCGCTCGTCGAGGCCATCCGCGCCCGTGCGACCGGCGCCGAGCTGTCGAAGAGCCTGACGCCGGCCCAGCAGGTCATCAAGATCGTCAACGAGGAGCTCACCGAAGTCCTCGGTGGCATCGGCTTCCGGCTCAGCTACGCCTCCCGGCCGCCCACGGTGGTGCTGCTGGCTGGCCTGCAGGGCGCCGGCAAGACGACGGCTGCCGCCAAGCTGGCGCGCCACTTCAAGCAGCAGGGCCGACACCCGCTGCTCGTCGGCGCCGACCTGCAGCGGCCGGCCGCGGTGGAGCAGCTGCGCATCCTCGGTCGGGACGTCGGGGCGGCAGTCTTCAGCGAGCCGACCGATCCGGTGGAGGTGGCCCGCAGGGGGGTCGCCGAGGCCGTGCGGGTGGGCCGGGACGTGGTCATCGTCGACAGTGCCGGCCGGCTGGCGATCGACGAGGAGCTCATGGACGAGGTCCGCCGGGTGGCGGACGCGATCGAGCCGCACTACACGTTCTTCGTCGTCGACGCGATGACCGGCCAGGACGCCGTGCGCACGGCGCGGGCGTTCCACGAGACGCTGGAGCTCGACGGCGTCATCCTGACCAAGCTCGACGGCGACGCGCGCGGTGGCGCCGCGCTGTCGGTGGCCCGCGTCGTCGGCAAGCCGATCGCCTTCGTGTCGACCGGGGAGCGCCCGGACGACTTCGAGGCGTTCCACCCGGACCGGATGGCGAGCCGGATCCTCGGAATGGGCGACGTGCTCACCCTGATCGAGCGGGCCGAGCGCGAGTACGACCAGGGTGTCGCCGAGCAGGCCGTCGAGCGGCTGCGCGCCGGCAAGTTCACCCTCGAGGACTTCCACGACCAGCTCCAGCAGGTGAAGCGGATGGGCCCCCTCTCCGGGATCATCGGGATGCTGCCGGGCCTGCCGAAGGAGCTGCGCAACGCCGAGATCGACGAGCGCGACCTCGCCCGTGTGGAGGCGATCATCCGCTCGATGACCCCGGCCGAGCGGGACGACCCGTCGCTCATCAACGGCTCGCGTCGCCAGCGCGTGGCGCTCGGCAGCGGGACGACCCCGTCCGACGTCAACAACCTGCTGCGCCAGTTCAAGGAGATGCAGAAGGTGATGCGCTCCGGCCTCATGGCGACGGCCCTTGGGCGCGGTGGCGGTGGCCGGCGGGCAAAGAAGAAGGGTGGCCGTGCCGGCGCCCCGAAGGGTGCCCGACCGGCCCGCTGAGGTACGCCGATCCACCCGGTGACGCGTGCGCCCGCCGGGCGTGCGACGATGGTGCAGGACCGCAACGAGAAAGCGAAGGGTAACGCCGTGACCGTCAAGCTCCGCCTCATGCGGATGGGCAAGAAGAGGCAGCCGACCTACCGGATCGTCGCTGCCGACAGCCGCTCGCCCCGCGACGGCCGGTTCATCGAGGTTGTCGGGACGTACGCGCCCCGCACCGAGCCGTCCACCGTGCTGGTCGACAACGAGAAGGCGCTGGCCTGGCTCGCCAAGGGCGCCCAGCCGACGGACACCGTCCGCCGGCTCCTCGAGATCTCCGGTGCCTGGGCCGAGCACGCGGCCAGCCACCCCAAGGCCGTCAAGGCGCGGCCGCACGAGGCGGCACCGGCCGAGACCGGCGCATAGCACGGCGATGGGTGACTCTCCGGTCTTCGAGAGCCCGGTGTTCTCCGACGGCGACGACGAGCTGGACGCCGACGACGAGTTGGACGGCGACGAGCTGGAGGACGGCGACGAGCTGGACGCCGACGACGAGTTGGACGGCGACGAGCTGGAGGACGGCGACGAGCTGGACGCCGACGACGAGTTGGACGGCGACGAGCTGGAGGACGGCGACGAGCTGGACGCCGACGACGACGAGCCGGCCGCAGGTTCGATCGCGGGTGGCGGCCGGTCGCAGGCGGTGCTCGAGCACATCGTCCGCTCGCTGGTCGACGAGCCGGGCGCCGTCGAGATCGACCGGCGCAACGGCCGGGGCGGGCCCACGCTGTCGCTGCGGGTGGCACCGGGCGACATGGGACGCGTGATCGGCAAGCGGGGGCGGATCGCCCAGGCGCTGCGGGTCGTCGTGCGGGCGGCCGGCGCCCGTGACGGCAGCGAGGCCAGCGTCGACATCGTCGACTGAGGCGGCCGGCGGCGGGCCGGCCCTGCTCGAGATCGGCCGGGTCGCCCGGCCGCACGGGCTGCGGGGCGAGGTGGTGGTGCAGCTCGTGACGAACCGCCTGGAGCGGCTCGCCGTCGGCTCGTCGCTCGTGCTGCGCCGTCCGGGAGCGGTGGCGGACGAGACGGTCGTCGTCGAGGCGGCCCGGCCGCACGGCGGGCGCCACCTCGTGCGCTTTGCCGGTGTCGCCGACATCGACGCCGCGGAGGCCCTGCGCAACGGCGTGCTGCTCGCCGAGCCGCTCGTGGATGACGGGGCGCTCTTCGTGCACGAGCTGATCGGGGCCGAGGTGGTCGACACCTCAGGGGACTTCCTCGGACGGGTCGAGGCGGTCGAGGCGAACCCGGCCAGCGACCTGCTCGTCCTCGACGGAGGCGGCCTGGTCCCGCTCGTCTTCGTGGTGGGACGCGACGGCGACCGGGTCGTCGTCGACCCGCCGGACGGGCTGCTCGCGTGAGCCCTCCGTCGCTGGCCGTCGACCTGCTGACGATCTTCCCGGAGGTCGTCGAGACGTACTGCGCGACCAGCATCCTCGGTCGGGCACGGGCCGCCGGCGTCCTTGCCGTGCGTGTCCTCGACCTGCGGGTCGGGGCAGACGACGCGCACCGGAGCGTCGACGACGCGCCCTACGGGGGCGGCGCCGGGATGGTGCTGGCGCCCGAGCCGGTGTTCCGGGCCGTCGAGCGGACCGGCGCGGCGCGGCCGCTCTTGCTGCTCTCCCCGGGAGGGCGCCGCTTCGACCAGGCAGTCGCACGGGAGCTGGCGGAGCTGCCGTCGTTCTCGCTCCTGTGCGGGCGCTACGAGGGAGTCGACCAGCGCATCGTCGACCATCTCGTCGACGGCGAGCTGTCGATCGGCGACGTCGTGCTGGCCGGGGGCGAGCTGGCGGCGCTCGTTGTCCTCGAGGCGGTCGCCCGGCTCGTGCCGGGTGTCGTGGGCAATGCCGCCTCGCTCGACGAGGAGAGCTTCGCCGCCGGCCTGCTCGAGTACCCGCAGTACACGCGACCGGCGTGCTTTCGAGGGTGGGAGGTCCCCGAGGTGCTGCGCAGCGGCGACCACGCGGCGGTGGCTCGCTGGCGCCATGAGCAGGCCGTCGAGCGGACGCGACAGCTCCGACCCGACCTGCTCGAGGAGGTCCGGGCCGGTGGGACGTCGCTCCCGGGGTCGCCGCCGACAGAGGGCACCGTCGCCGGCTAAGCTCTCGTGGCCGCCGAGCGGGATGGAGCGCAAGGCTCTGCCCGTACCGCCGCGACCACGCCGGAGGAGTGACGTTCCATGAACCCGACCGACCTCGTCGACCGTGCCTTTCTGCGTGACGACGTCCCGTCGTTCCGCCCCGGCGACACCGTGAAGGTCCACGTCCGGGTGGTCGAGGGCAACCGGGAGCGCATCCAGGTGTTCCAGGGAGCCGTCATCCGCCGCCAGGGCTCGGGCGCTCGCGAGACGTTCAGCGTGCGCAAGGTGAGCTTCGGTGTGGGCGTCGAGCGGACCTTCCCGGTCCACTCTCCGATCATCGCCAAGATCGAGCGCGTGACCGAGGGCGACGTCCGCCGGGCGAAGCTGTACTACCTCCGTGACCGGGTCGGGAAGGCGGCGAAGATCAAGGAGCGCCGCACCACCCGCTAGGTGACGCGACATGCCGCCCGGCTCGAGCCCGGTGCGGCCAGCTGAGGGGAACGCGATGAGGCGGCAACGGTGAGCGCCGAGGAGGACCTCGACCAGTTCGAGGCCGAGATCGAGCTGGCGCTCTACCAGGAGTACCGGGCAGTGCTGCCCATGTTCCGGTACGTCGTCGAGACCGAGCGGCGGTTCTACCTGGCGAACGACGTCAAGGTGACCCCCCGCGAGGGGGCCGGCGCGACCTACTTCGAGGTCGAGCTTGGCGACGCGTGGGTGTGGGACATGTACCGGCCGGCCCGCTTCGTGTCGTCGGTTCGCGTCGTGACGGTCCGTGACGTCAACGTCGAGGCACTCCCCGAGAAGGACCTCTGAGCCGGCAGGTGACCGGCGAGGCGCCCCTCGAGGGGCGCGCTGTCGGTGGCGACGGTGCTGCCCCGCGCGCCTTCGGCCGCCGCGGCGAGGCCCTCGCCGCTGCCTGGTACGAGGCGGCCGGCTACGTGGTGCTGGAGCGCAACTGGCGCAGCCCGTTCGGAGGGGAGCTCGACCTCGTCTGCTGCCGGGGCGGGTTGCTCGTCGTGTGCGAGGTGAAGGCGCGTCGCTCCGATCGCCACGGATCGCCGCTCGAGGCGGTCGACGAGCGCAAGCGTCGCCAGCTGCGCCGTCTTGCCGCCCAGTACCTCGCGGCAAGCCCTCGTGCGAGGCACGGGTCGCAGGTCCGCTTCGACGTGGCGGTCGTCGCGGGGAGTGCAGGTGTCGAGGTCGTCGAGGATGCCTTCGCCTGAGGCTGGTCGCCCTCAGGGCCGGCGCGCCGAGGGCCGGTCGGCGCTCAACGCCCGGCGACGCTCACAGCCCGGCGACGCTCACAGCTCGTCGACGGCCAGGGTGGCGCCGTCGATGACGTGCTCGCTCCAGCGCCGCCCGTCGAAGTAGCGCCGCTGGTGACGGCCCGTCGGGTCGGTGTACCAGCCGAAGAGGTCGGGCCGCCCCTGCGCGTCGAGCGGCGGCGCCAGCTGGTCCCCGCGGTGGCCGCCCGGGTGCTCGACGAGGCCTACGGCGAGCGGCGACCCGAGGGCGGGCAGCTCGCCCGGCGTCGGTTGGTCGACCGCCACCGGCGCCGTCGTCGGCGGGGCGTAGCGCGAGGTGCCGGCATCGGCGTGCGCGCCTCCCGGCGCCGGCGTGGCGGGGGAGTACGGCGAGCGGGTCGTCATCTCGGCGAGCAGCTCGATCGCGATGCCCACGAACTGCAGCACGAGGCACAGGATGGCCCAGGCGAACGAGGGAAGTCGCCACGGCGTGACCCCGCGCAGCGCCCGGTAGCGGACCGACATGCGGTAGCCGAGGGCGGCGAACAGGACGGCGAGGCCAGCGCTCAACGCCAGCTGACCGGGGCCGGCCGAGGTGATCCCGTTACCGAGCAGGGTGAGCACGCCGCTCCTTCTCGCCGCGGGACGAGCCCGCACAGCGCGTCGTCATCGAACTGACACTCTAGCCGGCCAGCCGCCACGAACCTCGCCTTTTCCCAGCTCACAGGCTCATCACAGGCGCAAGCAGGGGAGGAGCGGCGCCGCGGCCAGCTCAGTGGCCAGGTCGGCGACGATGGCGGTGGTCCCAGCAGGCACGGTGCCAGTGGCGGCGCTGGGTCGCGTCGGCCAGCGGGACGACGACGACGTGGGTGGTGCCCGGGGCGATGCCCTGGTTGCACCCCGGGCAGCGGTAGGCCTTGTGGGCGGCGTCGCCGCGGACGGGACGCAGCTCGGCGGTGGCGCCGGTCACCGGGTCGTCGACGAAGCGGGCGAGCCGGTCCGGGCCACGTGGACGACGCTGCACGGTGTCGAGTATCCCGCGTCCACGCCGCCCGGCCCGCCCGGGGCGGCGGCCAGGTCGGTGGCAGCGGCGAACGGCGGCAGGGGAGTGGGACAGCCCGCCGTTACGGTTCACGCGGTGCCGCCGGCCGCTGCCGCCGGCCACGCTCGGCGTCTCTGCGCCCTCGTCGTCCGACTCGAAGGAGGCGCGCATGCTCTCCGTCGTCCGCTCCGCCACCCTGCTCGGCGCCCACGGTCGCTCGGTGACCGTCGAGGTGCACGTGTCGAATGGGCTGCCCGGTTTCACCATCGTGGGACTGCCCGATGCAGCCTGTCGCGAGGCACGCGACCGGGTGCGCGCGGCGCTGCTCTCGAGCGGTCATGCCTGGCCGCTACGGAGGGTGACCGTCAACCTTGCACCGTCGGGCATCCGCAAGGCTGGCGCCGGCCTCGACCTTGCGATGGCGCTCGGGCTGCTCGCCGCGACCGGGGCGGTCGACGGGCGGCTGCTCGATGGCTGCGTGTTCCTCGGGGAGCTCGGCCTGGACGGGGCGCTGCGCCCGGCGCCGGGCACGTTCGCCCTTGTCGCCTCGTGCCCGGCCACCGCCACGGTCGTCGTAGCGCCGGGCGCGCAGCAGGATGCGGTGGCGGCAGGGAGCCACCGCGTCCGTACGGCTCGCGACCTTCGGGAGCTGCTCGAGGCCCTCGACGGCCGCCGGCCGTGGCCGGCGCTCCGCCCCTGCGCGCCGGCGCCGGTCGACCGGGCCGCCGTCGACCTGTCGAGCGTGCACGGCCAGGAGCTCGGCCGCCGTGCCCTCGAGGTGGCCGCCGCCGGCGGCCACCACCTGCTGCTCGTCGGGCCTCCTGGCGCCGGCAAGACGATGCTGGCCCGGGCGCTTCCGGGCCTGCTGCCGCCGCTCGGCGACGTGGAGGCGCTCGAGACGAGCCGGATCCACTCGGCTGCCGGGATGCGGCCGCCCGGCTCGGGACTGCTACGCCGCCCGCCGTTCCGGGCACCCCACCACGCGACGACGCCGGTCGCGCTGCTCGGCGGCGGGACGGCCACCATCCGTCCCGGAGAGGCCAGCCTCGCGACGAACGGTGTGCTCTTTCTCGACGAGCTCGGCGAGTTCCCGGCGGCGGTGCTCGACGCCCTCCGCCAGCCGCTGGAGGACGGCATGGTGCGGGTGGCGCGTGCGAGAGAGTCGGTCGACCTGCCGGCACGGTTCCTCCTGGTCGGAGCGACCAACCCGTGCCCGTGCGGCTGGGGGGTCCACGCCGGCGCCTGCCGGTGCACGCCCGCCAGCCGCGCCCGCTATCTCCGGCGGCTGTCCGGGCCGTTGCTGGACCGCCTCGACGTGCAGGTGGTGCTGTCACCGCCGGAGCCGGACGCCCTGCTGTCACACAGCGGCACCCCGGAGGCCACTGCCGCGGTCGCCGCCCGGGTGGCCGCGGCCCGGGCGCGGGCGGCAGCGCGCGGGGTGTGCTCGAACGCGGCCCTCCCGACGGCGGAGCTCGAGGTGCTCGCACCGCTCGACGACGCGGCCCGGGCGCTGCTGCGCCGCCGGCTGGCGGGCGGCGAGCTCACCCCGCGCGGCCTCGGCCGCGTGTGGCGGGTCGCCCGCACGATCGCCGATCTCGACGGTGCGGCGGAAGCGGTCGGCGAGTCGCACGTGGCGGCCGCGCTCGAGCTGCGCGGCGCGGCGACGTTGCTGCGCACCTGGACGGTCCCGGCATGACGGTGGCGACCGCACCCGATCCCGGCGCCGGCAGGGTCGTGCCGCTGGCTGGCGGCGTCACGGCAGGTGCCGGCGTTCCGGACGCCTGGCGGACGGAGGAGCGGCGCGAGCTGGCGGCGCTGTGCGGGCTCGCGGCGATGACGCCGAGGCGCCTGTGGTCACTGTGCGGGCCGGACGGTCCCCGCGCCGCCTGGCGGGCGCTCGCACGGGGCGACGTGCGCGCGGCGGCGCTCGCGGCCGGCGGGGCACGCCGGTCGGGCGCGACGACGGCTCGCCTCGAGCGACTGGTGGCCCGGTGGCACGAGGCGGCTGCGGCGACGCGACCCGAGGACCTCGTCGAGGGGTGGGCGCGCCAGGGGATCGAGGTGCTCGTGGCCGGCGACGACGCGTTCCCGGCCCCCCTCGCCCGCCGGCCGGGCGCGCCCGTCGTGCTGTGGTGCGCGGGTGCCCGGCCGGCCGGGGCCGCAGGTGCGGATGCGCCGTCGTCCGCCTGGCCCGGCGGTGGCGCACCGTGCGTCGCGCTGACGGGCACGCGGAGCTCCACGGCGTATGGCGAGCGGGTCGCCTCGTGCCTGGCCGAAGGTCTCGCTGCAGCCGGGGTCGAGGTCGTCACGACGCTCGAGGCGGGCATCGACGCGGCGGTGCGAGCCGGTGCGCTGCGCGGCGGCGGGCCGCTCAGCGCGCTCGCGGCGGCCGGGGTCGACCAGCGCCAGCCGCCGGGCGCATGGCAGGCGGTCGTCGAGGGCGGGGGGCGCGTCCTGTCCGACGCCCGCGTCGGCGCCCGCCCCGAGCGCTGGCGCTTCCCTCACCGCAACGGGATGCTCGGCCGCAGCGCCGACGCGCTCGTCGTCGTGGAGGCGCACACGACGGGCGGGGCGATGCACGCCGTCGAGGCGGCCCTCGAGGTGGGCGTGGCGGTGGGCGCGGTGCCGGGCTCGGTGCACAGTCCGAGCTCGCGCGGGTCGAACGCCCTGCTGCTCGACGGTGCCCACGTCGTACGCCAGGTGGAGGACGTGCTGGCCGTGCTCGCCGTCAGCGGAGCGCCGGCCGTCCGGGTCGGCGGTGGGGCGCGCCCGGTGGGCGTCGTCGACGATCGTCGACCGGCCCCCGACGGGGTGGACGGCGCCGTGCTCGCAGCGCTCGACGAGGAGTTGACGGTCCACCTCGACCGTGTGCTCGCCGTCAGCGGGCTGTCGCTGCCGATCGTGGCGGCCGCCCTCGAGCGGCTCGTCGACGGCGGTCACGCACGCCGCGCCGTCGGCGGCTACCTGCGCGCACCCGAGCGCGGCCACGTCCGGTGCGCCGATCGACTACAACCCTGACGTGGCGCTGCCCCGTACCGGCCTGCTGGTCCCTGCGGGCACCGCCGGGGAAGCGGGGCAGGCGCTCGAGGAGGTGTTGGCGACGGCGCAGGCGGCCGAGCAGCGTGGCTTCGATGCCCTGGTGCTCGACGGTCGGCCTCGCGCCGACGAGGGTCGGTGGCGTTCGTTCGACCCGTTCACCCTGCTCGGGGCCTGTGCGGCAGCGACCTCGGCGATCCGCCTCGGGGCGATCGTCTCGATCGGGGAGCGACCCGTCTCCCTCGTCGCGAAGGCGTTCGCGACACTCGACGTCTGCAGCGCCGGGCGGGCCGTCCTCGTCCTCGCTCCTTCAGGTTCGTTCGGTGGGGAACCGGACGCGCCGGCGTCGGCCGAGCCACCTGGTGTGGCCTCGATCGATGACCTGGCGGAGGCGCTGGCGATCGTGGCGGCGATGCTGGCGACGCCGGCCGCGACGGTGACCGGGCGGCGCCTCGCCGTCCGGGCCGCCTGGAACGAGCCGCGCCGGCCGGTGCCGCCGCCGATCGCCGTTGCCCTCGGTCGTCCGGCGGACGGGGTGCTCGCCGCCGTTGCCGCCTGGTCGCCGCCGCCCGAACTGGTGCTCGTCGACCGCCTGGCGCCGCCCGGCGCCCCCGCCTCGGCATCGGGAGCGGCATCGGGAGCGGGCCCCGTCGGGTCGGCCCGCAGCGGTCCGCCGGTGCTCGAGCTGCGCGCCGCGCCACGAGGTCCCGCCGGGACGACGGACGTTCCGCCACCTGCGCCGGGCGTCGTCGCGGTCCTCGGCCCTCCGGGTGGCCGAGGTGGTGCCCGTGTGCCCCGTCGCAGGAGCGGCTTGACGACGCTGGGCTAGGCGGCGTCCTCGGGAAGGCCCGCGAGGAGGAGCGCCTCGTACGCCGCCGCCGCCGCCGAGGTGACCGGCCCCGGTCCGGCGACGGGTCGACCGTCGACGGCGACGATGGCCTGCACGCCTCGCAGCGTCGAGGTGAGGAACGCCTCGCTGGCCGCTTCGAGGGCCTCGACGGGCACGTCGCGCTCGAGGCCGCCGAAGCGCTCGAGCACGAGCGCTCGCGTCACCCCGTCGAGGCAGCCCGAGGCGAGCGTCGGGGTGACGAGCGTGCCGTCGAGGACGACGAAGACGTTGGACCCGGTGCCCTCGCACAGCTGCCCGGCCGTGTTGGCGAAGATGGCCTCGCTGGCGCCACGGGCGGCGGCGTGGGCAAGCGCGCGGGCGTTGCCGGCGTACGAGATCGTCTTCAGCCCGGCGAGCGGGCCGTGCTCGTTGCGGGTCCATGGGACGCGGGCGACCGGCACGGTCGGCGGTGCCGGGTCGTCCTCGTCGACGGCGACGACGACGGTCGGTGGGCCGCCGCCCCGCGCCGAGCCCAGCGGGCCCGGCCCGGAGGTGACCGTGCAGCGCAGGCGTGCCCGGGGGCTCGGGAGCGAGGCCGCCACCTGGACGACCGCCGCCGCGAGCTCCTCGCGGTCTGGGAGCACCAGCCCGAGGCCGGCGGCGCTGCGCTCGAGGCGATCCAGGTGTCGCGCAAGGGCGAACGGGCGTCCGCCGAGCACGAGGGCGGTCTCGAACACGCCGTCGCCGACGACGAGGCCGTGGTCGTGCACCGAGATGGTCGCCACCCCTCCGTCGAGGAGGGCGCCGTTCAGATAGACGAGCGCCACGACGCTCCCTCTGCCGGTGTCGTTGCGGCACTCCCCACCGGTGCCGTCGCCCTGCCGGGCGCGGCCCACCTTGGCCGTATCATCGAACGGACGCCCACGGGGCGATCCTACGAGGTCGGGCAGCGAGCAGGGAGAACCGCGTGCGCTTCGGGCGATGGCAGGCCGGCGGGGCCAACGAGGAGGCGGCGCTCGTCGGCGAGCCGGACGGGGCGCCGACCGTGCCGGGCGGCGGTGCTCCCGTCGAGCGAGCGGCGGTGCCCGAGGCGGCGGTGCCCGAGGCGGCGGTGCCGGCCGAGATCGACCCACTCGACGGGGCAGGGCTCGACGGGGCAGGGCTGGACGCTGCAGGGCTCGACCCGGCAGAGCTCGACGCCCGGAAGGCGGCGCTCGAGGACGTGCTCGATCTGATGCGCCCCGCCGTGCAGATGGACGGCGGCGACCTTGCCCTCGTGGACGCCGACTACGTGGCGGGCATCGTCGAGGTGCGCCTGGAGGGAGCGTGCGGGTCGTGTGCCATCTCGTCGTCCACTCTGCAGGGCGGCGTCGAGCGGCTCCTGCGCGAGCGCCTGCCGTGGGTGCGGGAGGTGCGTGGCGGCGTGGACGATTCGCTCGACCCGTTCGAGAGCGCCGCGCTCGGTCGCGGCGCGTACGTGCCGCGCTTCGAGTAGTAGCCGGGCCGGCCGGAAGACGGCGCCCGGCGCTCCTGGCGATGGCGGTCGGCGGTCCGGGGCCCGGGGTCCGGTGACCCGGACGGGCCAGGGCGAGGCGGAGGGATCGACCGCCGGGCGGTCAGGTCTCCGAGCGCATCAGCGCCCGGAGCGCCCGGTAGCCGACGAGCGGGATCCCGGTGGAGGCGAGCGCCGTGGCGAGCGGGCCGCCCGGGGCGACGAGGCGCTGGTGGGCGACGCGGGCCATCCATCCGCCGGGCAGGGCGGCGCGCAGGTCGGCCGTGTCGGGTGCCGGCTGCAGCCGGACCTCGGTGAGCCCGGGCGGCAGCGCGTGGAGCCAGGCGGCGACGGCCGGCCCCTCGAGGTCGACGAGACCCTCGGCGCCGACCATGCGCTCGGGGGCGAGGACGCCACGCTCGCCGGCCAGGTCGCGCACGGGGAAGCCGAGCCGTGCCTCCTCGCCCGCCGAAGGCAGGCGCACGGGCAGGCGGAACTCCTCGGCGAGGTCGAGGTAGACGTCGAGGAACTCGGGGCGCTCGGTGACCGAGTGGAGGTGGGCGGCGAGGTGGCTGACGTCGAAGCCCCAGTAGATCGCCCGCTCGATCTGGGCGCGCCACTCCCGCCGGACCTCGTCGAGGTCGGCGTGCTCCCAGGCGTCGTGCACGGTGCGGGGAAACCCGCCGTCGCCGTCCAGCAGCGAGGGGGCGTGGGTGAGCGGACCCCACCGGTAGAGGTCGAGCTCGGCGTTCAGGGTCAGGTGGACCCCGACGTCCTCGCCGCGGTAGGCGGCGGCGGCACCGCGCGCCCACGGCGCCGGGACCATCAGACCGGCAGAGCTTGCACCGCCGCCGCGCAGCGCTTCGTAGATCGCCCCGTTGGCGCCGTGGGAGAAGCCGAGGTCGTCGAGGCAGACGACGACCGCACGCTCGCCCTCACCGAGCAGTGCCGGCGCCGCACGTCGAGCTGGTGACATCGCTCGGCAGGGTAGCCGTCCGTGGCCGAGCGTCGGTCAGCGACCGAGCCGCTCCTGCATGGCGGCATCCTTTGCCCGCACCTCTGCCGCCATCCGCTCCTGGAAGCGCTCGATCTCACCTGCGAGGTGCTCGTCGGCCACCCCCAGCATGCGCACGGCGAGCAGGCCGGCGTTGCGGGAACCGTCGACCGACACGGTGGCGACCGGGATGCCGCGCGGCATCTGGACGATCGAGAGCAGCGAATCGAGACCGTCGAGCGTCTTGAGGGCGATCGGCACGCCGATGACCGGAAGGGTCGTCACGGCAGCGAGCACCCCGGGCAGGTGGGCGGCGCCGCCTGCGCCGGCGATGATCACCTGCACGCCGCGTGCACGAGCCGAGCGGGCGAAGGCGATGGCGTCGTCCGGGGTGCGGTGTGCCGACAGCACGCGCATCTCCCAGTCGACCCCGAAGTCCTCGAGGGCGTCGGCGGCCTGCCGCATGACCGGCTCGTCCGAGTCGCTTCCCATGACGATGGCGACGCTCATGGCGTGTCCGTCTTCTTTCCTCTTTGCCCAACGGGCTCCCGGCGCCTGCCCGGCGGCGCGTCCGCCGCCGGACGCGGAAGGACGACCGGCATGCTACGGGTTCGGCGCCCCCGCCCGCGTACCCGTCCGCCGCCGGCCACGGCGAGCGTCGAGCGGCGCCAGCCGGCGCACGGCGCGCCCGACGGCGAGGCCGATCAGGGCCCCGCCGAGGACGTCCGAGGCGTGGTGGATCCGCACGTACAGGCGGGACGTGGCGACGACGGCGGCCAGGGCGTAGTAGCCGGGGGCCGCCCGCTCACCCTCCGCCAGCAGGGTGGCGGCGCAGAAGGCTGCGCTGGCGTGGCCCGACGGGAAGCTCGAGGTGAGCGGCTGGCGGAACGGGAGCGGATGGTGCACCGGTGCCACGGGTCGCTCCCGGCGGATCAGCGCCTTCAGCGCACCGTTCACGGCCAGCGACTCGACGACGGCCGCCACGACCGCCCGTCTCGCGGCGGCGACGTCTCGCGGCGCGCGTCGCCACCCCCGCCACAGCGCAAGGGCGATCCATACGAGGCTGAACTCCCCGGCCGCCGAGGCGCCGTAGAAGAGGAGATCTGCCCCGCGCCGGCCGCGCCAGCGTCCGACGACGCGCTCGGCGCCACCGTCGAGCGCCTCCAGGAACGAGCTCGAGCGCGCATCCTCGCCGCCAGCCGTCTCCGGCGCCGTCACCGGGTGATCGCCCCGACGCACGTGGCGGGCGCCGCCGGGCAGGAGGAGCGAAAGGCGCAGCTCCGGCAGAGCGGCGACGGGTTCGGCCGGAAGTCGCCGGTGGCGCAGGCTCGTGTGATGGCGGTCCAGACCGCCGTCGCCCGCTGGCGCAGGCCGCGCATGGACTGGTCGGTCGGCGACTCGACCACGACCACCTGGTCACGCAGGTAGAGCAGGCGGACCTCGCTCGGTCGGCGCCCGAGCAGCTGCTCGCACAGGTAGGCATAGAAGTGGACGCCACCGAGCCGTGCGCGCGACTGCTCCGGTCGGGGCGCCCGGCCGGTCTTGTAGTCGACGACCACCATGTTGCCGTCCTCGAGCCGGTCGAGCCGGTCGATGATGCCGCGCAGCTCGATGCCGTCGACGCGTGCCCGCAGGTCCAGCTCGAGCCCGATCGGGTGGACCCGGGTGGGGTCCTCGAGGGCGAAGTACTTCTCCACGAGGGCGGCAGCCTCGCGCCCCAAGCGTGCCAGTGCCGCCTCGTCCAGGCCCAGCTGGTCGAGCTCACCGCGAAGCGCCGGCTCCTCGAAGGCTTCCTCCAGCGCCGTGCGGGCCCGCTCGAGCCGGCGGCCGGCGGCCGGCCCACTCGCGTACAGCACCTGGAGCGCCCGGTGGACGAGGGTGCCGCGCAGCTGGTCGACCGTGGGTGGCTCGGGGCGCCGGTCGAGGTAGGAAAGCCGGAACGCCAACGGGCAGCTCACAAACCGCTGGAGCTTCGACGGGGTCAGCGTGGACGGCAGCTCGTAGGGCGCCCCCCCGGGAGCGGCGTCGGCGCCGCCGGCGGCGGCGAGCATGGTCCCGGCAGGCACCTCCGAGAGGCTAGGCGGTCGGTGCGCGCCCGGGCGGGCACGCCCCGCCCCGGGGGCGGTGCTCGCGGGGCGGGTCGTCGCCCGGATGCCCGGGCGCGAGCGGCCCGACGTCGGACAGGCGGAGGATGCCCCGGTGGTCGCCGGCCCCCGAGGCGGCCGGCTCGACGACGAACCCGACGTGGTCGCCGAGCGGCAGCTGCTCGAGGATGCGCATCTCGGACCAGGCGGCGCAGGCGACGAGGAGGGGCGCGCCGCCGTCGCCCGGGCGCCAGTCGACCGCGGCGAGCTTGTCGACCCGGTCGTCGGTGGTCCCGCCGAACCACCGGGCCAGCTCGACCTGGCCGTCGCCGAGCACGTGGACGCCGAGCGTGGTGGCTTCGCGCGCCACCTCGTAGGTCCGGTTGGCGCGCGACAGGCAGACGAGGAAGCGCTCGGGCTCGAGGCTGCACTGGGTGGCGAAGCCGACCAGGCAGCCGGACCGCGCCTCGCCGGCGGCGGCCGTGACCACGAGGAGCGCCACGTCGAGGGCTCCGGGAAGGGCGCTCATGCGGTGCCCTGCCAGTCCTCCTCGAGCATGCCGTCCGACCGGCGGCGGAAGAGGGGCACGGCGCCGAGCGCCTGGACGAGGGCGGCGTCCTCGCCGAGGGTCGACCGCCAGGCAGCCGCCTCGGTGAGCAGCGCCCCGATGGCCACCGGGTCGCCACCGACGTGGCGTACGAGGTGGAGCGCAGCACGCACCGAGGCGCCGGTCGAGACGACGTCGTCGATGAGCGCCACCCGCTTGCCGGCGACCGCCCCGACGCGAGCCCGATCGAACAGCAGCCGCTGGCGCTTGTCGGTCGTGATGGAGGTCACCGGCTCGCTGATGGCGTCGGCGAGGTGGATCTTCGGGGTCTTCTGGAGGATCAGGTAGTCGTCGAGGCCGAGCGCCCGCGACGCCTCGATGGCGAGGGGAATGCCCATCGTGGCGACCGAGACGACCACGTCGACGTCGAGGGGGGCGAGCAGCTTCGCAAGATCCTCGCCGGCCCGCGCCGAGAAGGCGACGCCGTGGTCGACCGTGATGAGCAGCGCGATGGCGAGACCGTCGTTGAGCGGCACGACCGGGAGGTGGAGGACCTGGGATCCGACCGTCGTCTCGTAGCTGCGCAGGGCATCGACCATGCGACGATGCTCGCCGCCCGCCGGGCGCCCCGCAAGGTGGGCCTGGCCTGCCGTGGTCAGGCCGGCGGCGGTGGCGGCGGGAGGAGACGGTTGACCCCGTCGAGCACGAGGCCGGTGAGCGTCGGCGACAGGGCGGCGGTCCGGCTCACCACCTGGGCGAGCGGCGTGAGCACGAGCGCCCGCCGGCCGCGCTCGGCGGCGTCGACGATGCGCCGCGCTGCCCGGTCCGGGCGCACGGCGAGCAGGGGCAGCCGGGCGCCGGGCTCGAACCATCGCCGCTCGGCCTCCTCGTCGCCGACGACCCGGACGCGCACCTCCGACCCGGTGCGGATGAAGCCGGGGATGACGGTCAGCACGTGGATGCCCTCGCGACGCTCCTCGGCGGCCAGCCCCTCGGAGAACGACAGGAAGGCGGCCTTGGCGGCGTTGTAGGCGATGAGGTGAGGGGTGCTCACTCGCCCGCCGATGGAGGTCACGTTGACGATGGTCCCGCTCCCGCGGGCACGCATGGCAGGGAGGACCTCGAAGGTGGCATGGACGGCGCCCCAGAAGGCGACGTCCATGAGCCGCTCCATCTCGGCCACCCCCTGCAGGCTGGCCGGTCCGACCGTCATGACGGCGGCGTTGTTGACGAGGACGTCGACGGCTCCGAGGCGCTCCTCGACGGCGGCGACGAGCTGGCGCACGGCGGTCGGGTCGGCGACGTCGCAGGCGAGCGCGAGCACGTGGGCACCGAGGGCGGCGAGCTCGAGGCGGGCGCGCTCGAGCGCGACCTCGTCCCGCCCGCACAGGGCGACGCGCGCCCCGCGGGCGGCGTAGCGGCGGCAGAGTGCCAGCCCGAGGCCGCGGGAGCCGCCGGTGACGAGCACGGTCGGCTGCTCGGCGGCTCGCTCGTCTGCGCGGACCCCGCTCGCTTCGGTCACGTCGTCTCCGTCCTCACCGGCGTCCCACCCCGGCGGCGGCCTGGTTCGACCGGCTCCGCCCGCACCCTAGGCGCGTTCACGGCTCCTCCCGGCGCTCCTCGTGGCCCGGGGCATCCGCTGACGCGCCGCTGCCCCCGGGCGTGCCCTCGGCGGCAGCAGCGGCACCGCCGAGGCGTCCGGCGAGCTGGTTGGCGACTGCCACGGCCTCCGCCGGCGACCGGCCGGCCCGGGCGGCCATCCAGCAGGCGACCGGGGCCGCCACCCGTTCGGAGGCGTGCGCGGCGGCAGAGGCGAGCGACAGCAGGTCGGCCATCTCGGCGTCGGTCGGTGGGACCGTCCCGAGCGCGGCGGCGAGCTCGGCGAGGAAGGAGCGAGCAGGCGTCGTCATGGAACGAGGGTAGGCCGGCGGGCGCAGGGCCGTGCGGAAGCCGGTCGTTCCGGTCCGCCGCCCCGCCACTTGCCCCGGGCCTCTCTGTCCGTCACGCTGGCTCGATGGCGCCGCCCGGACCGTTCGCCGCTGCGGCGGTCGGGAGGCGCCCGAGGTGAGCGGCACGCCGGCCGACGCCATGGCGGCCTGCCGGGCCGCGTTTGCCGAGGGGAGGACCCGGCCCCTCGCCTGGCGGCTCGCCCAGCTGGACGGCCTCGAGCGGCTGCTCGTACGCGAGGGCAGGGCGCTCGTCGACGCCGTGGTGGCCGACCTCGGGAGGGCTGCCACCGAGGTACGCCTGACCGAGGTGGCGTCGGTGCAGCGCGAGGTGGCCACGCTGCGGCGGGGGCTTCCGCGCTGGGTCCGGGACGAGCGGGTCCGGACGCCGCTCGTGCTGCACCCGGCACGCTCGTGGATCCGGCGCGAGCCGCTCGGGGTGGTGGGCATCGTCGGGCCATGGAACTACCCGGTCAACCTGCTGCTCGTGCCGCTCGCCGCGGCGGTGGCCGCGGGCAACGCCGCCGTGCTGAAGCCGTCCGAGGAGGCTCCGGCGACGAGCGCGCTGCTGGCGGAGCGGCTCGGCCACTACCTTGACCCGTCGACCGTGGCGGTCTGCGAGGGCGGGCCGTCGGCGACCGAGGCCCTCGTCGACGCCGGCCCCGACCACCTGTTCTTCACGGGCAGCCCCCGGGTCGGTGGCCTCGTCGGGGCCCGGGCGGCCGCCCGGCTCGTGCCGACCACGCTCGAGCTCGGCGGCAAGAGCCCTGCCGTCGTCGACCGCTCGGCCGACGTCGCCTCGGCAGGCCTGCGGATCGCCTGGGGCAAGCTGCTCAACGCCGGGCAGAGCTGCATCGCTCCCGACTACGTGCTCGTGGACGACGCTCGGGCCGGCGAGCTGCTCGAGGCGCTCGTCGGCGCCGTGCGCCGGCTCTACGGCCCCGATCCGTGGCGCAGCGCCGACTACGGGCGGATCGTCAGCGACCGCCACGTGGACCGGTTGGCCGGCCTCCTCGACGGGCACGGCGGCCGCGTCGTCGTCGGCGGCGAGGTCGACCGGGTGACCCGCTACGTGGCACCGACCGTCGTGGTCGACCCCGATCCGGCGGCCCCGCTCCTGCAGGAGGAGATCTTCGGGCCGATCCTCCCGGTGGTCCGGGTGCGAGACGCCGACGAGGCGGCCGCGTGGATCCGGCGTCGGCCAGACCCGCTCGCGCTGTACGTGTTCGGCGAGGACCGGGCCGTCCTCGACCGCCTGCTCGCCACGACCCGGTCGGGCGGGGTGTGCTGGAACACGACGATGCACCAGTTCGCCTCCCCCAGCCTCCCCTTCGGTGGCATCGGCGGGAGCGGCATCGGGGCGTACCACGGGCGCCACGGAGTAGAGCGGCTGTCACAGCTCCGGCCGGTCCTCCACAAGGGCCGCCGCCTCGACCTGCCGCTCGCGTACCCGCCGTACCCGGCATGGAAGGGGCGCCTGCTCACGACGGCGCTCGAGCTGCCGAGCCGGCTCCGCGTCGCCCGCCGGCCGGCGGGCGGGCCACCGTCGGTACCGACGCCCCAGTAGGCTCGGGCGTCGCGCCGGCGCCCCGGCGGGGTACGAGGAGGTCCGCGTGGCCCGGCCGGCCGTGCTCGACGAGAGGTCCACAGCGCGCCCCGGGCCGGGCCGGCCGTCGGTGGCGCACGCCGCCGGCGCCCACCCGGCGGCTCGGGCGCGCCCGTCGTTGCGCCAGCACACAGCGGCGCTGCGGGTCGTCCTCGTCGGGGTCGTGGTGACCGCCGTGCTGACCTGGGCGGCAGCGGCGGCGTCGACCCGGACCGAGACCCGGCTGCTGCGCACCCAGGTCCGCCAGGCAGCGGCCGTGCTGCAGCTCGACTCCAGCACGTTGGAGCGCCCGCTCGCCCAGGCGGCCGAGCTGGCGGTGACGGACCCGGCGGACTTCGTGAGCTACGCCAGCGGCCTGCTCAGCCCGGGGACGGGGAAGGGGTTCGCCTCGATGTCGCTCTGGCAGCTCCACGAGGGCCGCTACCTGCCGATCGCCGGCGTCGGCACGCCGGTGGTGCCGGCCTCGTCCGAGCTGGGCGTGCAGGCGATGCTGCTCCGAGCTCGCGCCGCGCACGGGCTCGGCGTGCTCGGCCTGCTCGACCAGCGCCCGGGCGCCCTCGTGTACGGCTTCGTCGCCCTGGCCGGGCACGGTCGGGTGGCGACGGTCGGCGTGCAGCCGCTGCCGGCGCACCGGATCGTGCGCCCGTCGCCGGGCTCGCCGTTCTCCGAGCTCGACTATGCCATCTACCTGGGCCGTCATGTCGATCCGAGCCGGTTGCTGCTGGCGACCACGAGCCGCCCGCTGCCCACCGCGGACTCGACGCAGGTCACCATCCCCTTCGGCGACAGCGATCTGTACCTGGTGGCCTCCGCCGTCGGGTGGCTCGGCGGCTCGCTCGCCTACTGGCTGCCGATCGCCCTCGCCGTGGCCGGTGCCGTGCTGACGGGGGCGGCAGCGCTCCTCGTCGACCGGGTCGTGCGCCGTCGGCGCGAGGCGGAACGGCTTGCCGAGGAGGTGACCCGGCTGTACGGCGAGCAGCGAGGTCTGGCCGAGACGCTGCAGCAGGCACTGCTGCCAGACGCGCCGGCGGCGCCGGCGGGGCTCGACGTCGCCGTCCGGTACGCGCCGGGGACCGCCGGGATGGAGGTGGGCGGGGACTGGTACGACGTCGTGCCGCTCGGCTCGGGCCGGCTGCTCGCCGTCGTCGGCGACGTGTCCGGCCGCGGCGTCGAGGCGGCGCGGGTGATGGCAGCGCTGCGCTTCGGCCTGCGCGCCTACGCCGCAGAGGACACCCCGCTGGCGACCCTCGTCGGCAAGGTCGCCGGCCTGATCGACGTCGACCGCGACGGCCACTTCGCCACGCTGCTGGCGCTGGCGGTCGACGTCGCCGCGCGCCGCTGCGAGATCGTGAACGCCGGGCACCTCCCGCCGCTGCTCGTGAGCGGCGGCGTCGCCCGCTACCTCGACGTGCCCCCGGCACCGCCGGTCGGGGTCGCGGGGGCCACCTACCAGGCGTCCGTCCACGTCCTGCCCCCGGCGGCCACCGTCGTCGCCTACACCGACGGGCTCGTCGAGCGGCGGCGCGAGGGGCTCGATCCGGGCCTGGAGGCGCTCGCCGCAGTGGGGGCGGCCCACCGCGGCGACCTCGAGTCGCTCGTCGGCACCGTGCTGCGCGAGCTGGCACCGGCCGGTGGCGACGACACCGCGATCCTGGCGTTGCGCTGGCAGTCGTGAGGCTTCCGCCCGCCGGGCGCCGATTGGTAGCGTGCAGCCCGTGGAGGCTGCCGGTGCAGGACGTGCCGCGAGGTGGAGGCGGTAGGGCGGAGGTGGCGCCGGACGCGGTCGCCGAGACGCCCCACGAGGCGGGGGACGTGCACCACAGCGTGCTGCTGCCCCGGACCACCGGCGAGCTGGTCGAGGCGGTCGTCCCGTACGTGCTGGCAGGGTTGGCTCGTGGCGACGCGGTGCAGGTCAACCTCGTTGCCCGCCGGGTCGCCGACGTCGAGGCGGCGCTCGGGGCGGACGCCGAACGGGTGTGCTTCACCGACACCGACGCCTGGCAGCCGTCGCCCGGGCGTCGCCTGCGCGCGCTCGAGGACGCCCTCGCTGCGGTGCGAGCGCAGGGCGGTCACCTGCGCCTCGTCGGCGAGTGCGCCTGGCCGATCGGCATGCCGGCGGCGCTCGTCGCCGAGTGGGAGCGGTACGACGCCGTGCTCAACGAGGCGCTCGCCGGAGAGCCGATCGAGCTCCTGTGCGTCTACGACGCCGCCTCGCTCCCGGCGGCGGTCCTCGAGCATGCGGCGCGCCTGCACCCCGAGCACGGTGTGGCGCCGGCCTCGCCGAACGGCTCGGTCGTCGGCGCCGCCACGCTCGCCGCCGAGCTGGCGCCGGAGGCGCTCCCCGTGCCGGGCGGCGCCGAGGCGGTCTCCGGGTCGATCCGTCCGCCGGCGGGGCGCGCGTTCGTGCGGTCGACGTCGCTGTTCGCGCAGCTCGACGACGCGGTCCGGCAGGACCTGCTCGTCATGGTGAGCGAGCTCGTCACCAACGCGTGGCGCGCCGCCGCGTCGTCGGTCGGCATCGCCTTCTGGCGCGCCGCCCACGGGCTCGTCCTGCAGGTCGACGACGACGGGACCGGTCTCGGTGACCTGCTCGCCGGCTACCGCCGCCCGCCGACGTCGGCCGAGGGCGGTCGCGGACTGTGGATCATCCGCCAGCTCGCCGACGCGGTCGAGGTGGCGTCGTCACCGGGCCGCACATCGCTGCGGGCACACGTCGCCCGACCCTGACGCCGATGGGGCACCGCCCCTTGGCAGCGAGGGCGAAGGGTGGGATGCCGGCGCGCGCCGGAGGGCGATGCCCGACGCGCGCCGGCAGGCCGGATGGTGCTCAGGCCTTGGTGATGGAGGTGGCGACCCGCGCCGCGTGCACGATCTTGCCGTGCACGGTCACCTGCTCGCCGACCTTGACCGCCTTCAGCTCGGCGGCGGTCGCCTTGACCAGGATGTCGCGCTTGCCGACGCGCAGCTCCAGCTGGCCCTTGGCGGCGTCGAGCGTGGCGACGACGCCGCGCAGGTCGACGACGCCGGCCTTGGTGGCCGGCTTGGCCTTGGCGGTCGCCGCCGGCTTCGGCTTCGGCTTGCTCGAGGCGCCCGCTGGGCCGGCCACGAGGCCACCGGCGAGACCGGCAGTGCCGATCGCCACGAGCGCCGGGGCGGCGAGCCGTACGATCATCGTTCGCATGGGGTGTCTCCTTCGGGTGCGGTGCGACCGGCACGCGGGCCGTGTCGTCATGTGATGGCAACAGAGAAGATACGGATCCGCAATATGCCGCGCAGCGCGGCCGGCGCGACGCCTGAAAGGTCCTTCAGGCGGGGCAGCCCTGGCGCCCCGGGTGGCTCCGTCGGGGATGTCGTGGCGTGACCCCGGGTCCGGTGACGGCGGTCGAGCCGATGATCGACCTCGACGCCTATCTGGCGCGCATCGGGCTCGATCCGGCGAGCCACCCGTCCTGGCAGGCCATCCATCGGGCCCAGGTGATGGCGATCCCATTCGAGAACCTCGACGCGCACGGCGGTCGGCCGGTGTCGCTCGTGCAAGCCGACCTCGAGGACAAGCTCGTCCACCGCCGGCGCGGCGGGTACTGCTTCGAGCACAACCTTCTGCTCGGGGCTGCGTTGCGGCGCCTCGGGCTGGAGGTGGAGGCGATGCTCGGTCGGTCACGCTCGGGCAGCCCTCCGCCAGGAGGCCGGCCGGCGACCCATGTGCTGCTGCGGGTGACCGACCAGACGGGGTGCCGTTGGCATGCCGATGCCGGGTTCGGCCCGGGAACGCTGCTCGAGCCGATCCCGTTCGGACCGGGCGGCGAGCACGAGCAGGACGGCTGGCGCTACCGGGTGGTGGCTGACGACGACGAGCTCGTGCTGCAGGTGGCCGGGTCGGGCGGCTTCGTCGACCTGTACGGGTTCGTGCCGACACCGGTCCCCCGGGTGGACCTCGAGGTGGGCAACTGGTGGGTGTGCACGAGCCCGCGTTCGGCCTTCGTGTCCGGGCTGATCGTCGGGGTCAGCCACGGCGATGGCGCGCGCGAGGTGCTGTCGGACTGGTCCGGGTCGCTGCGGCGCATCGTGCGGACGCCGGCCGGCTCGACGGAGACGGCCGAGGCACCGGCGCGGCTGCCGGCGCTGCTCGCCGATCGGTTCGGCCTGCCCGGCTTCGAGATCGGGGCGGATGGGCGCATCGTGGCAGCCGGCACGTGAGCGCCGAGGGAAGCTGGTCGCCGGTGCCACCGCCGGCGACGACGCCCTCGGCGCTCTCCCGGTGGAGGTGGTCCATCACGGCCGGGTTTGCGCTCGGCGGGGTGACCGTGGCGGCGTGGGGTCCGCGCCTTCCTGCCATCAAGGAGCGGCTCGGGATCGACACGACCACGATCGGCCTGCTGCTCGCCGGGGTCACCGTCGGGGGCATCGTCGGGGTGCTGTCGTCGACCCCGGTGGCGCACCGCCTCGGGAGTCGCCGGGCGATCGCCACGGCGCTGCTCGTCGTCGGGGCCGCCTTGGGGCTGCTGGGTTTGGCGCTCGAGCTCGACTCGCTTCCGTTGCTCGTCGCCGGCTTCGTGGTGGTCGGTGCCGGGATCGGGACCCTCGACGTGCTGATCAACGTGGAGGGCTCGGCCATCGAGCGTGCAGCCCGCCGCACGCTCCTGCCGAGGATGCACGCCGCGTGGTCGATCGGGGTGGCGGTCGGCTCGGGGATCGGTGCGGCCTCCGCTGCGCTCGACGTGAGCCCGGCGGCGCAGTTCCTGGTCGAGGCGGCGCTCGTGGCCGTGGCCGGAGCGGTGGTGGCGCGCGGCGTGCCCCGGTGGCGGCGCCCCGGTGACGAGGCGACGGCGGGCGACCGGCGGGCGAGGCGACGGCAGTGGCGGCGCAGCTTCCTGGACGTCCGGCTCCTGCTCATCGGGCTCGTGATGCTCGGCGTCGAGCTGGGCGAGGGCTCGGCGACGAGCTGGCTCACCCTGGCGGCCCGCAGCGACCACGGCGCCGCCCCCGCCGTCGCCGCCGCCTTCTTCGTGGCGTTCGCCGCGGGGGAGGCGCTCAGCAGGATGTTCGGCGGCTCGCTGGTCGACCGGATCGGCCGGGTGGCCACGCTGCGCGTCACGACCTCGCTCGGCGTCCTCGGGGTCGTCCTGTTCATCCGGGCGGGAACGCCGTGGCTCGTCCTCGTCGGAACGCTGCTCTGGTCGGTCGGGGTCTCGATGGGCTTCCCGCTCGGCATGTCGGCGGCGGCAGAGAGCGGCCCGGATCCGGCAGCCCGCGTCAGCGTGGTGGGCTCGATCGGCTACTTCGCCAACCTGGCCGGCCCGCCGGCGATCGGCGCGCTGGCCCAGCGGGCGGGCCTGCTGCAGGCGCTGTGGGTGGTCGTCGGCCTGTTCGTGGCTGCCTTCGCCGCCTCGGGCTCGCTCGGCGACGGACGGACGGGGCGGTCACGCCGGCGGAGCGGGCGCGTCGCGTAGCCGTCCCGACAACCGGCCTGGCAGGGTGCCGCCGCGCCCGCGCCCGCGCCCGCGCCCGCGCCCGCGCCCACCGTCCACAGTGTTGACAGTTGCTGACATCGCATCTATGGTCATGTCTGGATCTGACATCACTGCTGAAGGAGACAGGGCATGCGCATCTTCGTGACCGGATCGTCCGGCTGGATCGGCTCGGCCGTCGTCCAGGAGCTGCTCGTGGCCGGGCACGACGTCGTCGGGCTCGCCCGCTCGGACGTGGCCGCGTCGAAGGTCGCGGCGTCCGGCGCCACGGTGTGGCGGGGCGACCTCGACGACGCCGCCGGCCTGGCGCGCGCAGCGGAGGCGTCGGACGGCGTCATCCATCTGGCCTTCCAGCACGAGGTGGCATGGGGCGGTGATTTCGCCGCGGCGGGAGCGGCCGACCGGCACGCCGTCGAGGCGATGGGTGCCGCGCTCGCCGGATCGGGCCGGCCGCTCGTGCTCGCATCCGGCCTCCTCGGCCTGGCCATCGGTCGCGGCGCGACCGAGGCGGACGGGCTGGTGCCGGGCGAGATCGTCCGTGCCAACCCGGCAGGGGTTCGTGCGGCGACGGCGCTCCTGGCCCTGTCGCTGCGGGGCGTCGGCGTCCGGTCGTCGGTCGTGCGCTACGCGCCCACCGTCCACGGCGACGGGGACCACGGCTTCGTCGCCGGCCTCGTCGGGGCGGCGCGCCGGCACGGCGTCGCCGAGCACGTCGGCGACGGATCGAATCGGTGGCCGGCCGTGCACCGAGACGATGCGGCGCGCCTCACGAGGCTCGCTGTCGAGGCAGCTCCGGGCGGCTCGGTCCTCCACGCCGTCCACGAGGAGGGCGTCCCGTACCGGGAGATCGCCGAGACCATCGGTCGCCACCTCGGCGTCCCGACGGCGTCGATCGGCCCCGAGGTGGCCGTCGAGCGGTTCGGGTTCGTCGGCCACTTCGTCGGCGCGGACAGCCCGGCCTCCTCGGAGATCACCCGAGAGCTGCTCGGCTGGTCACCGGTCGGGCCCGGGCTCGTCGAGGACCTGGAGCAGGGCCACTACTTCCGGGCCTAGCGCCGTGGTCGAGGCGGCGGCGGGAGAGCCGCGCTAGGTCGCCGCCGCTCTCGGGTGGGCACCTGCCGGGCTGACGTGGATGCTGGCAGCGGTGAGGCGGGGCAGCGCGCCGACGAGCGCCGCCTCGGCCCGGTGGGCGGCGTCGTGCGCCTCGACAAGGCTCAGCGCGCGGTCGACGGTGGCGTCGATCTCGGCACGCAGCGTGTGGCCGATCCATCGGAGGCGCACCTCCTCGACGCCGAGGATCCCCGGGACGTGCCGGACGACCGTGTCCACCTCGTCGACGAGCCCCGGGTCGACGGCGTCGAGCAGGCGTGCGCCCACCTGACGGAGCGCCGAGCGGAGCACGCCCACGATGGCGACGGTGATCAGGAGGCCGACGACGGCGTCGGCGGGTCGCCAGCCGAGCGCCACCCCGCCGGCGCCGGCGAGCACGGCAAGGCTGGTGAAGCCGTCGGTGCGGGCGTGGAGGCCGTCGGCGACGAGCGCTGCGCTGCCAATGCGCCGACCGACACGGATCCGGTAACGGGCGACGACCTCGTTGCCGGCGAAGCCGACCAGCCCCGCCAACGCGACCGCCCCCAGGTGGTCGACCGGTCGGGGGTGGAGGAGGCGGTCGAGCGCCTCGAAGGCGGCCAGGGCGGAGGAGAGCGTGATCATGGCGATCACGAACAGCCCGGCCAGATCCTCGGCGCGGTCGTAGCCGTACGTGTACCGCTTCGTCGGCGGCCGCCGGGCGAGACCGAACGCCACCAGCAGCGGCACCGCCGTCAGCGCGTCGGCGACGTTGTGCAGCCCGTCGCCCAGCAGCGCCACCGACCCGGAGACGGCGACCACCCCGAGCTCGATGGCGGCCGTGAGCCCGAGGATCGCCAGGCTGGCGTACATCGCCCGGCGACCGTCGCGGTCTGCTTCGAGCGCTGCGTCCACCTGGTCGGCTGCGTCATGGGAGTGGGAGCCTGCCAGCTCGGACAGCCCGTGGCCGAGGCGGGCGAGAGCGGCACGGGTGGTGCCGTGCACCTGCCGGTGCCGAGGGCTGTGCTCGCCCCCGCCGCCGTGACGATGGGGGTGGTCGTGGCGGTGGACCGCACCGCTCGCCCCGCGCCCGGTCCCCGACGCAGCCGGGTGGGCGTCGCCGTGCCGGGCGTCACGGTGGCGGTCGTCACGGTCGGGGCCGGAGGTAGGACGTGGCGTGTCGGCGGTCATGTCGTCTCCTCGCCGATCGTAGCAAGGGTCTCGTCATCTGCGAATATGCGAAGGGATTGCAAGAGCAGGTACGGTGCAGTGGTGCGCCCGCTGCCAGCTCCGGAGGGGCAGGCCCACCCGGCGTCGCTGAGCGAGGCCCAAGTGCGAGCGGCCGTCGTGTCGTTCTCGCTGCTCGCCGATCCGACCCGGGTGCGGATCCTGTGGGCGCTGCGCGACGAGGAGCTCGACGTGACGTCGCTGGCCGACCGTGCCGGATGCCGGCCGACGGTTGCCAGCCAGCACCTGGCGAAGCTTCGGCTCGGCGGGCTCGTGGAGGCCACCCGGGAGGGGCGGCGGATGCGCTACCGGCTTCGCGGCGGCCACGTGCGGGCGTTGCTCACCGAGGCGCTCTTCCAAGCCGACCATCAGGTCTCGGGCGCGGCCGTCCACGAGTGACGCTGCCTGCGAGTCGCAGCTCGGCTGCCGCGCGCCGGAACCGTGTCGCCCGGGCCGCGATCTCTGGCGGGTTCCCGGTCAGGTGACGAATGAGGACGTTGGTCTCGACGAACGCCCTCACCGCCGCGAGTCACCCACCCCGTCGATGGACCCAGCCGAGGGATGCCGGCGCCTGGTACGCGATCGCAGGTCGGGCGGTAGGAGCACGCCCATTGCGTCGAGGATCCGGTCGTTGATGCGGATAGGTCGATTCGTGCGAGGACCGCGCGCCCCCCGGGGCGACGCCGGCCTCACCCTCGAGGAGAAGCGCACGCAGCACCTCGGTGCGGGCGAGGGCGCTCGACACGAGGGGGCTTCTCCGGCACAAACAGGAGCGCAGCGCCGTCGATTCCGGCTCCTGGACGGCAAGCTTGGCGATCGCAGAGAAGGGGAGCTCGGTGCTGCAGCCTGTTGGGATCGCTCGGCAGTCAGCGCCTATCGCGACATCACGATCACGACCTTCCCGTGGGCATGGCGGCTGGCTTGGAGCTTGACGGCCTCGTGGATGTCTTCTATCGGGAAGGTGGCGGCAATCGGAGCGGCCACGTGCCCGGCCTGGATGGCGTCGGTGATCGCGACGAGCTCGTCGGGGCCGGCCTCGCCGCCCCAGCTGGCGCGGACGCCATGGGGAGGAGTGGGGCCGGCCGCGATGGTGGTGATCCGTTCCGGTGGGACGCCCAGGGCCACGGCGGCCTCGAGCGTCTCTAGACCGAACAGGTCGATTGCCGCCGTGACGCCGTCCGGGGCCATCTCCCGGACCCGCTCTTCGAGTCCCGGCCCGTAGGCCACAGGCTCGACGCCCAGATCGCGCAGGAAACCGAAGGTGGCCTCCGACGCCGTACCGATCACGCGGGCCCCGGCCAAGCGGGCCATCTGCACGACGAAGATGCCCACTCCGCCGGCGGCACCGCCCACCAGAACGGTGTCGCCGCTCTTCAAGCCGAGCTTGGCCAAGCAGGCCATTGTCGTGTGCCCGGCGACGGGGAGGACAGCCGCCACCTCGTCGCTGATCCCGTTCGGGGTGTGAGACATGGAGTCCGAGCCCTGGTGTTCGACCGGCATCACGATGTAGTCGGCAACCGCCTTGGCCATCGCCCCTCCGTAGACCCGGTCACCAACGGTGTAGTCCGTGACGCCCTCGCCGGCCTGGTCGACCACGCCGGCGAAGTCGAACCCGAACCCGGCAGGCAGCGAGACCCCGAACCGGGCGGCGAGGTCGGGTCGCTGCGCTATCGCCCAGTCCATCGGGTTGAGACCGGCGGCGGCCACCTTGATGCGGACCTGGCCTGGCCCGGCGTGGGGCTCAGGGACGTCCTGCAACTCGAGGACCTCTGGTCCGCCGAAGGACCGGTAGATGATGGCACGACTCATGGCTGGCCCTCCGTTGGCTCCTGCGCTCCCCGGGGAGCACCAGTGATGAGACTTGGTCACATCACTCTAGCGACCGTGATGGGACAACGTCTCGTACACTCCTGGGTGATGGCCCGGTGGAAGCCAAACGCTCCCGAACGACTGGCCGAGGCCGCCTTGGACCTCTTCGCCGAGCGCGGGTACGAGGCCACGACGGTGGCCGCGATCGCACAACGAGCCGGGCTGACCAAGAGCACCTTCTTCCGGTACTTCGCCGACAAGCGGGAGGTGCTGTTCGGCGGGCTCACGATGGACCAGCTCCTGGCCGCCGGGATCGCCGCGGCGCCCGACTCGGCCACCCCGTTGGAGGCGGTGGCAGATGCCTTCGAGCTGCTAGGCAACGACGTGTTCACGCCTGACCGCCGACAGTTCAGCCGTCGCCGCCGAGCCGTCATCGCCGCCAACCCGGAGCTCCAGGAGAGGGAGGCGCTGAAGGGACTACGGATCGGCGCAGCGATGGTCGAGGCGCTCGAGCAGCGAGGCGTGCCGGCGATCACCGCCCGGGTCGCTGCCCACGTGGCTTCCCTCAGCCTGACGATGGCCTACACGCGATGGAGCGAGGGAGCCGAGGACTTCGCCGATCTCGCCCGACGCAGCCTGACCGAACTTCGGGCCGCTTCGGCCAGCTTCTGATTGACGTGGAGCGATGGCGCAGAACAAGCGCTCGAGAACCCATCGGCCACCACCATGGTCGAACGCAGAACGGCACGGCTGGAGGGCAGACTCGGGCTTGCGGGGCTGGGTCAGCCGGTCCGGCTCGGCGCTGATGGGCTCAAAGATCGAGAATGAAGCGCAGCGCCCGCTCGATGGTGCGCAGCTCGTCGGGCGCGACATGGCCGCGCCTGTGGTGGATGCGGGCGGTGGAGACGACCCTGATGTGGTCACATCTCGCATACGAGGGGTGCTCTAGGCCGCTGACGCCTGCTGCGATCTCGACATGGCTGCGCAACCCATAGTCGGTGGAGGTGACGGGAACGACCACGACGAGATCGCCAGGTCCGTTGTTGACGATGTCGCTGGAGACCACGACTGCCGGGCGAAGGAAGGCCGGCTTGTGGCCGACAGGGCGACCGAGGTCTACCTGATAGATCTCACCCCGCCAGATCACCCGAGGGGATCCCACTCCTTGCGCTCGTCCTGGTACGCCTCCCACCGCTGGGGATCGTCGCGGAGTCGGCGGTAGTCGTCGCCCAGGCCGCGAAGGAACTCCTGGCGCTCGAGGGCCTCGATCGCCGAGTGGACGACCTCCACGACCGTGGTCTGCCGGGACTTCGCGATCGACTGCAGCCGTTCGGAGTCAGGCCGGCGGACCCGCACGGTGGTGGTCTCTTCAGCACCCATGTCCCCCAGTGTAGACGAAACGTAGACTCGCCTGAGCGTGCAGGCGGTCGAGACGTCTCAGCCGCGCGCTCGACGCAGAATGTCGCGCCAGAACGACGGCGCCGGCCCATCGGACAAAGCGCAGATCGGCACGTACGAGCGTCCCTGCCGGCTTGAAGCACCGGCGTCGTGCCCCTGCAGGGCGTTGCGAAGCGGTCGACGCTCGCCACACGCAGGAGCCGCCGCTCGGCTGCCGACGCTGTCGCGCCTCGCGCCGCCTGGGACGGTCCGTGACCTGGTAGCCCGCTCGGCACCAGCACGAGGGACTCGGCCGTCTCCGCGGTCACCCGCCTTCCGGCCGCCCTGGTTGCTTCGTCGATCGGCGCTACGGGGCAATGGACCGTGGCTACGCGGCCACGCTCACCGAGAGGAGCTGCGGCTTCCCCGCCTCTTCAGGGACCGGCTCACCGTCGGCGACGTGGGCCTCGACTGCCTCAGCGTCCTGGTGGGCCTCGCCGGTGGTCCACCGACGCCGGGCGCGGCGATCGGAGCGGCGCCCCCCCGGACCTCCATCTGCCCGGGCGCGATCTGGGCGCGATCTGGGCGCGATCGGGCGCGTTCCCAGGGGTTGCAGCGGTCGGCAGCGGTCACTGAGCGCCTCGCCAGAAAGGGTTGCTGACCAGGGAGAACAGGTGAGTCAGGTAAGAGCGGGCGACGGGGATCGAACCCGCATGACCAGCTTGGAAGGCTGGGGCTCTGCCATTGAGCTACGCCCGCGAGGATCGCCATGGTAGTCGGCCCGGTGTGGGTGGCTGGGGCGACGGGTAGCAGGGCAGCGTGGCGAGACCGGTGTGGAAGGGTTCGATCGCGTTCGGCCTGGTGAGCATCCCCGTCGGCCTGCACGGGGCGGTACGGGAGCAGCGGGTCCGGTTCCACCAGCTCGAGCGGGGGACGTCGAACCGGATCCGGTACCGGCGGGTGAACGAGGCGACCGGCGAGGAGGTCCCGCTCGAGCGGATCGTGCGGGGTGTGCCGGTGGAGGACGGCCGGATCGTGGTGGTCGACGACGACGACCTGGCGGCAGCGGCCCCGGAGCAGTCGCGAACGATCGACCTGCAGGACTTCGTGGACGGCGAGCAGATCGACCCGTTGCTGTACGAGACGCCCTACTACCTGGCGCCGGCGACGCCGGCGGCGCGGCGCCCCTACGCCCTCCTGGCAGCCGCCCTCGAGCGGTCCGGTCGCGTCGGGATCGCCACGTTCGTGCTGCGCGAGCGCGAGCACCTGGCGGCGATCCGCAGCAGCGCCGGCGTGCTGGTGCTCTCGACGATGCGCTTCGCCGACGAGGTGCGCGAGCCGCCGGTCGAGCTGGAGGGCATCAGCGGGGTGGTGGCGGGGCGCGAGCTCGACATCGCCCTGTCGCTTGTCGAGTCGATGCAGGCGGCGTTCGACCCGGCGAGCTATCACGACACCTATCGCCAGCGGCTCGAGGCGCTGATCGAGGCGAAGGCGAGGGGGGAGGCGATCGACGTGCATGCCAAGGCGCCGGAGGCGTCGAACGTGGTCGACCTCGTGTCGGTGCTGTCGCGCTCGCTCGAGGAGGCTCGCCGGCGGCGCAGCGGCAGGGGTGACGGCGCCGGCAGACCGGCGGGCCGGTCACCGGACGGGCCGCAGGTGGTCGCTGGCTCGGGCGGGCCGGGGGCCGGTGGTCGCTCGGCGCCGGCCGCGGTGACCGCCGGAGCCGCCGCCGAGTCGGAGGGCGTGGCGGACCTCGCCGGGCTGCGCCGGGACCAGCTGTACCGATTGGCCCGGGAGCTGGGGGTGCCCGGACGGTCGTCGATGGGTCGTGCGGCGCTGCTCGATGCGGTCGTCGCGGCCCGGCGGCAGGGACCTCCGGCGAGCCGCCGGCGCGCCTCGTAGTGGCGGCACCCGACCTGCACGTCGGCGCGTCCGGGCTACGTCCCATGCTCGCCACCGCCGGCCCCCTGCCGGAGGGGGAGGGGTGGTCGTACGAGCTCAAGTGGGACGGCGTGCGGGCGCTCGCCCTCGTCGAGGGCGCCGGTGCCCGCCTGGTCAGCCGGTCCGGACGCGACCTGACGCAGGCCTACCCGTCGCTGGCCACGGGCGTCGAGCGCTCCGGAGCGGGCCGGGCCGGGCCGGTGGTGGTCGACGGGGAGGTGTGCGCTCTCGACGAGGCCGGCCGGCCGAGCTTCCAGGCCCTGCAGAACGCCACGGCGTCGGGCCGATCGCCGGGCGGCGTGGGTGGGCTCGCCTACCTCGTGTTCGACGTGCTGCGCATCGGGGACCGATGGCTCTTCGCCGAGCCGTACGGCGAGCGTCGCGGCGCCATCGAGGGGCTCGGCCTCGACGGGCCGGGCTGGTCGGTGCCCGACGTCTTCGGCCCGCCAGGAGGCGACGTGCTCGACGCCTCGAGGGCGGCCGGGCTCGAAGGTGTCGTCGCCAAGCGACGCGACAGCCCCTACCTGCCCGGGCGGCGCAGCACGGCCTGGGTGAAGGTGAAGCACCTCCGGACACAGGAGGTCGTCATCGGTGGCTTCACCCGGGGCGAGGGACACCGGGCGGCCCAGTTCGGTGCGCTCCTGCTCGGCATCCCCTCGGCCGACCGCCTGGCGTACGTCGGCAAGGTCGGGACCGGGTTCGACGAGGCGGCGCTCCAGATGCTGACGCGCCGGCTCGAGGCGCTCGAGACCGGCGTGTCGCCGTTCGAGGCCCCGTTGCCCGGGGCTCGGGCGAGCGGGGCACACTTCGTCAACCCGGTGCTGGTGGGCGAGGTGCGCTTCGCCGAGTGGACCGGGGCCGGCCACCTCCGCCAGCCGACCTGGCGTGGCCTGCGAGAGGACAAGCTGGCACGCGAGGTCGTCCGCGAGCCGTGACCACGCTCGGCCGCCGCCGCGCGCCGGCCGCGACCGGGCCGGACCGGTGCGGGGCTGTTAGCGTCCTTCGCTCGTGGCGATCGGTATCGGGCTCGACGTCGGTGGCACGAAGGTGCTCGGCTGTGCCGTCACCGATGCAGGTGAGGTGGTTGCAGAGGCGCGGCTCGCCTCGCCGGCCACCAAGGAGGCCCTCGTCGACGTGCTCTGCGCCTGCGTCGAGGCGGTGCTGGCCGACCTCGGCTCGCCGACCTCGACCGTGGTCGGGGTCGGCGCCGGGCTGCCCGGCCTCGTCGACCGCGCCGGCGTGCTGCACGAGACCGCCAACATCCACGACGTCGCCGGTCTCGACCTCCCCGCGAGCCTTCGCCCCCGGCTGGAGGGGCTGCTCGGGAGCAGCGCCGGCCCGTTGGTGCTCGTCGTGGACAACGACGCCACGTGCGCCGCCGCCGGGGAGCACGCCTTCGGGGCTGGGCAGGGCGTGACTGACTCGATCACGGTCACCCTCGGGACCGGCATCGGCGGCGGGATCGTCACGGCCGGCTCGATCGTGCATGGGGAGCGCAACTTTGCGGCAGAGGTCGGCCACATGGTGGTCGATCCGTCCGGCCCCCGGTGCGGATGCGGGCGGCGCGGCTGCTGGGAGCGGTTCGCCTCGGGCACCGGGCTCGCCTACCTGGCACGGCGGGCCGTCCTCGAGGGCCGGGCGCCCGGGCTCGCCGAGGCGGCCGGGGGCATCGAGGCGCTGCGGGCCGAGCAGGTGGTCGCCGCGGCATCCGCCGGCGACCCGGAGGCGGCGGCCGTCGTCGGCGAGTACGCCGACTACCTGGCGCTCGGCCTCGGCAACCTCGCCGAGCTGCTCGACCCCGGCAGGATCATCCTCGGTGGCGGCCTCGCAGCGGCCGGGAGCGTGCTGTTCCCGCCGGCGATCGCCCGCTACGAGGCCACCTGCCGGCGCGGCTCGGGGCCGCGCCAGGTGCCGGTCGTCACCGCGTCACTCGGCGAGCGGGCCGGGGCGATCGGGGCGGCCGTGCTGGCGCTCGGCGTGCTCGGCTGACGCCTCCCGGCGGTCCACGAGGGCGACCCGGCCGGCGCTACGGCGCGCCACCTCTAGGCTCGAGCCGAGCGGAGTGCCGGGAAGCCTGGTCGGCGTCGATCCAACGTGGAGCAGCCGATGACGACACCGCCCGAGCACCCGACCGACGAGCCCGCGCCGGGGGCGCGTGGGCCCGGGGCGGGTGCGGCCGACCCGGAGGCGGTCGGGGAGGCGGGATTCGAACCCGCGGCCTCCTGCTCCCAAAGCAGGCGCGCTAACCAAGCTGCGCTACTCCCCGTTCCCCCATGCTGCCACGCTGGGGTGCCCCCGGGCGGCCTGGTGGCGCGCCTCGGCGCGGACGCGACGGCCGGGGTCCTGCTCGTCGTCGCCGCGCTCGCCGGCGTCACCTGGGCGAGCGCGGCACCCGGGTCGTATGCCGGGGTGTGGGTGGCAGGCACCGTCCGGCGGCTCGGGGTGCTCGCCGTGCCCGGAGGGCCCCTCGGATGGGTGAACGACGGCGGGATGGCGCTGTTCCTGCTCGTCGTCGGCCTCGAGCTGTCGAGGGAGCTGCGCTATGGCGACCTGCGCAGCCCGCGCGCCGCCGCCGTGCCGGTGGCCGCCGCCCTCGGCGGGATGGCCGGAGCCGGGCTCGCCTACGTGGCCGTCGCCCACGGCGGTCCGCCGCTCGCCGGCTACGGCGTCCCGATGGCGACGGATGCGGCGTTCGCGGTGGGCACGCTGTCGCTGTTCGGACGGCGGATACCGCTCGGGCTTCGTATGTTCGTGCTCGCCCTGGCCGTCGCCGACGACCTGGGGTCGCTCGCCGTGCTCGTCCTCGGCTACTCCGAGCGGCTCGACCCGGCGAGGGTGGCCGTCGCCGGGGCGGCGCTGCTCGTCGGCGTGGCCGCACGTCGCTTCTGTGTGGCCCACCCGGCGCTCGTGGCGGCGCTCGGCATCGTCTGCTGGCTGGCACTCGAAGGGTCCGGGGTGGAGCCGGCGCTGGCCGGGGTGCTCGCCGGCGCCCTGGTGGCGTCGTCGCCCGACGGCAGCCCGACGCGGCTCGAGACGGCGCTGCGGCCGGTGGTCAACGGTGCGGTGCTCCCGGTGTTCGCCCTGGCCAACGCCGGCGTGGCCATCGGCACCGTGTCGCTCGGCCACGGGGCGGGGACGGTCCTCGGCGCCATCCTCGCCGCCCGGGTCGTCGGGAAGGCGGCCGGCATCACCCTCGCGTCGGTGGCGGCCGCCCGGCTGCTCGGCCAGCGCCTGCCCGGCGGGGTCGGCCTGCGCACCCTCACGGGCGTCGCCGCCCTTTGCGGGGTCGGCTTCACCGTCCCGTTGCTCGTGGCCAACCGGGCCTTCGGTGGGCATCCCGGCCTGCTCGCCGCCACGCGCCTCGGCCTGCTCGGCGGGTCGCTGGTGGCCCTCGCCGCAGGTGCCGGCCTGCTGCTCGTCGGCCGCCGCCGGGCTGGCTCGTCGGAGCGGCGGGCGGGGGGCCAGTAGACTCCCGACTTCGTATGCGAACCTCCGTCGAACCGCTCGAAGGCAACAAGGTCAAGCTCACCGTCGAGGTCGACGAGGACGAGCTGCGCAGCGCGCAGGACGACACGATGCGCCGGCTCGTCCGCGAGGTGCGGCTGCCGGGCTTCCGGCCTGGCAAGGTGCCGCGCCGGCTCCTCGAGAGCCGTCTCGGCGTGAAGGCGATCCGGGAGGAGGTCCTGCGCGACGCCCTGCCCCGGTACTACAGCGAGGCGGTCGAGGAGACCGACCTGGACGTCATCGCCAATCCCGAGATCGACGTCACGTCGGGGAGCGAGGGCGGGGACGTGGTGTTCGACGCCGTCGTCGAGGTGCGTCCGGAGATCCACCTCGCCGGCTACCAGGGCCTCGTCGTCACGGTGCCGTCGCCGGTCCCCGGCCCGGACGAGCTCGACGCCCAGGTCGACCGGCTGCGGGAGCAGTTCGCCACGCTGCGCGAGGTGGAGCGAGCTGCCCGGGACGGAGACGTGCTCACCCTGGACGTCCACGGCACCCGTGACGGGGCGCCGGCCGAGGGGCTGAGCGCCGACGACCTCGTCTACGAGCTCGGTACCAACACCCTCGTCGGCGAGGCCGACGCCGCGTTGGCCGGCAAGAATGCCGGCGACGTCGTCGAGCTGACCGCCGAGGACGCCCCGGACGGGGCCGCCGACCTGCGCATCCTGGTGAAGCAGGTGCGCGAGAAGGTGCTGCCGGAGGTGGACGACGAGTTCGCCACGGACGCCTCGGAGTTCGAGACGATGGCCGAGCTGCGAGCCGACCTCGAGGTGCGGCTCGTCCGCCTCCGGCGGCTCCAGGCGACGATGGCGCTGCGCGAGGGCGCCCTCGACGCCCTTGTGGAGCTCGTCGAGGACGACCCCCCCGAGGCGCTCGTCCAGGCGGAGACCCAGGAGCTGCTGCACGGGTTCTCCCACCGCCTCGACGCCCAGCGGCTCCGCTTCGAGGAGTACCTGGAGGCGACCGGCCAGGAGCCCGAAGCCTTCCTCGCCGAGCTGCAGTCCCAGGCGACCAAGCAGGTGAAGGCCGACCTGGCCCTGCGGGCGCTCGCCGGCGCCGAGGGGCTCGAGGTGGACGAGTCCGACCTCGACGAGGAGATCGTCCGGCTCGCCGACCAGAACCGCTCGACGCCGGCCCAGCTGCGCGAGGTGCTCGAGCGGGACGGACGCCTCGCTGGGCTACGCTCACAGCTCAGGAACTCGAAGGCCCTGGAGTGGCTCGTTGAGCACGTCAGCGCCGTCGACGAGGAGGGGAATCCGCTGGATCGCTCGATGCTCGTCAGCGACGACGACGGGACGGAAGCACACATGGGGGACGACGTGTCAGAAGGAGTCGACGAGTGAACGCCTCCAGCTATCTCGTGCCGACCGTGGTCGAGCAGTCGAGCCGGGGCGAGCGTGCCTACGACCTCTACTCCCGCCTGCTGCGCGAGCGGATCATCTTCATCGGCACGCCGATCGACGACACGGTGGCCAACCTGGTGTGCGCCCAGATGCTGTTCCTCGAGTCCGAGGACCAGGAGAAGGACATCAACATCTACATCAACTCGCCCGGCGGCGACATCACGGCGCTGTTCGCCATCTACGACACCATGAAGTACGTCCGGCCGGACAAGTCGACGTTCTGCTTCGGGCAGGCCGCCTCGGCGGCGGCGGTGCTGCTGGCGGCTGGCACCCACGGCAAGCGGTTCGCCCTGCCGCACGCCCGCATCCTGCTCCACCAGCCCTACGGCGGGGCGGCCGGCCAGGCGACCGACATCGAGCTGCAGGCGAAGGAGATCCTCCGCATGCGCGACATGCTCAACGAGATGCTCGCTCAAGATACGGGCCAATCGGTCGATCGAATCCAGCGTGACACGGATCGAGACTTCATCATGAGCGCCGACGAGGCGCGCGCCTACGGTGTGATCGACGAGGTGATCACGAACCGCGAGGTGATCGACACCATGTCCGCGGCCGGCGCGGCCTGAACGGGCGAGGAGGGAACGTGGCCAAGTTCGGCGACGGGGGGGAGCTCGTGAAGTGCAGCTTCTGCGGCAAGTCGCAGAAGCAGGTGAAGAAGCTGATCGCGGGGCCGGGCGTCTACATCTGCGACGAGTGCATCGAGCTGTGCAACGACATCATCGAGGAGGAGCTCTCGGAGACCTCCGAGGTGCGCTTCGAGGACCTGCCGAAGCCGCGGGAGATCTTCGAGTTCCTGAACGACTACGTGATCGGGCAGGACAAGGCGAAGAAGATCCTCTCGGTCGCCGTCTACAACCACTACAAGCGCGTCCAGGCCGGCTCGACCGGCGACCAGGACGTCGAGCTGGCCAAGTCGAACATCCTGCTCCTCGGGCCGACCGGCTGCGGCAAGACGCTGCTCGCCCAGACGCTCGCCCGGATGCTCAACGTCCCGTTCGCCATCGCCGACGCCACGGCGCTCACCGAGGCGGGCTACGTGGGCGAGGACGTCGAGAACATCCTGCTCAAGCTGATCCAGGCGGCCGACTACGACGTCAAGAAGGCAGAGACCGGGATCATCTACATCGACGAGATCGACAAGATCGCCCGCAAGAGCGAGAACCCGTCGATCACCCGTGACGTGTCCGGCGAGGGGGTGCAGCAGGCGCTGCTGAAGATCCTCGAGGGCACGACGGCGTCGGTGCCGCCCCAGGGGGGGCGCAAGCACCCCCACCAGGAGTTCATCCAGATCGACACGACGAACATCCTGTTCATCTGTGGCGGGGCGTTCGCCGGGCTCGATCGCATCGTCGACGCCCGCATCGGCCGCTCCGGGATCGGGTTCCGTGCCGACGTGCGCCGGGCGAAGCGGCACGACGAGAGCCAGCTGCTCCTCGACGCGCTGCCGGAGGACCTGCTCAAGTTCGGCCTTATCCCCGAGTTCGTCGGCCGGCTGCCGGTGATCGGCGCCGTGTCGAACCTCGACCGCGAGGCCCTCGTCCGGATCCTCGTGGAGCCGAAGAACGCGCTCGTCAAGCAGTACCGGAGGGTGTTCGAGCTCGACCACGTCGACCTCGACATCAGCCAGGACGCCCTCGAGGCGATCTCCGACCAGGCCCTGCTCCGGGGCACCGGGGCCCGCGGCCTGCGGGCGATCCTCGAGGAGGTGCTGCTCGAGGTGATGTACGACCTGCCGAGCCGCACCGACGTGGGCCGCTGCGTCGTCGACAAGAGCGTCGTGCTCGAGCGGGTGGCCCCAAGCCTCCTGCCACGCGCCACGGGCGAGAAGTCCGAGCGCCCGCGTCGTGCGGCATCCTGACGACGAGCCACACCGCCCGTCCGGCGCCTCGCCCGCGCCGGCGCGCTCGCTCGGTGACGCCCTGGCCTGGCTCGACCGGCACGTCAACCTGGAGGCCCTCGACGCCAACCTGTCCCAGCGTGGCGGGAGCGACGGGCTGGAGCGGGTGCGCCGCCTCATGGAGGCGATGGGCGACCCGCAGCGCACCTATCCGGTGGTCCACGTCACCGGCACCAACGGCAAGGGGTCGACGAGCCGCCTGATCACGCTGCTGCTCCAGGCGCAGGGGCTCGTCGTCGGCACCTACACCAGCCCGCACCTCGAGTCGGTCAACGAGCGCGTGGCGGTCGGCGGGGCGCCGATCGCCGACGACGAGCTCGCCGGGGTGCTGGCCTCGCTCGAGGAGCTCGAGCGCTTCCTGCTCCGCCAGGGCGGCGCCGGAGCGCTGGCGAGCGCCCCGACGTGGTTCGAGCTGTTGACGGCCGCCGCGCTGCGCCACTTCGCCGACGAGGCGGTGTCGGCGGCGGTCGTCGAGGTCGGGGTGGGCGGGATGGTGGACGCCACGAACGTGGTGGACGCGGCGGTCGCCGTCCTCACCAACGTCGAGCTCGACCATGTCGACGTGCTCGGGGGAACCCGGGCGTCGATCGCCCGGGAGAAGGCCGGCATCGTGAAGGCCGGGTCGATCGTCGTCGTCGGCGAGACCGATCCGGACCTCGTCGAGATCGTCGCCGAGCGTGGCCGGACGGTCGGGGCGGAGGCGCTCTGGCGGCGTGACCTGGACTTCGCCTGCACCGCCAACGAGCTGGCCCACGGCGGCCGCCAGCTCGACCTGCGCACACCGGGGGCCGGCTACGAGGGACTGTTCCTGCCGTTGCACGGCGCCCACCAGGGGGACAACGCCGCCGTGGCGGTCGCCGCGGCCGAGGCATTCTTCGGCAGCCCGCTCGCGGAGGAGGTGGTCGCCGAGGCGTTCGCCGAGGCGACCGTGCCGGGACGGCTCGAGGTGGTGGCCCGCCACCCTGTCGTCGTGCTGGACGGCGCGCACAACCCGGCCGGGGCGGCGTCGCTCGGGGCGGCGCTCGCCGACGACTTCGCCGCCGCCGAGCGGGTCGTGCTGGTCATGGGCTGCCTTCGCGGGCGCGACCCGGCAGAGCTGTTGGGGGCGATCGGCCCCGAGCGCCTGGCGCTCGTCGTCGCCTGCACCCCCCCGTCACCTCGGGCCCTGCCGGCCGCCGCCGTCGTCGAGGCGGCCGGTCGCTGCTCGGTGGCGGCGGTCGAGGCGGACAGCCTCGAGGTGGCCCTCCGGCAGGCGGTCGAGTCGGTCGGCGAGCAGGGGCTCGTGGTGGTCACCGGGTCGCTCTACGTGGTCGGCGCCGCCCGCGCGCTCCTGCGACGGCGCTGAGCCGCCTGCGGGAGGGCTCGTGTCGCCGACGGCAGGCGTCGCGACTAGGGTCCATGCGGCCATGGACAGAACCCTCGTCATCTGCAAGCCGGACGCCGTCGAGCGCCGCCTCGTCGGGGCGATCCTCGGTCGCCTGGAGCGCAAGGGGCTCACGCTCGTCGCCGGCGAGCTCCGCCACCTGGACGCCGCCGTCGCCGAGCGCCACTACGCCGAGCACAAGGAGCGCCCCTTCTTCGGCGAGCTGGTGCAGTTCATCACGCGCTCGCCCGTCTTCGTGGCCGTCGTGGCGGGACCGACCGACACGTGGCGCATCGTCCGCACCCTGATGGGCCCGACCAACCCGGCCGACGCCCCGCCCGGGACGATCCGCGGCGACCTCGCCACCGACCTGTCCGAGAACCTCATCCACGGCTCGGACAGCGCCGAGTCGGCGGGGCGGGAGATCGGGATCTTCTTCCCCGATCTCGTCTGATCCCGGCGGCGGGCACCCGCACGGGTGCGCCGCCGACGGCGGGGTGCCTTGTGGACGCCCTCGGGATGACCCTAACCTGGGGACGTCGCGCCCTGCGAGCTGGAGCTTCGATATGCCCGACACCACTTTTGGTTTTGCCGGCCGCGACATGGCGGTCGACCTCGGCACGGCGAACACCCTCGTGTACGTGCGGGGCAAGGGCATCGTGCTCAACGAGCCCTCGGTGGTCGCCATCAACGTGAAGGACGGCCACCCGCTCGCCGTGGGCGCGGAGGCCAAGCGGATGATCGGACGGACGCCGAGCAACATCCAGGCGATCCGCCCGCTCAAGGACGGTGTGATCGCCGACTTCGAGATCTGCGAGATGATGCTGCGCTACTTCATCCGCCGGGTGCACCCGCGGCGGTTCTCGAAGCCGCGCATGGTGATCTGCGTGCCCTCCGGCATCACCGGCGTCGAGAAGCGGGCCGTCCAGGAGGCCGCCGAGTTCGCGGGGGCCCGCAAGGCGTACATCATCGAGGAGCCGATGGCCGCCGCCATCGGAGCCGGGCTCCCGGTGCACGAGCCGACCGGCAACATGGTGGTCGACATCGGCGGCGGCACCACCGAGGTGGCGGTCATCTCCCTCGGGGGGATCGTGACGAGCCAGTCGATCCGCATCGGCGGCGACGAGCTCGACGAGGCCATCATCTCGTTCGTGAAGAAGGAGTACAGCCTCGCCCTCGGCGACCGGACGGCCGAGGAGATCAAGATGGCGCTCGGCTCGGCCTGCGAGCTCGAGGAGGAGCTCCACGCCGAGATCCGCGGACGCGACCTCGTGAGCGGCCTGCCGAAGACGATCGTCACCTCGACGAAGGACGTCCGCCGCGCCATCGAGGAGCCGCTCGCCGCCATCGTCGACGCCGTCAAGGTGACGCTCGACAAGACGCCCCCCGAGCTGGCCGCCGACATCATGACCCAGGGCATCGTGCTGACCGGCGGCGGCGCCCTGCTCCACGGTCTCGACGTCCGGCTGCAGGCCGAGACGAGCATGCCCATCATCGTCGCTCCCGACCCGCTCAACTGCGTGGCGCTCGGCAGCGGCATGTGCCTGGAGGAGTTCGAGACGCTCCACCAGGTGCTGATCTCCTCCTCCAGCCGCTAGCAAGGGGCGGCGCCGTCGTGGCGGCGATGCGGCGGACGAGCCAGCGGGTCACCCTGCTCATCCTCGTGCTCGCGTCGATCACCGTGCTCACCCTCGACTACCACGGGGCGGCCAACCGTGGCCTGACGAGGGTGCGCAACGGCGTGCTCGACGGCCTCGCCCCCGTCCAGCGGGTGATCGCCGACGTGCTGCACCCGGTCGGCGACGCCGTCGCCGGTGCCGTCCACTACGGGGCGCTGCAGCGCCAGAACGAGGTGCTCCAGAACCAGGTCGGCTCGCTCCGCCGCCAGGTGGCTGCCGACAACGTGGCGAGCCAGCAGGCCCGCCAGCTGCTCCAGCTGCAGGCGCTGCCCTTCGTGGGAAACACCCCGCAGGTCGACGCCACCGTGCTGTCAGGGCCGACGTCCGACTTCGCCTACACCCTCGAGATCGACAAGGGGACGGCCGCCGGGGTCGGGGTGGGGGAGCCGGTCGTCGGGGCGGGCGGCTTCGTCGGCACGGTGGTCGCCGCCGGGCGCTCCACGGCGCAGGTCCGCCTGCTCCAGGACAACCTGACCGACATCGGCGTGCGCCTCGGCGCTGCCGGGACGGCGACCGGCGTGGTCACCGGGCAGGGTCGGGACAGCTCGCTCGGGCTGCAGATCCTGGCCGGGGCCGCCAGGGTGCACCGGGGCGAGTGGGCGTTCACGAGCGGCACGTCGGCTGCAGGGGCGTCCGCGTACCCTGCCGGCATCCCCGTCGCTACGGTGACGGCCGTGCATCGCTCGCCGGGTGGCTTCAACGACAGCTTCACCCTGGAGCCGCTCGTGAACCCGGCGTCGCTGCAGTACGTGGCCGTCCTCCAGTGGCTCCCTCCCGCCTAGCAGGGTCGTCCCGGTGACGTTGACGAGCTGGGCGCGCCTCGTCCTCGTGCTCCTGGCCGGCCTCGTGCTCCAGGTGGCGGTCGTCGACCAGGTCACCGTGCTCGGGGCCCACGCCGACCTGATGGTCCTCCTGGCCGCCGCCGCCGGCCTCGTCGCCGGACCCGAGCGGGGCGGCCTCGTGGGGTTCGTCGTGGGCCTCGTGGCCGACCTCGTCGTGACGACACCGTACGGCCTGTCGTCGCTGACCTTCGTGCTGATCGGGTTCGGGTTCGGGCTGCTCCACCGGGCGCCGTCCTCGCGCGAGGGGCGCACGGCGCAGGTCGCCGCCTGCGTCGCCGCCGGCGCCGCCGGCACCGTCCTGTTCGCCTTCCTCGGAGCGCTCGTCGGCCAGTCGGGGATGCTCGGCCGCACGGCGGTCGACGCGGTCGTGGTGGTGACCCTCGGCGCCGTGGTGCTGGCCTGGCCGGCGCTGTGGGCGATCCGCTGGTCCCTCGGCAGCGCCGAGCGTGCCGCGGCCGGTTACGGCGTGCCGAGCGGGGGGAGCGCCACGCTGTGAAGCGCAAGCTCGGTCGGCGGCGGCCGCACCGGCGCCGCCAGATGCCCGGGCGCCTCGAGCTCCCGCTCGCCGGCCAGGCCGAGGGGGTGCGCCGGCCCGCCGGCGCCCTCGGAGCGTCGGCCCTCGACGTCATCGACGCCACCGAGCGGGCAGCCCAGGCCCGGGAGCCTGGCCGGGCGAGGCTCGGGCTGCGCCTGTCGGTGACGGCGGTGGTCGTCGCCGCCCTGTTCGCCGTGCTCGTGGTGCGGCTCTGGTCGATCCAGGTCATCCACGCCCAGAGCGCCCGGACGAGCACGATCGCCACCACCACCCGTGCGGTCGAGACGCCGGCGCCGCGCGGCCTCATCGAGGCACGCGGCGGTCAGGTGCTCGCCGGGGACGTGTCGGAGCTGGTGGTCATCCTGAAGACCACCATCGACGCCAACACCAACCCGGCCACCCGGGTGGCCAGCCCGAAGACCGAGGCCAACCTCGCCGCGCTCATCCCCGGGCTCACCGTGCACCAGATCCAGGCATCCCTCAACAACGTCCAGTACGGGCCCTACCAGCCGGTGCCCGTCGCAAGCGTCAGCCCGGCCGTGGCGGCGACCATCGAGGAGGACAAGGCGGCGTTCCCCGGTACCCAGGTCGTCCACGAGTACGTCCGGACCTACCCGCACGGCTCGCTCGCCGCCCAGATGCTCGGCTACCTCGGTCCGATCCCGGCAAGCTCGCTCAACGCCTACCTCGCCAAGGGGTACCAGCAGACCGACAGCGTCGGCGCCAGCGGCCTCGAGCAGCAGTACGAGAGCGTGCTCCACGGGAAGCCGGGCATCCAGCAGATCGAGGTCGACCCCCAGGGCAACCCGGTGCGGGTGGCGTCGACGACACCGGCACAGCCCGGCGACACGGTGGTGCTCAACATGGACCTGTCGCTCGAGCGACTGCTCAGCACCGACCTGGCGAACCAGGTCCAGTCCCTCCGGGCGAACGGGCTGCCGGCCCCGTGGGGTGCCGCCGTCGTGCTCGACGCCAACAACGGCCATGTGCTCGCCATGACGTCCTACCCGAGCTACAACAACAACGAGTGGGTGGGTGGCATCTCGCAGGCGAACTACTCCGCCCTGCAGAGCGCCGTCGGCCACCCCCTCGACGACTACGTCATCCAGGGGACCCAACCGCCCGGCTCGGACTTCAAGATCGCCACGGCCACCGCCGCCTTGAACAGCGGGCTCGTGTCGCCCTACTCGGTGATCAACGACCCCGGCTACCTCCAGCTGCCCGGGGGCCAGGTGCTCCACGACGCCCCCGGTGACCACCCTGGTCCGATCACCATCGTCCAGGCGCTCAGCCTGTCGAGCGACGTCTTCTTCTACACCCTCGGCGAGCGCTTCTACGTGGCCCAGTCGAAGTACGGGCCCACACCCATCCAGGACATGGCCAACCGCTACGGCCTCGGCACCTCGACCGGCATCGATCTGCCGAACGCCTACAACGGCTGGATCGACAGCTACCGCACCCGCCAGCTGCTCCACGCCCAGGCGCCTGCCGTGTACCCGCCGGCGACCTGGTACCTGGCCGACAACGTCGAGATGGCGTTCGGCCAGGGGGAGACCGAGATCACCCCGATCGAGCTGGCGACGGCGTACGCCACCTTCGCCAACGGCGGCACCCGCTACGCCCCGATGCTCGCCGGCGAGATCGTCGACGCCGCCGGGAAGGTGGTCCGCAAGATCGCCCCGAAGGTGATGGGCCACGTCCCGCTGCCCGCATCGACCTACGCCACCATGCTGGCCGGCTTCGAGGGGGCGGTGCAGAACCCGATCGGCACCGCCTACACCCAGTTCCAGGGATTCCCGTTCAACAAGTGGCTGATCGCCGGCAAGACCGGCACGGCGACCGTGGTGGCCCACAGCGTCGTGGCGCCGACCGCCTGGTTCGTCGGCTTCGGTGGCCCGCTCAACGATCCGGGCAAGCGCTACGTCGTCGTCGTCGAGGTCCGAAAGGGTGGCTACGGCGACACCGGCGCTGCGCCGGTCGCCCGCCAGGTGTTCAACTACCTGTACGCCCACGGCGGCACCATCCCGGCGTACCACCCGACGGCCGCCGGCGGCTGAGCGCGGCGACGTAAGTGAATCGCAACCTGCGCGCACGGCAAGCGTCAAGGTCCGAGGTCGAAGCGTTCGGGCAGGTAGACTTCGGTTGCATGACAGGGCCAGGACCAGGCGACCCACGCCACGGTGGATCCCGGCCCGTCCGCCCCAGCGCCGCCGCCGCCCTCGACGCGGTGAGCCCGGCGCCCGTCTCATGGTGGGCTCCCCGCGCCGCAGATCGGTGCGACCGCCTCGGAGCCCGCTCCGACCAGACCGACGGCCGCCGTCTCGGTCGCCTTGCCGCCGCACGGCGGCGCGCCGCGACGGTCGGTCCTGCCGCGTGCCAGGACGGCGCGCGCCTCAGAAGGGACGAGCTCGATGTCCGACGTTTCGAACGGCCAGGCCGCGCCCGGCCGCCCGGCGGCGGTGCCGCCGCCGAGCACCGACGCGCTCGGTGCCGCCCGGCCGGCGCCCGACGTGGCGGGGCCGTCACCCTCGGGTGGCGGGCGGGCCGATGGCGTGCTCGCCCCACCGCTGCCGTCGCGGCCGAAGATCGGCGACACGCGCCCGGCCCCGCCTCCTCGTCCGGCTAGCCCCCCCGAGGGGCCGGCGGCGACGGCGACCCGTAACGGCGACGGGCGCCCGACGAGCGGCGCGGGCAGTGCCTCGTCCGCCGACGGTGACGGCCCGTCGCGGTCGCGCCGCCGCCGCCGTGGCGGGCGCGGTCGCGGGGGAGCCAGCCGGAACGGGCAGGGCCGCCCGTCGAACGGCCCCGACGACGAGCCGACGGCGCCAGGCCCCACCGAGGAGGGGTCCGACCGTGCGGTGCACGGCGGCTCGTTCGGCGCCGCCCTGGCACGGCGCGACGTCGAGCGGGCAGACGAGGCCGCCGCCCTCTCGCGCCCGGGCGGGGCGTCGGGCGCACCGGCCGCGGGGTCACGCCGTCGGGCGCGTCCGGGGCGCGCCGACGTCGACGAGGAGCAAGGAGGCGACGGCGCACCGACTGCGGCCGGCCGCCGCCGGCGGGGTCGTGAGCGGAACGGGCGGCCGGTGGGGCGGTACCTGATGTGCGTGCACGTCCGGCCCGAGGTCACCCAGATCGCCGTGCTCGAAGGTCGGTCGCTCATCGAGCACCACGTGGCCCGCGCCCAGGACGACGCGAACCAGATCGACGGCAACATCTACCGCGGCCGTGTGAAGAACGTGCTGCCCGGCATGGAGGCGGCCTTCGTCGACATCGGCACGCCGAAGAACGCCGTCCTGTACTGGGGCGACGTCCAGGCCGACCGCGACGACGCCATCGAGCGTGACCCGTCGGCCCGGCGGATCGAGCACCTGCTCCGGCCCGGCCAGACGATCGTCTGCCAGGTCACGAAGAACCCGATCGGTCTGAAGGGGGCTCGGCTCACCGAGGAGATCTCCCTGCCGGGCCGCTTCGTCGTGCTCGTCCCGGGAGCCAGCGTGAGCGGCATCTCGAAGCGGCTCGACGACCACGAGCGCAAGCGCCTGCGCAAGCTCCTCGACGAGGTCCGGCCGGAAGGCCACGGTCTCATCGTCCGGACGGCCGCCGAGGGGGTGAGCGCCGACGAGCTGCGAAAGGACGTCGAGCAGCTGCTCGCCAAGTGGGCCGACATCGAGGAGAAGGCGCGCCGCCTGCCGGCGCCCTCGTTGCTCCACTCCGACGCCCACCTGGCACTCCGGGTGATCCGGGAGGAGTTCACCGAGCAGTACCGGGGGGTGATCGTCGACGACCCCGAGCTGTTCGAGGCCGTACGCGACTACGTGCGCGACATCGACCCGTCCCTCGTCGACCGCGTCCAGCACTACGACCCGGCGGCGGAGAGCCTGCCGATCTTCGAGCGCCACCACGTCCACGAGCAGCTCCACAAGGCGCTCGACCGCAAGGTGTGGCTGCCCTCGGGCGGCTCGCTCATCATCGAGCGGACCGAGGCGCTCACGGTGATCGACGTCAACACCGGCAAGAACGTCGGCTCGTCCAACCTCGAGGAGACGGTGTTCCGCAACAACCTCGAGGCGGCCGACGAGATCGCTCGCCAGCTGCGCTTGCGGGACATCGGGGGCATCATCGTCATCGACTTCATCGACATGGAGATCAAGGCGAACCGCCACGAGGTGACGACGGCACTGCGCTCGGCGCTCGCCCGGGACAAGACGCCCACCCAGGTCTTCGACATCTCCGAGCTGGGGCTTGTCGAGATGACCCGGAAGCGCGTCGGGGAGGGGCTCGTCGAGGCGCTGTCGGACGTCTGCCCGGCCTGCAGCGGGCGCGGCCTCGTGTTGCGCGACGCCCTCGACTGACGCCGTGGACTGGCGCCCTCGACTGGCGCGCGCCGACTGCCCGGCCAGGCCCGGTCCGGGCGCGGCCAGCGACCTGCTGGAGGGTTGCTAGGATGGCATCCCTATGTACGCCGTGATCGCGACAGGTGGCAAGCAGGAGCGGGTCGAGGTCGGCATGCGTGTCGACGTCGAGCGGCTCACCGGCGACGGCGAGGCGACGGTGGAGTTCTCGCCGGTCCTCCTCGTGGACGGCGACACGGTCGTCAGCGGCGGCGCCGCCCTCGAGGGGGCGCTCGTCACCGGGCGGATCGTCGGCGAGGCGAAGGGGCCGAAGATCACCGGGTTCACCTACAAGTCGAAGACCCGGTCGCGGCGCCGCTTCGGTCACCGCCAGAAGTACACGACGGTGGAGATCACCGAGATCCGCGCCGGTTCCGGCGCGGCGCAGGCCTAGGGCCGGGAGGGCAGCGAGATGTCGAAGACGAAGGGTGGCGGCTCGACCCGCAACGGGCGGGACTCGAACGCCCAGCGCCTCGGCGTGAAGGCGTCGGACGGCACGGCCGTGCGCGCCGGTGCCATCCTCGTGCGCCAGCGCGGGACGCGGTTCCACCCCGGCGCCAACGTGGGCCGTGGTGGCGACGACACGCTGTTCGCACGTGCCGACGGCCGGGTCCGGTTCGGCCAGCGACGGGGCCGCCGCCTCGTCGACGTGGTCCCCCCGCAGGCCTGACCGCCCCCACGCGTCAGCCGCCCGCCGCGCCCGAGGGCGCCGGCGGTCGTGGGTGCCACGGGTCGTGAGATCATGAGCGTCTTCGTCGACGAGGCCCAGGTCCACGTCAAGGCGGGCAACGGCGGTGCCGGTGCCGTGTCGTTCCGCCGCGAGGCGCACGTCGCCCGAGGGGGACCGGACGGGGGGGACGGCGGGGACGGCGGGGACGTGGTGCTCGAGGCGTCCCGGTCGGTGGTCTCGCTGCTGGCCTTCCGCGACCATCCGCACCGCCGGGCCGGTGACGGCGTGCACGGCAGTGGGGCTCGGCGCCACGGCCGGCGTGGTGGGCCGCTGGTCGTGCTGGTGCCCGAGGGGACCGTGGTGCGCACCCTCGACGGGGCCGTCCTTGCCGACCTGCGCCAGGCCGGCGACCGTCTCGTGGCGGCTGCCGGTGGCCGCGGGGGCCGGGGCAACGCACGGTTCCTCACCAACCGGCTCCGTGCGCCGGCCTTCGCCGAGCAGGGTGAGGTCGGCGAGGAGCGGTGGCTCGACCTCGAGCTCAAGCTCGTCGCCGACGTGGCGCTCGTCGGCTTCCCGAACGCCGGCAAGTCGACCCTGGTCGCCCGCCTGTCGGCGGCCCGACCGAAGATCGCCGCGTACCCGTTCACGACGCTCGAGCCCCACCTCGGGGTGGTCCGCGCCGCCGGCGGCGAGTTCGTCCTCGCCGACGTCCCCGGGCTCATCGAGGGGGCGAGCGACGGTCGCGGCCTCGGGTTCCGCTTCCTCCGCCACCTCGAGCGCGCCCGCGTGCTCGTCGTGCTGGCCGACCTCGGCGTCGACGCCGGTCGGGACCCGACCGACCAGGTGGCGATCCTGCTCGAGGAGCTGCGCCGGTACCGGCCCGAGCTGGCCGACCGGCCTCGCCTGGTCGCCGCCTCACGTGCCGACCTCGTGCCGCCGGACGACCGGCTTGCCGCCGCCGGCTACGGCGCCGACCTCGTCCTGTCGGCGGCCACCGGGGAGGGGCTGGACGAGCTGGTCGGGCGGCTGGTCCGTCTGGTCGACGACGCGCGAGCCGCCGAGGCCGCCCCGGCGGGCGCGCCGGTGCTGCACCGGCCGGCCCCCGAGGGGGTGACGGTGGTGCGCGAGGGTGACGCCTACGTCGTCGAGGGTCGGTCAGCGCTCCGGGCGGTCGCGCTGTCGGACCTCACCGACCCGGACGCCGTTGCCCTCGTGCAGCGCCGGCTGCAGCGGCTCGGTGTCGACCGGGCGCTCGCTCGGGCCGGGGCGCGCGAGGGCGACACGGTGCGCATCGGCCAGCTCAGCTTCGACTTCCACGCCGAGCGCTGAGGCGGGACGGGGGCGGTCGGTGCGGTGCGTCGTGAAGATCGGCACCTCGTCGGTCACCGACGCCGAGGGAAACGTCGACGTCGAGTCGGTGGCGAAGCTGTGCACCGAGATCGCCGAGGTGCGCGGGAACGGCCACGAGGTGGTGGTGGTCACCTCGGGGGCGGTCACCGCCGGCGTCGCCACCCTGCGGCCGCCCGGCGGGCGGCCCCGTGACCTGACCACGCTCCAGGCGCTGTCGGCGATCGGCCAGCACCGGCTGATGCGCGTCTACGACGACGCCCTCGGCGCCCAGGGGCTCCTTGCCGGCCAGGTGCTGCTGGCGCCGCTCGACTTCGGGGAGCGACGCCAGTACCTGCACGCCCGGGCCACCCTCGGCCGGCTGCTCGAGCTGGGGGTCGTGCCGGTGGTCAACGAGAACGACGCCGTCGCCGACGACGAGCTGCGCTACGGCGACAACGATCGCCTCGGGGCGCTCGTCGCCAACCTGCTCGGGGCCGACCTGCTCGTGCTGCTCACCGACACCGACGGGCTGTTCACGGCCGACCCCCGCCGCGACGCCGGGGCCTCGCTCGTCGAGGAGGTGACGGCGGTCGACGCCGCCCTGGAGGCGGCGGCCGGCGGGGTCGGATCGGCCGGCGGGAGCGGCGGGATGGCGTCCAAGCTTGCGGCCGCCCGCATGGCCGCTTGGTCGGGCATCCGCGTGGTCATCGCCGCGGCGCGCCGCCCCGGCGTGCTCGCCGACACCGTTGCCGGGGAGCCCGGGACAGGCACGACGTTCCCGCCGAGCCGACGGCGGCTGCCGGCGCGCAAGCTGTGGATCGCCTTCGCCCTGCCGGCCCTCGGTCGGCTGCGGGTGGACGCCGGTGCCGTGACCGCCATCGTCGAGCGGGAGGCATCGCTGCTGCCGGCCGGGGTGGTCGCCCTCGAGGGAGCCTTCGAGGAGGGCGACGCCGTCGACGTGGTCGGTCCGGACGGTGCCGTGGTGGCGAAGGGCCTCGCCCGGCTGCCGGCGCGCCGCGCCGGCGAGTGGCGCGGCCGGCGCAGCGGCGAGCTTGCCGACGACCTGGCGCGCGAGGTGGTCCATCGCGACGACCTCGTGGTGCTCCGCCCATGACAGCCCGCCGGCCCTGCCGGTAGCGTTGGGCATGACCTCCCCGACCCCGACCCTCGCGGAGCTGGGCGAGCGCGCGAAGGCGGCGAGCCGCGCCCTGCGCACCACGTCCGGCGCCCAGCGCGACGCCGCCCTCGAGGCCGCCGCCGCCGCCCTCGAGGCGGCGACCGACATGGTGCTGGCGGCGAACGCCGCCGACCTCGCCCGGGCCGAGGAGGGTGGGGCGGCGTCGACGGTGGTCGACCGGCTCCGCCTCGATCCCGGGCGGGTGGCGGCCATGGCCGACGGGGTGCGGGCGGTCGCCGCCCTCACCGACCCGGTCGGCCAGGTCGTCGAGGGCTACGTCCGGCCGAACGGCCTGCGGGTCACCCGGGTGCGCGTCCCGCTGGGCGTCGTCGGCATCGTCTACGAGAACCGCCCGAACGTCACCTCGGACGCGGCGGCGCTGTGCCTCAAGTCGGGCAATGCCGCCCTCTTGCGAGGCTCGGCCGGCGCCCTCGAGTCGAACAAGGCCGTTGCCGCCGCCCTTCGGGCCGGCATCGACAAGGCCGGGATCGATCCCGACGCCGTCCTGCTCGTCGAGGACGCCCGGCGCGAGACCGTCGACGAGTTCGTGCGCCTGCGAGGGGTCATCGACTGCCTGATCCCCCGGGGCGGTCCTTCCCTGCTGGCGCTCGTCCGGGACCGGGGGACGGTGCCCTACGTGCTCGACGGGGACGGCAACTGCCACGTGTACGTCGACGCCGCCGCCGACCTCGACATGGCCGAGCGGATCGTCGTCAACGCCAAGGTGCAGCGTCCGAGCGTGTGCAACGCGATGGAGACGCTGGTCGTCCACGAGGACGTCGCCGGGCCGCTGCTGGAGCGGCTGGCCCAGTCCCTCGAAGGGGTCGAGCTGGTCGGCGACGCGGCCACCCGGGCGGTGCTCCCCCAGGCCGGGGAGGCGACCGAGGAGGACTACGCGACCGAGTTCCTCCGGCTGCGCCTCGCCGTGAAGGTCGTGGCCGACCTGGACGAGGCGATCGCCCACGTCACCCGCTACTCGTCCGGTCACTCCGAGGCGATCGTCACGGGCGACCTGGGGGCGGCGCGCCGCTTCACCGGCGAGGTGGACGCGGCGGCGGTCCTCGTCAACGCCTCGACCCGCTTCGTCGACGGCGGCCAGCTCGGCCTCGGTGCCGAGATCGGCATCTCCACCCAGAAGCTGCACGCCCGTGGCCCGATGGGGCTCGAGGCGCTCACGTCGGTCAAGTACGTCATCGAGGGCGACGGCCAGGTCCGCCCGTGACCGGCCCGGCGCCGCGCTTCGAGCGCCCGGCCGACGTGGTGCGCCGGCTCGGCGAGGTGCAGTACCTGGCCGACGAGCGCATCGGGACGACCGTCTACCTCGCCGACCGGCTCGGCAAGCCGGTGCTCGTCGAGGGCCCGGCCGGGACGGGCAAGACCGAGCTGGCCAAGGCGGTGGCGGCGATCACCGGGTCCCGTCTGATCCGGCTGCAGTGCCACGAGGGCCTCGACGAGGCGAAGGCGCTCTACGAGTGGGACTACCGAAAGCAGCTCCTCGCCCTCCAGCTCGAGCGAGGCGGCGACGGCGGCCCGCCCGAATGGGGCGAGGTGGCGGCAGGGATCTTCTCCGAGCCGTTCCTGCTCGAGCGCCCGCTGCTCGCGGCGATCCGGGCCGACGACCCGGTGGTGCTGCTGATCGACGAGGTGGACCGGGTCGAGGTCGAGACCGAGGCGCTGTTCCTGGAGGTGCTGGCCGAGCACCAGGTGTCGATCCCCGAGCTCGGCACGATGCACGCCCGCCAGGTCCCTTTCGTCGTGCTCACCTCCAACGACACCCGGGCGCTCTCGGAGGCGCTGAAGCGCCGGTGCCTGTACCTGCACCTCGACTACCCGACCCTCGAGCGCGAGCGGGCGATCGTGCTCGCCAAGGTGCCCGGGATCTCCGAGCACCTGGCCGACGAGGTGGCCCGGATCGTTGCCAGCCTCCGGTCGCTCGAGCTCGAGAAGCGGCCGTCGATCTCCGAGACGCTGGACTGGGCACAGGCGCTCGTGCTGCTCGAGATCGACCGCCTCGACGCGACCTCGGCGGCGGGCACGCTCAACCTGCTCCTCAAGCACCGGGGTGACCTCGAGGCGGCGGCGGCGGCGCTCGAGGGCGTGGCCCGCTGAGCCGACGGACGTGCTCGCCTCGCTGACCGAGCTCGCCGACGAGCTGCGCCGGGCGGGCCTCCCGGTGTCGCTGACCGAGTCGCTGGACGCCGCTGCCGCCCTGTCGGCGTTGCCCCTCGAGCACCGTGACGACGTGCGGGCGGCGCTCGCCGCCACCCTGGTCAAGTCGGCGGCGCACCTGCCGGTGTTCGAGACCCTCTTCGACGTCTACTTCCCGGCCACCGTCGGTGCCGGCAGTGGGCCGGCTGTCGAGCCGATCGGCATGGACGCCGGCACCGACGCCGGCCCGTCCAGCTCCGGCGGTGCCGGTGCGGGGACGGGGGAGGGTGACGGGGTGGGCCTCGAGCCGGGTCAGCTCGCCGGGCTCGTCGCCGAGGCGCTCGCCGGAGGGGACCTGCGCCAGCTGCGCCTCGCGGCGGCGCTCGCCGTGCAGGCGCTGGCGGGCATCGAGGCCAGCCGGCCGGTCGGCGTGGCCTACTACCTGGCTCGCACGCTCCGTCAGCTCGACCTCGAGACCACCCTCGACGGGCTGGTCCAGGCGGTGCTTGCTCGCCCCGTCGACGAGGCGCCACCGCCGGGGGCGCCTCGTCGGCCGCCGGGCCCGCTCGGCGAGCGCCTCGTGCGCGAGGAGTACGCCCGGCGCGCCCGGTCGCTCGTGGCGGCGATCGAGGCCGAGATCCTGCGCCGTCTCGTCGAGGATCGCGGTGCCGCGGCGGTGGCCGGGACCGTGCGCCGGCCGCTCGCCGAGGACGTCGACGTGATGCACGCCAGCCGCGAGCAGCTCGCCGAGCTGCGCCGCGCCCTCGGCCCGCTCGCTCGGGTCCTCGCCGCCCGTCTCGCCCGCCGGCGCCGCCACCACCGCCGCGGGCCGCTCGACTTCCGCCACACGCTGCGGGCCTCGCTGTCCGCCGGCGGCGTCCCCATCGAGCCCAAGTTCCGCAGCCCGCACCCGTCCAAGCCCGAGCTGGTCGTCCTTGCCGACATCTCCGGGTCGGTGGCCGCCTTCGCCCGGTTCACGCTCCACCTCCTCTACGCCCTCGACGCCCAGTTCGCGAAGGTGCGCAGCTTCGTGTTCATCGACGAGATCGACGAGGTGACCGGCATCCTGCGCGCCGCGGCGTCGCTGCCCGAGGCGGTCGCCCGCATGGCGAGCGAGGCCAACGTCGCCGGCGGTGACGGCCACTCGGACTACGGGCGGGCTCTGGTCGCCTTCCGCTCCCGCTACGCCGACGCGGTGGGGCCGCGCTCCAACCTGCTCGTGCTCGGCGACGCCCGCAACAACTACCACCCGGCCGAGGCGGGGGTGCTCGAGGAGCTGCACCGGCGCGCCCGGCGCGTCTACTGGCTGAACCCTGAGCCGCGGGCCTACTGGGGAAGCGGCGACTCGATCGTGTCGAGCTACGCCCCGTTCTGCGACGGTGTGGTCGAGTGCCGCACCCTGCGCCAGCTGGAGGCGTTCGTGGACGCCCTCGCGTGACCCCGCCCGGTGCCCGGCTGGCCGGGACGCGCCTCGTCGTGGTCCGCCACGGCGAAGCGACCTGCAATGCCGAGGACTACATCGGCGGTCACGGCTCCTGCCGCGGCCTGACGCAGCGGGGGCGGGCCCAGGTGGCGGCGCTCGGGCGACGGCTCCGTCGCACGGGGGAGCTGCAGAAGCCGGCGGCGGTCTGGACGAGCGTGCTGCCCCGGGCCCGCCAGACGGGCGCCGCCGTGGCAGAGGCCCTCGGCGTCGAGGTCGCCGGCGCCCGCTGCGACCTGTGCGAGCGCCACCCGGGGGAGGCCGACGGGCTGACCTGGGCCGCCTACGAGGCGCGCTATGCCCGCACCTCCCTGCCCTCGGGCGCCGGTGACGACCTCCCGCTCGCCCCCGGCGGCGAGTCGTGGAGCGGGTTCGTGGAGCGGGCGGCCGGCGCCCTCGAGGACCTGGCGGTGGCGCACGCCGGCCGGCTGGTCGTCGCCGTGGCGCACGGCGGCGTGGTCGACGCCTCCCTGATCGCCTTCCTCGGCCTTCCTGTTCGGGCCGACGGCATCCGGTTCCACGCCGAGCACACCTCGCTCACCGAGTGGCGCCACACCGGGGCATGCTGGCAGCTCGTCCGCTACAGCGACGCCGCCCACCTCGCCGGCGCCGACGAGCTGCAGGTGCCGCACCCGGCCTGGCTCACCGGGGACGCCGAGCCAGGCTCGGTGAGCCCCCTTCCCGATGCCGCGCCGCCGGGCGGTGGCGCTCAGCAGGCGTAGTCCGGGTCGAGCCCGTACGGCGAGGGAAGGTTACCGGGCGTCTCCTGGAGCAGCCACGGGACGCCTCCGGCGAACACGTCGGTTCCGGGATCGCCGCTGTAGTGGGCCGTGCCGGCGCACCAGGTGGCGAGGGTCGCCGAGCTCGGCAGGCCGCCTTCGGTGTAGGGCGGGCTGGTCCACGGGGCCCCGGCGATCCAGAGGGGCAGCTGCGACCCCTTCGGGACGAAGGCGCCGGCGATCTTCGGGAACTGCAGGCTCGTCGAGTAGAGCCCGGGGGTGGCGCCTGCGGCGCGCACGGCGTCGATGGCACCCTGGATCGTCTGGTCGTTGAGGGCCGGGGAGCCCGACCAGTACTCGTTGGCGGAGAAGTTCGACGTGGGTCCCGGGGCGAGCGAGGGGTTCTCCACGTCGAGCCACCACAACGCCGAATGGACGCCCTGGGCTGCGGCGTAGGCGACGGCGTCGGCAGCGCCGTTGTAGCCGTAGTTGTAGGCCTGGCAGGCCAGCTGGACGCCGGACGTGAGCAGGCCGCAGGTGCCGGCCGGGCCGGTCGCCTCCATCGCCTGGGACGTCGTCCCGCCGCCGGGCGAGTTCATGAACACGTACAGGCTGTACGGTGAGCCGGCCCCGCCCGGGGCACCGGTCGTGCCGGTCGCGCCGGAGCTGGCGAGCGCCTGGGTCGCCCACGCCGCCTCGGCCGCCAGGCACGAGTTGTCGGCGCCGTCCAGCCAGCCGACGACCTCGAGCACGGCCACCCCGGAGGTGGGCGGCAGGTTCGCCTGGGCGAGTGGCGAGCCGGTCTTCGAGCACTGGAAGTCGCTGATGTCGTAGCCGAGGGCGCCGTGGGGGTAGGGCGACACCGACGGGCTGACCGTCGGTGTCGTGAGCTCGTGGGTGCCGACCACGGCGACGACCGTCACCGGCTTTGCCGGAGGCGTGTGGGCGAGCGAGCCGAAGAAGGGGGCGTCCCCATAGCGGGCCATCCGCCCGGTGGCGCCGACGAGCCAGTAGCCGCCGCCGTCTGGCGTCGGGGCGATCGAGACGATCGGGGCCGTCAGGTGGCGGTGGACGGCCGAGCCGTAGAAGCGGGCGTCGCCGAAGTTGCGGATCGACCCGTTGGCGTAGGCGAGCCAGTACCCCTTGCCGTCGGGGGTGGCGGCGAGGGCCACGACGGGGACCTTGGTGTGCACGTGCACGGCCGACCCGTAGAAACCGGCGTCGCCGAAGTTGTACACGCTGCCCGCCGACGTGGCGAGCCAGTAGCCGGCTCCGTCGGGGGTCGAGGCGATGCCGACGATGCGCCCGGTCCGGGGCCGCGTGTTGGCGCCCCCGCAGTAGGCGGCGCGGCCGAACGAGAACACGCCACCGGTGGCCGTGGCGAGCCAGTACCCCTCGTTGTCGGCGAGCGGTGCGATGCCGACCACGTCGGTCAGGTGGAGCGTCGTGCCGCTCGCATAGTGGTGGGCGTCACCGAACGTGGCCACGGTGCCGTCCCGGCCGACCAGCCAGTAGCCGGCGCCGTCGGGCGTGGCGGCGGCGGCGACGATCGGGACGGCCGGCTTCGCCTTCGCGGTCGCCACGAACGGACCGCCGAAGGCGTGCACGGTGCCGTCGGAGCTCACGAGGTCGTAGGCCGGGCGGACCACCGGGGGCGGCGCCGTCGTCGTGGTGGTGCCCGCCACGGTCGTCGTCGGCAGGAGGGTGGTCGTGGGCGCCGTCGTGCCGGGGACCGTCGTGCCGGGGACCGTCGTGCCGGGCAGGGTCGTGCCGGGGACCGTCGTGCCGGGCAGGGTCGGCGAGCCAGGGGGCAGCGTCGTCGTCGTGGTGGCCGCCGCCGGGGTCGTCGTCGTGGTCGTCGTGGTCGTCGTGGTCGTGGTCGTCGTCGTCGTGGTGGTGGTGGTCGGGACCGAGGCCGCCACGCAGGTGCCGGGACCGCCGCTCACGCCGGTGGCTGCGGCGGTGGCTGCGGCGGTCGCACCGGCGCGTGAGAGGGTCGTCGTCGCTCCGATCGCCCGGGGGAGCCCGGACAGGCCGGCGGGTAGGGCGAGGCCGACCACGCCGAGGACGCCGAGGACGGGGCGCGCCACGAGACGGGCGCGCAAGCGTCCGTCCCGGCGGTGGCGGCGCCGGGCGGGGGAGGGGTGCATCAGTGGCGAAGCAGCTCGGCGACCCGGAAGGCGAGGTCGATGGACTGACGGGCGTTGAGGCGCGGGTCGCACGTCGTCGTGTAGCGGAGCGGGAGCTGCTCCTCGAGGATGTCCTCGACGCCGCCGAGGCACTCGGTGACGTCGTCACCGGTGAGCTCGACGTGGACGCCTCCCGGCCAGGTGCCGGCCGCCCGGTGCACGGTGAAGAAGCCACGGATCTCGCCGAGGACGTCGTCGAAGTGACGGGTCTTGCGGCCGTTCTCGGAGGTGAACGTGTTGCCGTGCATCGGGTCGCACTGCCACACCACCGGGTGCCCGCTCCGGGCGACGGCGTCGACGAGCGGCGGGAGCAGGGTGGTCACCTTGCCGACACCCAGACGGGCGATGAGGGTGAGACGGCCGGGGATGCGCTCGGGGTTGAGCCGGGCGCACAGCTCGACGACCTCCGTCGGGGTGGCGGTCGGCCCGAGCTTGACGCCGACCGGGTTGGCGATGCCGCGGAGGAACTCGACGTGGGCGTCGCCGGGGTCGCGGGTGCGCTCGCCGAGCCAGAGCATGTGGGCCGAGCAGTCGTACCAGTCGCCGGTGAGCGAATCGCGACGGGTGAGGGCCTCCTCGTAGTCGAGGAGGAGCGCCTCGTGGCTGGTGTACAGGTCGACCTGCTGGATGGGCGCGCCGGCGGAGAGGTCGACGCCGCAGGCGCGCATGAAGGCGAGCGCCCGGTCGATCTCCTCGGCCACGGCCTCGTAGCGGCGACCCTCGGCGCTCGTGGCCACGAACTCCTGGTTCCAGGCGTGCACCTGGGACAGGTCGGCGAAGCCCCCCTTGGTGAAGGCCCGCACGAGGTTGAGGGCAGAGGCGGCGTGGTGGTAGGCGGTGACCATGCGCCCCGGATCGGGTACCCGGGCGGCCGGGATCGGGGCGTCGTCGTTGACGATGTGACCGCGGAAGGCCGGCATCTCGACGTCGCCGACCCGCTCGACCGGGGAGGAGCGCGGCTTGGCGAACTGGCCGGCGATGCGTCCGATCTTCACGACCGGCACGCCGGAGGCGTAGGTGAGCACGACCGCCATCTGGAGGATCACCTTGAGCTTGTCACGGATGGCGTCGGCCGACTGCTCGTGGAACGACTCGGCACAGTCGCCGGCCTGCAGGACGAAGGCTCGCCGATCGGCCACGCTGGCGAGTGCACGGGTCAGGTTGCGGGCCTCTCCGGCGAACACGAGCGGGGGTCGGGCGCGCAGCTCGCCGACCGCTCGCTCGAGCGCTTCGGGATCGGGCCAGATGGGAAGTTGCCGGGCAGGTCGGCCCCGCCAGCCAGAGGGCGTCCAGGGCGGGGCGGCGTCGACCGACCCGGTGTGGGCCGGCTCGCCGGCACCGGAGACGGCGGTCATGGGGGACAAGCGTAGGCCGAAGGGGCCCGCTCCGGCAGCGTGCTCACCGATCCCTCACATGTGGCGTGGCGGCGCCTACGCTGCGGTGCTGCCGGAGCCGACGGACGGCGGGGCCAGGACGGGGGCAGGTGCGCATCGGGATCCTTGGCGGGACGTTCGATCCGGTCCACGTCGGCCACCTGGTCGGCGCCGTCAACGCCCGCCACCTGCTGCACCTGGACACGGTCCTGTTGGTGGTGGCCAACGAGCCGTGGCAGAAGGTGGAGGCGCGTCCGGTCACGCCGGCGAGCGACCGGCTCGCCCTCGTGGAGGCGGCCGTCGCCGGCCATCCGGGCATCGAGGCCTCGTCCCTCGAGATCGACCGGGGCGGCGTGTCGTACACCGCCGACACGGTCGCCGAGCTTGCCGGGCGCCATCCCGGGGCGGAGCTGTTCCTGCTGGTCGGTGCCGACGTGGTGTCCGGACTGGACACCTGGGAGCGGGTCGAGCAGGTACGGTCCGGGGTAACCCTCGTGGCGATGAGCCGGCCCGGGACGGCCCCGGTGGACGAGCGGGCCGACGTGCTGCGCGGCTGGCGGGTGGTGAGCATCGAGATCCCGGCGCTCGAGATCTCGAGCACCGACCTGCGCGCCCGGGCGGCCGACGGGCGGCCGCTCGACTTCCTCGTTCCCGAGCCGGCCATTCGCGTGCTGCGGGCGCGGCGGCTGTACGCTGACACCACGATGGACTCCTCCTCGAGCGGCTGTTGAGCCTCGACCGGGCCGTTGCCGCCGCCCGGGCGGCGTCGACGAAGACGCTGGACGAGACGGTCGTCCTCGACGTGGGCGAGGTGATCGGCATCACCGACCACTTCGTGATCACGAGCGGGCACAACGACCGGCAGGTCCGCGCCGTCGTGGACGAGGTGACCATGGCGCTCAAGCGGCTCGGGGCCGCGCCACTGCGGCGGGAGGGCGGCGGGGACGCCACCTGGGTGCTGCTCGACTACGGCGACTTTGTCGTCCACGTGCTCGCCAGCGAGGCGCGTGACTTCTACGGCCTGGAGCGGCTCTGGTCGGACGCCGTGCGCATCGACTGGGAGGCGGCGGGGACGGTGCCGGCGGAGCGCGCCGAACGCGCCCTGCGCTGATCGCGTTCGCGGCCGCTCGACTCGGGTCGGGCCGGGTCAGGACTTGGACGTGGACCGCTTCGCCGGTGCCACCGGCTTCAGCGCGGCGTAGGTCTGCTCGGTGACCGGACTGAGCTGGTTGGAGCCGTCCGGCGTGTAGTTGAACAGCTGGGGCGGGTTCGTCCCGAGGTAGAAGTCGACCGCCTTGATGTACGAGAAGTTGGTCATCAGCGTGAAGGTGATCTGGGCGAGCGGGACGTAGAGGCTGGCACCGACGAGCGGGACGAAGGTGGACTCGTCGAGGACCACCTTGGCCACACCTGCCCTGTTCACCGGGACGTCCTTCGGTGCGGCACCGGTGGCGAGATCGGTCTGGAGGCCGAGCCGGGTGTCGACGGCGTTCGGGCCGAGCGCCAGGACGCTGAGGGCGATCGACGGGGTGACGTGGCTCGCCCAGCTGCGCTGCACCGGGACGAGGTGGGAGGCGCCGCGGTTCACGAGGAAGATCTCGAGGTGGTTGGAGTGCGGGGTGGCGACCGACGGTGGCGGCTTCGGCGTCGTGGTGGTCGGCGGACCGAGCTGGGAAAGCTGCGGGTTGAGGTCGCGCGACGACGCCGGCTGGGCGCTCTGGCTGACCGGGATGCCGCAGGCGCCGAGCCCGACAGCGGCGGCGGCGAGCGCAGCGACCACCGACAGGCGGCGGCGCCGGTCAGCGCGCCCGTTCATCGTCGCTCCCGATCGTCCGGGCGGCCGACACCTGGTCGTCGCCCGACCGGGCAGCGTGGTCGTCCGTCCCGGGGTGGTCGGTTGCGGGGGGCCCATCGGCGCTCGGCGGGGGAAGCTCGCCGTCGCGCTGGTCACCGTCGCCCGCCGGTGCCCCGGCCGCCCCGTGCGCGGCATCCGCCTCCTCGAGGGGTGGCGCCGCCGGCAGCTGGACGACGAAGCGCGCCCCTCCCGACGGGGCATCCTCGATCCAGGCGGTGCCGCCGTGCAGCTTGAGGTGCTCGACGACGAGCGCCAGGCCGAGCCCCGTCCCCTGACCGGCACCGCGGCGGCCGGCGGCGATGCTGCCGCGGGCGAACCGCTCGAACACGCGCTCGCGCTCGCCGGGCGGGATGCCCGGTCCGGCGTCCTCGACGGCGATGCGGACGGCATCGTCCCGGCCGTCGACGAGGACGCGGGTGGCGCCGCCGGCGTAGTGGTCGGCATTCTCGAGCAGGTTGGTGACCACGCGCTCGATGCGCCGCTTGTCGACCACCACGGCCTGCTGCTCGGCGGCCGGGTCGACCACGACGGGCACGGCGGCGCCGCCGGCGGCGGCGACCGCCCGGCGGACGAGCTCGCCGACGGCGACCCGGCTGGCCTCGAAGTCGGCGGAGCCGGCATCGAAGCGTGAGATCTCGAGCAGCTCGCCCACCATCCGCTGGAACCGGCGCACCTCTGCGCTGACCAGCTCGAGCGCTTGGCGGGAGCGCTCGGGCAGCTCGTCGCGGCGCGCCTCGATGACCGACAGCGAGTTGGCGAGGGTCTGCAGCGGTGAACGCAGCTCGTGGCTGACGTCCGAGGCGAACCGGGCGTCTCGCTCGATGCGCTGCTGGAGCCGGTCGGCCATCCGGTTGAAGGAGGAGGCGAGGATGGCAAGGTCACGCACGTCGGCGGTCTCGAGGCGGGTGCCGAGCCGGCCACTCGCGATGGCAAGGGCCGCCTGGGACACCTCGCGCAGCGGCCGGAGGGCGCGCCCGGCCGCCCACCTGCCGAGGACGGCCCCGGCGAGCGTCGTGACGGCCCCGGCCACGACGAGCGAGGCGAAGATGATCTGGAGCGTCCGCTCGGTCTGGTCGAGCGGGAAGGTCTCGACGAAGATCGCCTTGAGGGCCGGCATCGGGACGGCCACGAAGAAGTGCGGCGTGCCGTAGAACTCGGCGTACTGGGTCGCCGGCGACCCGGACCGGGCGATGGCGAGCACGCTCGTCGGCCAGTGACGCTCACCGACGGCCGGGTTGGGCTCGACGGGGAACCCGGTGGCGGCCGGCTGGTAGTAGAGGGACCACGAGGCGTGGGACAGCCCCCACAGCGATCCGGCCGAGGCGGGCGCCGGTGGGCTGGCAGACAGGTCGATCTGGTCGAGGGCGTCGACTGGCGCCATGGTCTGGAGGTCGGAGTAGAGGATGGCGGCGTTGTCGTAGGCCTCCCGCTGCAGCGTCGAGGCTTCCTGGCCGAGGATCTGGCGTCGGGTGGTGAAGTAGGTGATCGAGGCGAGGGCGCTCGATAGGACGAGGGCGCCGAAGGCGAACGAAAGGGTGATCCGGGCCCGCAGCCCGAGCCGGAACAGGCGGTGTCGTCCGGCCGGCTCGAACGGCTCCCCCGGGCGGCCGCGCACTAGGGGGCCAGCTTGTACCCGAGGCCGCGGACGGTGAGCACGTGGCGGGGATTGGCCGGGTCCGGCTCGACCTTGGTGCGCAGCCGCCGGACGTGGACGTCGACCAGGCGGCCGTCACCGAAGTAGTCGTAGCTCCAGACCCGCTCGAGCAGCTGCTCGCGTGACAGCACCTTGCCGGCGTTGGCTGCGAGCTCGCACAGCAGGAGGAACTCGGTGCGCGTCAGGTGCACCTCGTCGCCCGACAGCCGGACAACGCCGGCGTCCGGCTGGATCTCGAGGTCGCCGAACACGAGGGCGGCACCGCCGGCGTCGGCAGCCCGGGCGCGGCGCAGCAGGGCCCGGATGCGCGCCGCCAGCTCCTTCGGCTCGAACGGCTTCGTGACGTAGTCGTCGGCGCCGGCCTCGAGGCCGGCCACGACGTCGTGCGTGTCGGTGCGGGCGGTCACCATGATGATCGGCACGGAGCTCTGCCGGCGGAGCTCCCGGCAGCAGGCGAAGCCGTCCATGCCCGGCAGCATGATGTCGACGATCAGCAGGTCGAAGGGGGAGTGGGCCGACGTCTGGGCATACAGCTCGAGGGCCTCCTCGCCGCTGCCGGCCTCGGCGACGTCGTACCCCTCGTCCTCGAGCGCCAGGCGCATCGAGGTCCGGATCCGCTCGTCGTCCTCCACGAGGAGGATGTGACTCGCCATTGCTCCATCCTCCCCCACGACTCGACGTGGCGACGCGCGCCCGGCCGCTCCGCTGCCGGTCCGCTCGGACCGGGCGGCCCGGGGCGTAGGATACCGCCATGAGCTGGGCGGTCGCGTCGTTCGCCCGCTCGCTGTCCGGAGCGGCGGAGGCGACGGTGCGCGCCTACCGAACCGACATCGAGGCCTTCGTCGTGTGGGCCGCCAGAGCGGGCGTCACCGGTCCGGCCGAGGTCGACCGGCTGCTGCTCCGCCGCTACCTGGCCTACCTGGCGACGCGGGGCATGGCGCGCACCACCGTCGCCCGCAAGGCGGCCGCCCTGCGCCGGTACTTCGCCTGGTGCCGCCGCCGGGGTCTCGTCGAGGACGACCCGGCGCGCCGGCTGACCGCTGCGGGCGGTGGCGGTCGTCTGCCCGACGTGCTGTCGGCGCGTGAGCTGGATGCCCTGCTCGAGCCGCCACCGGCACCGGCGGTCGCTGCCGGCGACGCCCGGGTCGCCGCCGCACGCCGGCTCCGTGACGACGCCGTGCTCGAGCTGCTGTACGGGTCGGGCCTGCGGGTGAGCGAGTGCTGCGGGCTCGACCTCGACGCCGTCGACCGGTCGGCCGGTCGGGTCGTCGTGTGGGGCAAGGGGGGCAAGCAGCGGCTCGTCCCGATGAGCCGCCCGTGCGTCGAGGCGCTCGGCGCCTGGCTCGAGGCCGGTCGTCCGGTGCTCGCCACCGAGCAGACCCCACCGGCGGCCCTGTTCGTGAACGCCCGCGGCAGCCGTCTCGGGCCTCGCGACGTCCGCCGGATCCTCGACCGCCGTTCCCCGGTGCCGACCCACCCACATGCGCTGCGCCACAGCTTCGCCACGCACCTCCTCGACAACGGGGCGGACCTTCGGGCGGTCCAGGAGCTGCTCGGGCACGCCTCGCTGCGCACGACCCAGGTGTACACCCACGTGTCGCGCGAGCGGCTCGTCGGGGTGTACCGCCGTGCGCACCCCCGCGCCTGACCCGCTATCCTCATGTCGGGCCCGCCCGGGCCCCTCGTACTGTCCTGTCCGGACGCACCCACGGTCGCCCGCGAGGGCGCAGCGCCCGGATCCACGCCAACCGTTGGGAGGATCGACGCATGGCCGTCGTCACGATGAAGCAGCTGCTCGATGCCGGTGTCCACTTCGGGCACCAGACGCGCCGGTGGAACCCGAAGATGAAGCGGTTCCTGTATGGCGAGCGCAACGGCATCTACATCATCGACCTGCACCAGACGCTGTCCCGGATCGAGGTCGCCCACCGGTTCGTGCGTGACCTCGTGGCCGGCGGCGGCACGATCCTGTTCGTCGGGACGAAGAAGCAGTCCCAGGACCCGGTCGCCGAGTTCGCGTCGGCCTGCGGGATGCCGTACGTGAACGAGCGCTGGCTGGGCGGCATGCTGACCAACTTCGAGACGATCGCGGGCCGCGTCCGCAAGCTCGCACAGCTCGAGGAGTCCCGCTCGAGCGGCGAGTTCGACGCCATGCCGAAGAAGGAAGCGCTGCTGCTGAGCCGCGAGCTCGAGAAGCTGCAGCGCAACCTCGGCGGCATCCGGCGGCTCAGCAAGCTGCCGGACGCGATCTTCGTGATCGACACGAAGAAGGAGCACATCGCCGTCACCGAGGCGCGCAAGCTCGGCCTCCCCTCAGTCGCCGTCGTCGACACCAACTGCGACCCGGACGTCATCGACTTCGTGATCCCGGGCAACGACGACGCCATCCGGTCCGGTCGACTGATGTGCCGCGTCATCGCCGACGCCGTGAACGAGGGTCGCTACATGTACTCCCAGCGGGCGTCCGCCCGGCTGCAGGGTGGCGACAGCCCCACTGCTGCCCCGGCCCCGGCCCCGGCGGCACCTGCTGCCCCGGCCCCGGCGGCGCCCGCGGCAGCGAGCGAGGACGCCGTCGCCCCGGTGGCCACGGCCCCGACGGACACCGTGCCGACGGACACCGTGCCGACGGACACCGTGCCGACGGACACCGTGCCGACGGACACCGTGCCGACGGACACCGTGCCGACGGACACCGTGCCGACGGACACCGTGCCGACGGACACCGTGCCGACGGACACGGAGAGCCCCAACGAATCGACGAGCCCGCAGGTGGAGGCCTGAGCCAGATGGCGAACGTGACCGCGAAGGACGTCCAGGCGCTGCGCCAGGCGACGGGTGCCGGGATCCTCGACGCCCGGCGTGCGCTCGTCGAGAACGACGGCGATGCCGAACGGGCGATGCAGTGGCTGCGCGAGCAGGGACTGGCGGGAGCCAGCAAGCGCAGCGACCGCGAGCGAAGCGAGGGTGCCATCTCGGTGGTGGTGACCGGCGAGGGGCGCCTCGGCGCCATCGTGGCGCTCGAGTGCGAGACCGACTTCGTGGCGAAGTCGGCCGACTTCGTCCGCCTCGTCGACACCCTCGCCGATGGCCTCGCCCGCGAGGGCGAGGCGGCCGTGGAGGCGGTGACCGACGAGATCGACCAGCTCAAGGTGACCCTCAAGGAGAACATCGCCGTCGGCAAGCGCGTGCGCTTCGAGGCGGCCGAAGGAGGGGTGCTCGAGAGCTACCTCCATGTCCAGAACGGCCGTGGGGTGAACGGCGTGCTGGTCGAGCTGGCGGGCGGAAGCGCCGAGCTGGCCCACGACATCGCCGTTCACATCGCCTTCGCCCGGCCCGAGTACCTCCGGCGGGAGGACGTGCCGGAGGACCTGGTCACCGGCGAGCAGACGACCGTCGAGGCGATGGCGCGCAACGAGGGCAAGCCCGAGGCGCAGCTCGAGAAGATCGTCGAGGGCCGCATGAACGGATGGTTCAAGGAGCGGGTGCTGCTCGAGCAGCCGTTCGCCAAGGACGAGAAGCGCACGATCACCCAGGTGCTCGGCTCGGCCGAGCTCCGGCGCTTCGCTCAGGTCCTCATCGGAGCGTGACGACCACCGGCCCCGAGGCGAGCGAGGGGGCCGGGGTCGCCGCCCCCGGAGGCGCCGCGGCACCCCGGTGGTCCCGGGCTGTGCTCAAGCTGTCGGGTGAGGCGCTCGCCTCGGCGTCGTCCGACGAGACGATCGACGCGGCCACCGTGCGGCGGATCGCCCACGAGATCGCACAGTGCCGCTTCGAGCTCGGCGTCGAGCTCGCCGTGATGATCGGCGGCGGCAACATCTGGCGTGGCACGACCGGGGCGGGCGGCGGCATCGACCGGGCCACGTCGGACACGATGGGCATGCTCGGCACGGTGATCAACGCCCTGGCGCTCCAGGACGCCATCGAGCGCGAGGGGCAGCCCACCCGGGTGCTGTCGGCGATCGCCATGCAAGAGGTGTGCGAGCCGTACATCCGCCGCCGCGCCATCCGCCACCTGGAGAAGGGCCGCGTCGTCATCTTCGCCGCCGGCATGGGCAACCCGTACTTCACGACGGACACGCCGGCAGCGCTCCGGGCGGCCGAGATCGAGGCCGAGGTCATCCTGAAGGGGACCCACTCCGGGGTGGACGGGGTCTACAGCGCCGATCCGCGCCGCTCGCCGGACGCCACCCGCTTCGACGACATCAGCTTCGACGAGGTGCTGGCACGGGGTCTGCGGGTGATGGATCTCACCGCAATCACGTTCTGCAAGGACAACGCCCTGCCGATCCTCGTGTTCGACCTGATGGCCCCCGGCAACATCCGCAGCGCCCTCGGGGGCGAGCCGATCGGTACGCTGATCCGATGACCGATGCGTCGTTGATCGAGGTGGCCCTCGAGGACGCCCGCGAGAAGATGCGCCGGGCACTCGAGCACGCCAAGGGGGAGTTCGCCAGCATCCGGACGGGCCGGGCGGCCCCGGCGCTCGTCGAGAAGCTGAAGGTCGACTACTTCGGCGCCGAGGTGCCCCTCCAGCAGCTCGCCGGGGTGACGGTGGCCGAAGCGCGCGTCCTCGTCCTCCACCCCTACGACAAGGGGTCGATGAAGGCGATCGAGAAGGCGATCCAGCTGTCGGACCTCGGGATCAACCCGTCGAACGACGGTAGCGTCATCCGGCTCGTGTTCCCGCAGCTGACCGAGGAGCGCCGCAAGGAGCTGGTCAAGGTGACCAAGCAGCGGGCCGAGGACGGCCGGATCGCCGTTCGGGCGGTGCGCCGGGCGACCCGGCACGAGCTCGAGCAGCTCGAGCACGCTGGCGAGATCTCCTCCGATGATCTCGAATGGGCGGAGAAGGAGCTCGAGAAGCTGACCCACGAGCTCGTCGTGGAGCTCGACGGGCTGCTCGCTCACAAGGAGCAGGAGCTGCTCGAGGTCTGAGCCAGCCGTCGGGCGGCGCCGGACCCGCGCGGGTCGCGGGATCGGGAGGATGAATCAGGTGGACCAGGCAGACGACATCTCCGGCGGCGACGCCCGCCGGCCGGGCACCCACGGGCACGGCGGTCCACCGACGTCGACCGACCAGCTCCGCATCGCCGCCGTCGAGGCGGCCGTGGCGGCCGGCTGGGCCGAGCCGCCCGCTGGCGCGATGCCGGGCGACCCGTCGGTGGGAGACGGGCCGGTGACGGTGCCCGAGGAGCCTGTCCGCCCGTCCGCGCTGCTCATACCCGAGCTTCCCGACTGGGCCGACCCGCCGACGGGGCAGGTTCCGAGCGTCCTCCTCGACGCCGCCGGCGAGGCCGCCGAGCTGTCGCCCTGGGCGAAGACCCGTGGTCCGACCTGGCGGGAGCAGGCCGCCGACTGGGACGATGACCTCGGCTTCGGCGCCTTCGACGAGGCGGCGGAGGAGACGACGGGGGTCGCCGGCCGCACGGCCGAGGCGGGCCTGCTCGAGGGTCCGATCGAGTTCCACGAGCTCGATGACGATCCCCGGCGGCCGGTGCAGCGGCCGCACGCCGCGCCCCCTGCGGTCGCCTCCGGCGCGGGCACCTTGGCCGGGGGGTCACCGGCGCCGACCGGCGTCGAGGCGAGGCCGCCCGCCTCCGACGACGGGGTGGCCGGTGACGAGGCCTGGGCCGCCTTCGCCGCCGGCGACACGGCGCGGTCGTCCGCCCGCCCGTCGCGCCCCGCCGAGCCGGCATCGCCGCCACCACGGTTTCGCGCCGCCGAGCCGGCACCACCGCGTGCGGATCCCGACGCGGCAGCCGCCTCGGTGCCGCCGTCACCGTCCGCGCCGGCCGCAGCGGCTGGTCCGGCCGTCGAGCGGCGCGAGCGGGGCCGGGCGGGGGGGCGACGCAACCCGTTGGTGGCGACCGCGACCGGCCTCGTCGCCGGCGGGATCGCCGTGGCGGCGTTCGTGGCCGGCTCGGTTCCGGCGCTGGCGCTGGTCGCCGTCGTGTCGACGCTGGCTGCCGGCGAGGCCTATAGCACCCTGCGGCGGTCCGGCCGCCGCCCGGCGAGCCTCGTCGGCCTGCTCGGCGTGCCGGCACTGATCATCGGGGCGTACCTGCGTGGTCCGATCGCCGTGCCGGTGGTGCTGGCGTGCTGCGTGGTGATCGCAGCGATCTGGTTCCTGGCGCAGGCGACGGAGCTTCCGTCGGCGGCGCGCCCACCGGCGTCGCCGGCGGCGGACCTGGCAGCGACGCTGCTCGTGCTGGTGTGGGTCGGCGTGCTGGCCGCCTTCGCCGGCCTGTTGCTGGCACCTGCCCACTTCCCGCACCGCCACGGGGTCGCCTTCGTGTTCGCCGCCCTCGTGCTGACGGCGGCCCACGACGTCGGGTCGTACGCCGCCGGTGCGACGCTCGGCCGGCACAAGGTGCTGCCGACGGTGAGCCCGAACAAGACCTGGGAGGGGTTCGCCGGCGGGACGGCCCTCACGTTCGTGGCGTCGTTCGGCATCGCCCACCTCCACCCGATCGCCACCGGCACGGCGGTCGGGCTGGCGGCGCTCGTGTCGGTGCTGGCCCCGCTCGGTGACCTCACCGAGTCGCTCGTCAAGCGGGACCTCGGGGTGAAGGACATGGGACGGGTGTTGCCGGCCCATGGCGGCTTCTTCGACCGGATCGACGCCATGCTGTTCGTGCTGCCGGCGGCCTACTTCCTGTTCCGGGTGGCACATCCCTCGTGACGACGCCCGGAGGATCCCACCGCCCACGCCGCGTGAGCCTGGCCGGCTCGACGGGGTCGATCGGCACGCAGGCGATCGACGTGGTGCGCCGCTCGGGTGGCGACCTCGAGGTCGTCGCGCTCGGGGCCAACCGTTCCGTCGAGGCACTCCTCGCCCAGGCGGTCGAGCTGCGCCCCGAGGTGGTTGCGGTCGGGGACGAGCAGGCGGCGTCGGCGCTCGCCGGCCGACTGCCGAAGGGCATCGAGCTGCTGGCCGGCCCCTCGGCGCTCGTGGCGCTCGGCGAGGCGGGCGACGTGGTGCTGAACGCCGTGGTGGGCTTCGCCGGCCTGCCGGTGACGGTGTCGGCACTTCGGTCGGGACGGCGGCTGGCGCTCGCCAACAAGGAGTCGCTGATCGCCGGGGCACCCGTGGTGCAGGCGGCGAGGGCGACGCCCGGTGCGGAGATCGTCCCGGTCGACTCGGAGCACTGCGCCATCCACCAGTGCCTCGGACCGGCCCGCCACGCCGCCCTCGAGGCTGCCCCCGACCTCGCCCAGGGCCCGCAGGCCGACCCGTCGGTCCGACGGCTGGTCGTGACGGCGAGCGGCGGCCCGTTTCGCGGACGGACCCGGGCCGAGCTCGAGCAGGTGGAGCTCGCCGACGCCCTGGCCCACCCGACCTGGACGATGGGGCCGAAGATCACCGTCGACTCGTCGACGCTCATGAACAAGGGGCTCGAGGTCATCGAGGCGCGCGAGCTGTTCGGCGTGCCGCTGGAGCGCATCGAGGTGGTCGTCCATCCACAGTCGATCGTCCACTCGATGGTCGAGTTCCGGGACGGGGCCACGATGGCCCAGCTGTCGCTGCCCGACATGCGGTTGCCGATCGGCTACGCCCTGTCGTACCCGGCGCGCCTCGACGAGCCGTTCGGCTCGATCGACTGGGCCCGTCTCGGCCGCCTCGACTTCGAGCCGCCGGACCCGGCGACGTTCCGCTGCCTGTCGCTCGCCTACGAGGCCTCACGACTCGGTGGGAGCGCCCCGGCGTGGCTGAACGCCGCCAACGAGGTTGCCGTCGCTGCCTTCCTGGACAAGCGGCTGCGTTGGCTCCAGATCGCCGAGGTGGTGGAGGAGGTGCTCGACGAGCACCGACCGAGCCTGCTCGCCGAGGTCGACGACGTCCTCGAGGCCGATCGCGCTGCGCGCGCGGTGGCCGAGGCGGCGGTCGAGGCAAGATCGGGGCGGTGAGCGCTCCTCGCATGGCGGCGCCGGACGCCACGGCGCCCGGCGGGGACGGCCAGCCCGGCGCGCGCCGGCCGCCGGGCGGCGTGGGGTCGCAGCGCGCCGCCTTCGTCCGCCTGGTTGCCGTCGTCGCCGCCGGGGTCGTCCTGGCAGCGGTGCTGCACGGGCTGCCCGTGCTGGTGGTCATCCTGGCGCTCGTCGTCATGGTGATGGTCCACGAGCTCGGCCACTTCACCGCCGCCAAGCTCTCGGGGATGAAGGTCACCGAGTACTTCCTCGGGTTCGGCCCGCGCCTCTGGTCGGTGCGAAGGGGCGAGACCGAGTACGGGGTGAAGGCCATCCCGGCCGGCGGCTACGTGCGGATCGTCGGCATGACCAACGCCGAGGCGGTCGATCCGGCCGACGAGCCGCGCAGCTACCGTCAGGCCACCTTCCCGCGACGGCTCGCCGTGGCGGTCGCCGGGTCGTTCATGCACTTCGTCATGGCATTCCTGCTGCTCTGGGCGATGTTCGCATTCTCTGGCTGGCCGACGGGCGCGACCCAGGGCGTCGTGGCCAGCGTCGCCCGCTTCGCCAGCGGTGCGAGCCCGGCGCTGCGGGCCGGGCTGCGGCCCGGTGACGTGCTCGTGTCGGTCGACGGCCACCACTACGGCCAGGTCCAGCAGTTCATCGACTTCATCCAGGCGCACCAGGGGCACCAGATCACCCTGGTCGTCCGCCGGGGGAGCGCGAATCGCACGTTCCGGCTCCGTCCGGTCGACGGCCACCGGGAGCAGCTCCGCCACGACGGGGTGCTCGAGCCGGCGAGCACGGTGCACAAGGCGCGCGACGGGATCATCGGGGTCGGCCTCGACGTCCTCAACGTCCAGGGGACCGTCAACCCCGCCTCGGCGGTCGCCCGGGCCGGCTCGATGCTCGGGTCGGTCACGGCCCAGACCGGCCAAGGGATCGCCCGGATCTTCTCGCTGCACGGTCTCGGGTCGTTCGCCCACGACGTGCTGCACGCCGGCCGCACCTCGACCGCTTCCGGCACCGCCTCCGGATCGGGCTCGTCCGGCGGCCAGGTGCTCTCGATCGTCGGCGCCGTCCAGATCGGGGCCCAGGCGGCCAGCCAGAACGTGTCGGAGCTGCTGTACATCCTCGTCGCCATCAACGTCTTCGTGGGCATGGTCAACCTGTTCCCCATGCTGCCGCTCGACGGGGGGCACGTGGTGATCGCCGTCTACGAGCGGGTCCGGTCGCGGCGCGGCCGGGCGTACCACGCCGACGTCGCCAAGCTGATGCCGGTGGCCTACCTGTTCCTCGCCTTCATGGTGCTGTTCGGGATCGGCGCCCTCTACATGAACATCGTCCAGCCGCCGAGCCTCGGAGGCGGTTGACCCAGCTCTAGGCTGGGGGAGGAGCGCAGGCGCCGCCGCATGGCGGCGCCGGGAAGGAAGGTCATGGCGAGAGCCGCCGCACTGTCCACGGCGCGCAAGGCGACGCGCCGGATCATGCTCGGCAACGTCCCGGTCGGCGACGGCGCCCCGGTGAGCGTCCAGTCGATGACCACGACGAAGACGGCCAACGTGGACGGGACCCTCCAGCAGATCTACGCCCTCGCCGCAGCCGGGGCCGACATCGTCCGGTGCACCTGCAACGAGGTCGAGGCGGCCGAGGGGCTGGCGCGCATCGTGCCGCGCTCGCCCGTCCCGATCGTGGCCGACATCCACTTCCACGTCGAGATGGCGCTCGCCGCCCTCGAGGCCGGGGTGCACGGGCTGCGGCTCAACCCGGGCAACCTGCGCAAGCCGGCGGAGATCAAGCTGGTCGCCTCCGAGGCGCGTGACCGGGGCGTGCCGATCCGGATCGGCGTCAACGCCGGGTCGCTCCACCCGGAGATCGCCAAGCGCTTCGGCGGGGCCACCCCCGAGGCGCTCGTCGAGTCGGCCCGGCAGGAGCTGGCGTACTTCGCCGAGGTCGACTTCCACGACGTCAAGATCTCGGTCAAGGCGTCGAACGTGCCGCTCATGATCGAGTCGTACCGGCTCGCCTCGGAGACGTTCGACTGTCCGCTCCACCTCGGTGTCACCGAGGCCGGCCCGCCGCCGGCCGGCCTGCTCAAGGCGACCGCCGGCATCGCCACCCTGCTCGCCGAGGGGATCGGCGACACGATCCGCTACTCGCTCACGGCCGACCCGGTCGAGGAGGCTCGTGCCGGTCGCCAGCTGCTGGAGGCGCTCGGGCTGCGCGAGCGCAAGGGTCTCGACCTGATCGCCTGCCCGTCGTGCGGGCGGGCGGAGATCGACGTGATCACCGTCGCCAAGCAGGCCCAGGAGGCCCTCGAGGAGCGCAAGATCCCGCTCCAGGTTGCCGTGATGGGCTGCGTGGTGAACGGACCGGGGGAGGCGCGCGAGGCGGACCTCGGCATCGCCGCCGGTCGCCACAAGGGCCATCTGTTCATCAAGGGCAAGATCGTCCGGGTCGTGCCGGAGGGTGAGATGGTGGACGCCCTCGTCGCCGAGGCCGAGCGGATCGTGGCCGAGGGGATCGAGGCCCGCATGGCGGCTGCCGAGGCCGGGGCCGAGGACGAGTCGGAGGCAGACCGGCGAGACCTGCTGCGTACCCAGGGCAGCGACGCCAACCGGTCCGAGGAGGTCGTGGCGCGGATCCGCCGGCAGCTCGCCGGTGGCAAGGAGGCGTCCGGCGACGGCACGTAGGAGCACCGTCCCCGGCGGTTCGCCCGGGCCCCGGCTCGACCTGGCCGTCCGGCCTCCCGAGCCGCACGAGCGAGAGGCGGTGCTGGCCTGCTCGGAGGCCGCCTACGGGGTGCGCTACGGCGAGGCGGCGCGGGACCGGCTGCTGGAGCGCTTCGACGGCGGTGACGTGCGCTGCGCCGTCACCGGTGACGGCGAGCTCGTCGGGCTTGCCGCCATCGACGACGTCGAGCTGACGGTTCCCGGCCCGGCATTGCTCCGGGTGGCCGGGTGGAGCGAGGTGGCGGTCGCCCCGACGGCGCGACGGCGAGGGGTGCTGCGGGCGCTCGTCGGGGCGCTGCGGGCCGAGGCCGTCGCCGACGGCCGGGCCGGGGCGGTGCTGTTCGCCAGCGAGGCCGGCATCTACGGCCGGTTCGGCTTCGCCCCGGCCTGCTCGGCCGCCCGTTACCAGCTGGACCTCGCGCGGGTCCGGCTGCGACCGGGACCGGCACCGGCGGGCCGGGTGCACCTGCTGCGCCCGAACGAGGCGGCGTCGGCGCTGCCCGCCGTCTTCGACGCGGCGCGCCGCCTGCGGCCGGGAGAGGTGGATCGCGCCGCCGGGGCGTTCGCCACCCTCCTCGAGCCCACCGGCCCGGCCGGCGCCGCCCGGTTCGTGGCCGCCTACGAGCGGTCCGGCCGGCTCGACGGCTACGCCGTCTACGACGTCGGCCCACGCCCGGGCGGACGGCCGGGGCGTCAGGTCGAGCTGGTCGAGCTGGTCGCCGTCGCAGCGTCCGCCGAGGCCGCCCTGTGGGACCACCTGCTCGCCACCGACCTCGTCCGGCTGCTCGTCACCGGCGAGCGGCCGGTCGACGAGGCGCTGCGCCACCGGCTGGAGGATCCGCGCGCCCTCGAGACGGTGGCCGTCGAGGACCACCTGTGGCTGTGCCTGCTCGACCCTGCCGTCGCCCTCGCCGCCCGCCGGTACGGTGCGCCGGGACGCCTCATCCTCGAGGTGCGCACGGAGTCGGATCCACCCTCCCGGCTGCTCCTCGCGTCGGATGGGGCCGGCTCGGCGACCGTCGCCCCGACGACGGCTCCCGCCGACCTGGTCCTCGACGGCGCCGCACTTGCGGCCGCCTACCTCGGCGGCACCTCGCTCGGCTCGCTCTGTCGGGCCGGCCGGGTGCAGGAGCAGCGACCGGGTGCCCGCTCGCTGGCGACGGCCCTGCTGGCGACCGAGGACGCCCCGTTCTGCACCGGCGACGTCTGACCGGCCGCCCGCTCCGGGCGGGTGACGGCCGGCGAGCAGGCTCAGCGAACGCTCAGGCGGGGCCAACTACACTTCCGCCGGAGAACCACAGCCGCGTGGCCGAGGCGCCGGAGCACCGAGGTCGCTCCGAGCAGCCTGCCGCCGGCGCCGAGGAGAGAGCGAGCGAATGGCGTCGAACAGGAAGCAGTCCCCCCAGCGAGCCGCCGCACGGGGGGCGACGTCGGGTCAGGGGCCGCGCCGCCTCGGCAACCAGGCGCCACCGCCGGCGCGTTCGGCCGGAGCGCAGCGGCGGGCCGACCGGGCGCGGCGCTCGAGCAGCTCGAAGCGGATCGGCTGGATCGCCGTCGCCGCCGTCGTGATCGTCGCCGTGGTGCTCGTGGCCGTCACCCTGAGCGGGTCGTCCAAGCCCAAGACGAGCACCTCGGCCAACGGGGTGGCCACCGGCCAGGACCCGGCGCTGGCCTCGGCGGCGTACGTCGACGCCGTCACGACCATCCCGACGTCGGTCTACAACTCGATCGGCACCGCGGGCCAGCCGGTGCCGTTCACTGTGACGAAGGGCCAGCCGGCCCTCACCAGGGGGGGCAAGCCGCTGTTCCTCTACGAGGGCGCCGAATACTGCCCGTACTGCGCCATGATGCGCTACGCCATGGTGGCCGCGCTGTCCCGGTTCGGGACGTGGTCGCACCTGCACCAGACGACCTCGGGCAGCTCGGACGGCAACGTGCCGACGTTCACCTTCTACCGGTCGGCCTACTCGAGCCCGTACCTGACGTTCCAGTCCTACGAGAGCCTCGACCGCCAGGAGCCGACCCCGGCGCCGCTCGAGACCATCCCGGGCTGGGCGACGAAGCTGTACACGAAGTACGACGGCAGCGAGACCACCGGGGCTGCCGCGGCGCCGTTCAACGCCAGCGGCTCGGCCGGCATCCCGTTCCTCGACCTCGGCAACAAGTACGTGTCGGCCGGTGACCCTGCTGCCTTCTCGTCGCTGTGGCCGGCCGGTGGTCCGCTCCACAACGGCGGTCCCGGCCGCCTGGCCATCGCCCAGGGCATCCGCAACCCGACGACGGCGACCGGTCAGTACGTGCACGGCGCCCTGTTCGTCGCCCAGGCCAACTACCTGTCGGCGGGCATCTGCTCGCTGACCGGCAACAAGCCGGCGGCGGTGTGCTCGTCGCCGGGCGTGAAGGCGGCCGCCAAGGCGATCGCCCAGGCGAAGCCGGTCGCGTAGCCGTGTCGCGGCGCGCCCCGGCGAGGCCCGTCCCGGCCACGTCACGCCCCTCGGTGCAGGCATCCCAGAAGGTCGACGGCGGCCCGGCCGCCGGCGACGCCCGGGGGATCGCCGGCGTGTGGGCCGGATGGACGCCCCGCTCGCTGCTCACGACGGTCGTCTGCCTCTTCGGCCTCGGGGTGTCGGTCTACATGACGATCGCCCACTACAGCCCATCGGCCCTGAGCTGCCCGCTCGGCAGCACCGGGGGGGCAATCGACTGCCAGAAGGTGACGACGAGCCCGCAGTCGTACGTCTTCGGCATCCCCGTCGCCGTGCTCGGGCTCGCCTTCTTCGTGCCGATGCTGGCGCTCTGTCTGCCGGTGGCGTGGCGGATGGCCAACCGTTGGATCGCCCCGCTGCGCCTGGCGATGGCGGTCGTGTCGATCGGCTTCGTCTTCTACCTGGTCCACGCCGAGCTGTTCGTGATCCACGCCATCTGCATCTGGTGCACGACGGTCCACGTGCTCACCTTCATCGTGTTCGTGGCCGTCGTGACCGGATGGGACGAAGCGCGCGCCCCCTACCAGGCGCGCCTCGACGCCGGCTGAACGGGCATTTCACCCGGGGCGGCGCCGCGCAGCCGCCCCGGAACACTGCGCTGCTCGCCAGGTAATCCACAGGCCGCTCCCAACCACCGGCAGCATGCTCTCGCCGGCGGATTCCCGAACGGGAACGAGGAGGGCGACGGGTGGCGGGATCGGACACCGGGCGACCGGCAGCATGGCGGACCCTCGGGCGCGGCGCGGCGATCGCTGCGGCGCTCCTCCCGGCGCCTGCCCTGCTCGCCACGGGCACGGCCGGGGCCTCGGTGGTGCGGGCGACGAGCGGGAGCATCCAGGGGACCGTCGTCGCCGTCGACGCCGCCGCCCACGCCTTCACGGTGAGGACGGCCAGCGGGTCGAAGGTGACCGTGAAGGTGACCTCGGCGACCGCCTACAAGGACAGCTCCATCGCCTCCCCGACCTTTGCCGACGTGAAGGTCGGACGGAGCGTGGCGGTGATCGGGTCGGCCGCCAATGCCGTCGACACGGCGGCGATCGTGATCATCGGCGGCCCCGGGCCGCTCGGCGCGCCGGGCGGTCCGCCCGGTGCCGGCTTCGGTGGTCATGGCGGTTTCCGCCCTGGCGTGTTCGGCACGGTCCGCTCGGTCGATCCCGCCCGGCACACGTTCGAGTTGCGGACGGCCACCGGCTCGGTGACCGTGGACGTCCTCTCGTCGACCGCCTTCCGTGACCGCGGGCGCACGAGGGCCACCTTCTCGAGCCTCAAGGTCGGGGCGCAGGTCGCTGTCGTCGGTACGAGGTCCGGCGACGTCGAGAAGGCGAAGTTGGTGATCCTCGGCGGCTTCCGTGGCCCGGGCGGGCTCCGTCCGGGGGTGCTCGGCAGGGTCGCCTCGGTTGACGCCGCCCGGCACACCTTCGTCGTCGTGACCGCGTCCGGCTCGGTGACGGTGGAGGTGAGCTCCTCGACCGTCTTCCGGGATCGGGGCGCCACGACGGCAGCCTTCGCCGACGTCAAGGTCGGGCTGCAGGTCGCCGTCGCCGGCACCAAGGCGAAGGGCCGCGAGAAGGCGACCTCGGTGTTCATCGGCCTCGGCGCACCAGCGGGCGCGTAGGGCGTTCGGGCTGGCATCGGTCACGGGGAAAGAAGGGGCACGGACGTGCGTATCTCCCGCCGCTCGGGCGTTCGACCCGCGGGTGGCTCCGGCCGCCGGCGTTGGCGAACGATCGGTCTCTACGTGGCGCTGCTGGCGCTCCTCGGCGTGCTCGCCGGCTTCGGGCTGAGCTCGATCTTCGGCTCGGGCGCGGCTCCGGCCAGCGCCACCCGCACGGTCACCGTGGGCACAGGCACGGTCCAGCTGCTCGAGACCGCCACCGGGAACGTGGCGCCCGCCGAGACGTCGAGCCTGAACTTCCCGGTCTCGGGCACGCTGCGGACGCTGCGTGTCAGGGTTGGCCAGCAGGTGCAGGCGGGCGCGCTCGTCGCCGCCATCGACGCGACCCAGGCGGCCGACACGGTGCAGCAGGCGAACGCGGCGTTGCTGGGCGCCCAGCAGACCCTCGCCACCGCCGAGGCCGGTCCGACAGCGGCGACGGCCGCCTCCGACACGGCCAACCTGATCGGGTCCGAGGCAGCTGTCGTGACCGCCGAGCAGACGTTGCAGAGCGACCAGACGACCCTGGCCGAGGCGCAGGCGACGCTCCGCTCGTTGCAGGCAGCGAGCTGCCCGGCCACCTCGGCCGCCTCGATCGGAGCGACCGGGGCAGCGACCACCGGCACGTCGAGCTCGACCGGGGCAGCGACCAACAGCACGTCGAGCTCGACCGGGGCAGCGAGCACCGGCTCCGGCTCGACGACCGGCTCCGGCTCGACGGGCGCCAACGGCTCGAGCGGGACGTCCGCCGGCGGGACGCCCTCGACCGGGGGCGGAACGAGCTCGACGGGAACCTCCTCGGGAACCGGCTCGTCGCCGGGCGGAGCGGGCACGGCCGGCTCGGCCGGTACCGGCGCGGGCTCCGGTAGCGCTACGGCGACAGGCGGTGGGGCCGGCACGGCGTCGACGGCGGGCGCCACGCTGCGGAGCAGCGGGACGACGGCGTCGCTCGACAGCGCCACGGCGGTGGTGGTCCCGGTGGCCGAGACGGGGAGCGCCAGTGCGGGGACCACGACCGCGACCTTCTCCGGCGCCGTGAACCCGGAGGGTGGCGACACCTCCTACGCCTTCGAGTACGGCACGACGTCCGTCTTCGGCCACGAGACGGCTGTCGTCAGCGCCGGGAACGGGACGAGCCTCGCCTCGGTCTCGGCCTCGGTGACCGGCCTGCGCCCGAACACGGTGTACGTGTTCCGGCTCCTCGCCACCAACCTGGCAGGGACGGCGGTCGGATCGACGGTCAGCTTCACCACTGCGCAGAGCGCGTGCGTGAGCGAGCAGCAGCTGATCGCGACGGATGCACAAGGGGTCAGCCGGGCGACCCAGTCGCTGCGGCAGGCGAAGGAGAGCTTGACGTCGACGACCGCCGCGAACGCTGCCAGCAACCAGCCGGACGCGGCCACGATCGCGCAGGACGAGGCAGCCATCGCCCAGGACAAGGCGACGCTCGTGCAGGACGAGACCAACCTGGCGGACACGACGCTGCGAGCGCCGATCAGCGGGACGGTGACGGCCGTCAACGGCGCCGTCGGCCAGACGGTGAGCGCGGGCACGTCCTCGACGTCGCTCGCCACGGCGTCGACCAGCTCCTCGAGCGGCAGCGGGAGTGGTGCCGGCTCGAGCAGCAGCGGGAGCGGGAGCGGGTCGTCGAGCGGCATCGTACAGATCGCCGACTTCCGCTCGCTCGCCATCGTCGTCGACTTCCCCGAAGCCGACATCGGCGACCTCGCAGTCGGCCAGACGGCCACGGTCAGCTTCCCGGCCCTCACGAGCGTGACGTCCGCCGGCTCCATCACGAGCATCTCGCCGACCTCGACCGTGTCCTCGAACGTGGTCGAGTACCCGGTCACGATCACCTTGCACGCCCCGCCGGCCCAGGTGCACGACGGCATGACCGCCGACGTGAGCGTGGTGGCGAAGACAGCGAGCAACGTGCTCGAGGTGCCGAGCCAGGCGGTGACCACGTCGGGAGCGCGCTCCACCGTGACCGTGCTGAGGGGAACCAGCCAGGTGACCACGCCGGTGACGGTCGGCATCGTCGGCAGCTCGACGACCCAGATCCTGAGCGGGCTCACCGCCGGTGAGACGGTCGTCCTCCCGAGCGTCTCCGTCGCGGGCGCCGCCACCTCCGCGGCAGGCGGCGGCGGTGGTGGCGGTGGTGGCTTCCTCGGCGGCGGGGGCGCCTTCCTCGGCGGCGGTGGTGGCGGGTTCCGTGCCCGTGCCGGCGGATGACCGGTCCCGACCGGCGCCGGCCGGTGATCGCCCTCTGGAACGTGGCCAAGGACTACGCCGCCGGGGAGAACGTCGTGCACGCGCTGCGCCGGGTGTCGCTTGTCGTCGAGCCCGGTGACTTCGTGGCGATCATGGGTGCCTCCGGGTCCGGCAAGTCCACGCTCATGAACGTCATCGGCTGCCTCGACGTGCCGACGAGCGGTTACTACTGGCTCGACGGCGTCGACGTCCGCACCCTCGACGAGGCGGCCCTGGCGGTCGTGCGGAGCAGGAAGATCGGCTTCGTCTTCCAGGCGTTCAACCTGATCCCCCGAACGACGGCGCTCGCCAACGTGGAGCTGCCGCTCGTCTACGCCGGGGTGCACCGCGCCGAGCGGCGGGACCGGGCGATGGCTGCCCTCGCCGCGGTGGGGCTCGCCGGCCGTGAGCTGCACCTCCCCTCGGCGCTTTCGGGGGGCCAGCAGCAGCGGGTGGCGATCGCCCGGGCCCTCGTGACGAACCCGGCGCTGCTGCTGGCCGACGAGCCGACGGGGAACCTCGACAGCAGCTCCCAGGCGGACGTGATGGCACTGTTCAGCCAGGTGAGCCAGCTCGGTCGGACGATCGTGCTCATCACCCACGAGCACGACGTCGCCCAGTACGCCAAGCGCATCGTTCGGGTGCGCGACGGCGAGATCGTGGAGGACGTGCGCGTCGTGCCGGTCGGCCAGCCGCCGCCGCGCCACCTGCCGGGCTACGACCCGACCGTGGCGGTGCGCGTCCCGCCGACCGGAGCGGTGACGGCGACATGAGGCTCGGCGACAACCTCCGCATCGCCCTCCGGGGCCTCAACGCCAACAAGCTGCGCTCGGCGCTCACCATGTTGGGCGTCCTCATCGGCGTCGGGGCCGTCATCATCCTCATCGCCGTCGGCACCGGCTCGTCGAACGCCGTGCAGGCGCAGATCAACTCGCTCGGCACCAACACCTTGACCGTCTTCAACCGGGGCTCGTTCGGCTTCGGCACCACGTCGGGGGTGACCCAGACCAAGCCGGTCGTCCTCACCCTGTCGGACCTCCAGCAGATCCAGGACCGGCGTCTCGCCCCTGACGTCGTCTCGGCGTCGCCGGTGATCTCGACGAGCGTGACGGCCACCTACCAGACGGCCACGGCGTCGAGCGTCTCGGTCATCGGGACCACGCCCCACTACCTCGCCGCCGACGACTACACGGTGCAGGCAGGAAGCACGCTCACGAGCGAGGAGGTGACGAACGCGGTGCAGGACGTCCTCATCGGGCAGACGGTCGCCCAGGACCTGTTCGGGGTCGGCGGTGACCCGCTCGGTGCCACCATCCTGCTCAACGGGGCCAGCTTCAAGGTCGTCGGCGTCCTCGCCAGCAAGGGGACGAGCGGCATCACCAACCAGGACAACGTGGTGATCGCCCCGTACACGGCGGTGCAGAACCAGCTGACGGGCGAGGCGTCGACCTTCAGCCAGCTCCTCGTCCAGGCGAAGTCGTCCGCGGCCATCCCGGCGGCCGAGGCGGAGGTCGAGCAGGTCCTTGCCACCTCGGAGAACACGACGGTCGCCAACCTTCCCTTCACCGTCACGAGCGCCTCCCAGCTGCTCTCGACGGCCCAGTCGACGAGCAGCACGTTCACCACGCTGCTGGCAGCCGTCGCCGGCATCTCGCTGCTCGTCGGTGGCATCGGGGTGATGAACATCATGCTCGTGTCCGTCTCCGAGCGCACCCGGGAGATCGGCATCCGGAAGGCCATCGGGGCCCCGAAAGGCGCCATCCTCGGCCAGTTCCTCATCGAGGCGGTGGTCCTCTCGCTGATCGGCGCCGTCCTCGGCGTCGTGGTCGGCGTGGTCGGCTCGCAGTTCAAGATCACCGGAGTCCAGCCCGCGATCGCCCCCTACTCGATCTTCCTCGCCTTCGGCGTGGCCATCGGCATTGGTGTCTTCTTCGGGTTCTATCCGGCCAACCGGGCGGCCTCGTTGCGACCGATCGAGGCACTCCGCTATGAGTGAGCCGTCGGCCGAAGGAGGCACGGCGATGCCCTACGAGACTTCGCCAACCGAGCCGGTCCCTCCTGTCGGGCCCGCCGACCCCGGCGGGACAGGGCCCGACCAGGACCTGCTGGCGATGCTCGCCGGCAGCGCCAGCGTGGACGGCGACGACCCCTGGCCGGCGAAGGCCCACCGCTCGGGCGTGCGGCTGCGCGCCCCGATGCTCGTCCTGCTGGCGCTCGTCGTGGCCGCCGGTGCCTTCTGGGGCGGCGCCGCCGTGCAGCGTGCCGACGGCACCTCGTCGGCGGGCGGCAGCTCGTCCGCCTTTGCTTCGCGCATAGCGGCGCTGCTCGGTCGAGCCGGGTCATCCGCCGCCGCGGGCGCTGCCGGCCGCACGGGCTCGACGGCCACCGGCGGGTTCGGCGGCTTCACCCCGCCGGCGGCTACCGGCACCCTCACCGCCGTGGTGGGCGACACCCTCTACCTCACGACCTCGAGCGGGACCATCGTCAAGGTGAGGCTGTCGCCGGGCGTCACGATCGACCGCGACGCGAAGGCGACCGTCTCGACCCTGAAGAGCGGCGACAGGATCGTCGTCCAGGGCTCGACGAGCGCGTCGGGCGTGGTGAGCGCCATCTCGGTCTCGGCGACGGCGGCCGGCGTGTCGTCGTCCGCCCGTGGCGGGCTTGCCGGCGGCAGCTTCGGCGCCGGCGGCGCGTCCGCCGGTGGTGGGCCCGGCAGCGCCGCCGGCGGTGGTGGGTCGGGTAGAGCAGGAACGGGAGGATCGGGTGGCTAGAGCGAGCACGAACGAGCACGCGCCGTCGGGCGCAGGCCGCCGCGCCGGCCGGCGTCGCGCGCGCCTGCTCCTTCGCGCGGTCCTCGTGCTGGGCGTCGGCGCCGGGACGGCCGTCGCGCTGGCCGAGCTGTCGGCACCGGCTGCAGGAGCGGCAGGAACGGCAGGGGCGACCCGCTGCCTCGTCACCGCCGGCAGGGCGCACGACCTCGCAGGTTGCAACCTCTCGGGCCGCAACCTCTCCGGTCGACGGCTCCCCGCCGCCGACCTCGCCCGGGCCGACCTGTCGGGGGCGCACCTGTCCGCCGCTGACCTCGCCCGAGCCTACCTGGCGGGGGCGAACCTGTCCGGCGCCGACCTCGCCCGGGCCGATCTCGCCGGGGCCGACCTGTCCGGCGCCGACCTTGCCGGCGCCGACCTGGCCCGGGCCGACCTCGCCGCCGCCGACCTCGCCGGGGCGAACCTGACGGGGGCAACGCTGTCGCAGGCGGACCTCGTCGGCCTCCGGGCCTCGCGCGCTCGGCTCGTCGACGTCACGATCACCGGGGCGACCCTGTCGGGGGCAGCGCTCGGCCAAGCCGACCTCTACGGCATCGGCGGGACGGTACGGGGCACCCCGGCGACCCTTCCTCGCGGCGTCGGCCTCGTCGACCACCGCCTGATCGGTCCGGGCGTCAACCTGTCCGCCGTGCGCCTCTCGGGGATGCGCCTGGTCGACCTCGACCTGGCCGGAGCGAACCTCGCCTCGGCGACGCTCGCCGGGACGGCCTCGGACGGCTTGTACGGCAGGCCGGCCGGGCTGCCGCCGGGCTTCGTGCTGCGCGGCGGTCACCTCGTCGGGCCCGGCGCCGATCTCGCCGGGGCGAACCTGGCGCGGGCCGACCTGCGCAACCTGTCGCTCGCCGGCGCCGACCTGGCTCGTGCCGACCTCGCCGGCGCCGACCTGTACGGCGCCGACCTCACCTCGGCGAACGCCTCGGGAGCCGACCTGTACGGCGCCGACCTGTACGGCGCCGACCTCACCTCGGCGAGGCTCTCGGGCGCCGACGTAGCCAAGGCTCGCCTCGGGACCGCCACCTTGACCGACGCCAGCCTCAACCGGGCCAGCCTCGCAGGGGCCGGGCTGGCGAGCGCGAACCTGACGGGCGCCTCGCTGAACGCGGCGAGCCTCGTCGGCGCCGACCTCTCGAGCGCCACCCTTACCGACGCCGACCTGTCGGGCGCCAACCTCTCGAGCGCCACCCTGGCGAGCGCCACGCTGAGCGGCGCCGACCTGCGGCGTGCCTACCTCACCTCTGCGTCGCTCACCGGCGCCACCCTGTCGGGGGCCGCGCTCGCCGGTGCCCACCTGAGTGGTATCGCCTCAGGCGGACTCAGCGGGAGCCCGACGAGCCTGCCGAACGCCTTTGCGGTCGCCAGCGGCTTTCTCGTCGGTCCGGGGGCCCACCTCGGGGGGGCCACCCTCGACGGTGCCTCGCTCGCGCACGTCGACCTGGCCCGAGCCGACCTTGCCGGGGCGCACCTCGTCGGTGCCGTGCTGACCGGGGCGAACCTCGACGAGGCCGACCTTCGTGGGGCAACGCTGCAGAACGCCACGCTGACCGACGCACAGCTCGTCGGGGCGACGCTCCGGGCGACGTCGTTCCAGGGCGCCACCCTCAACGGGGCCGTCCTCCGCGGCGATCTGCTGGTCGACGTCGACCTCAGCGGTAGCGACCTCACCGGAGCGCTCCTCGGCCAGCTGCGCGCACGCGGGACGACCCTGCAAGGGGCGACGCTCACGAGCGCCACCCTTGCCGGCGCTCGCCTCTCGGCGACGGTGCTGACCGGGGTCGCCTCGGGGACGCTCGACGGCACCCCGGCGAGCCTGCCGTCGGGGTGGACGGTGCTTGCCGGCTACCTCGTCGGCCCCGGCGCCAACCTGTCGAATGCCAACTTCACCAACCTCAGCCTCTCGGGCGCCGACCTGGCTGGTGCCGACCTCGCCGGGGCGACGCTCACCGGGATCAGCTCGGGCGGGATCACCGGGGCGCCGTCGACGTTGCCCGCGGGCTGGTCGCTCGTCGGCGGCTACCTCGTCGGCCCCGGCGCCAACCTGACGGGCGCCGACCTCTCCGGCGCGGCGCTCTCCGGCGTCGCCTCGGGGGCGACGGTCGGGCAGCCGTCCTCGCTTCCCTCTGGCTATGCCGAGGTGAACGGCTACCTCGTCGGCCCCGGCGCCGACCTGTCGGGGGCGAACCTCACCGACGGGGCATTGACCGGGCTCGACCTCCAGGGGACGAACCTGTCCGGCACCACCCTGTCCGGGGTGATCTCCGGGCGCATCACCGGGACCCCGCTCGCCCTCCCGCCCGGCTGGTCGCTCGTCGGCGGCTACCTGATCGGCAACGGTGCCAATCTGACGAACGCCAACCTGGCCGGTCTCGACCTGAACGGGGTCAACCTCTCCGGGGCGACCCTCACCGGGGTCGGCTCCGGCGGGATCACCGGCTCGCCGACCTCGTTGCCGGCCGGGTGGTCGCTCGTCGACGGCTACCTCGTCGGTCCGAGCGCCGACCTTGCGAGCGCCAACCTGGCCGGCGCCAACCTGTCGGGCGACAGCTTGACCGGCGTCAACCTGACCGGGGCCGACCTGACGGGGGCCAGCCTGACCGGGACGGCGCTGACCGGTGCCAACCTGGCCGGCGCCAACCTCTCGAGCGCCACGCTGACCGGCGACAACCTGGCGAGCGACAACCTGGCCGGGGCGAACCTGTCGAGCGCCAGCCTCTCCGGGGCCAACCTGTCCGGCGCCAACCTCACGGCGGCGACGATGGTCGGGGCGACCCTGTCGAACGCCAACCTGACCGGGGCCAACCTGTCCGGCGCCAACCTCTCCGACGCCGTGGGCACGGGTATGAGCCTGTCGAACGCCGACCTGGTCGGCGCCGATCTCCTCGACGCCAACCTGCAAGGTGCCAACCTGTCCGGCGCCAACCTCGACAGCGCCACCCTCGCAGGCACGACGCTCACCGGGGCGACGACGACCGGGGCGACGGCCGTCGGGACGTTCGGGACGCCGGTCGGTGCGACGATCTCGACGAGCGGCACGATCACCACCGCCGGGACCACCGGGACCACCGGGACCACCGGGACCACGGGAGCCACCGGGACCGCGGGGACCACCGGGACCGCGGGGACCACCGGGTAGCGGGACCTGGGGGGCGGGCTCGACCAACGGCGCATCGGCCGGGTCGCCGGGGCGGCCGCCCGCCGGAGCACGGCGCTGACCAGGCGTTGCGTGCCGCACTGCTCGTTGCCGGCCGGAGCGGTCCACTACGATTGGGCCGCTCCGGTCGTCGCCTGGCGGTGCGGGGCGCGAGGAGGAAGGGTTGAGCTTCGATCTGAAGGAGGTGCTCGCCCAGCATCGTGGCGAGAACTTCCAGCTCTACGCGCGGAACATCAACCCGCAGCTCGTTCGCGTCCTGCGCTCGATCGGGTTCGACCGTTACTACGAGCGGGGCGAGGGCGCCTACCTGTACGACCGCGACGGGCGGCGGTACCTCGACTTCCTTTCGGGCTTCGGCGTGTTCGCCCTCGGCCGGTCACACCCGGCGGTGAAGCAGGCGCTGCACCAGGCGATCGACGCCGACCTTCCCAACCTGGTCCAGATGGACGCGGCGCTCCTCCCGGGGGTCCTGGCCAGCGAGCTGCTGTCTCGGTGCCACCCGGGGATGGCGCGGGTGTTCTTCACGAACTCGGGCAGCGAGGCGGTGGAGGCAGCGCTCAAGTTCACGCGTGCAGCCACCCGGCGGCCGCGGGTGCTGTACTGCGACCACGCCTTCCATGGCCTCACCTACGGCTCGCTTTCGCTGAACGGGGGGAAGGACTTCCGCAAGGGCTTCGGTCCGTTCCTTCCCGGCTTCGACCCGGTCCCCTTCGGGGACCTGGCGGCGCTCGAGCGGGAGCTGTCGCAGCGCGACGTCGCTGCCTTCGTCGTCGAGCCGATCCAGGGCAAGGGTGTCCACCTGGCGTCACAGGAGTACTGGGACGGCGTGCAGCAGCTGTGCCGCACCTTCGGGACCCTGCTCGTGGTGGACGAGGTGCAGACGGGGCTCGGCCGGACCGGGCGGCTGTGGGCGCACGAGCACTACGGGCTCGTGCCGGACGTGATGACGGTCTCGAAAGCGCTGTCGGGTGGGTTCGTGCCGGTCGGTGCCATGATCTGCTCTGCGTCGGTGTCGGACGCCGTCTACTCGTCGATGGAGCGTGCCGTCGTGCACTCGTCGACGTTCAAGAACAACCAGCTGGCGATGGTCGCCGGGCTGGCGACGCTGAAGACGATCGACGACGAGGAGCTGGTCGACCGGGCTCGGGTCACCGGGCTGGCGTTCGAGAAGGCGCTGGCGCCGCTCGTCGAACGCTACGAGCTGTTCCACCTGGTGCGCGGCAAGGGGCTGATGATCGGTCTCGTCTTCGGGCCGCCGACCTCGAGGGCGCTGCGCGCCCGCTTCCGGATGCTCGAGATGGCCCACAGCGGGCTGTTCGCCCAGACGATCGTGGCGCCTCTCTTCGAGCGCCACGGCGTCCTCACCCAGGTGGCTGGTGACGGGATGAACGTGGTGAAGCTGCTCCCCCCGCTCATCTGCGGGCAGGAGGAGGTCGACCACTTCGTCGGCGCCCTTGCAGACGTCCTGGCCGACGCCCACCGCAACGGCGGCCTCGTGCTGTCGTTCGCCCGCAACCTCGCCAAGGCGTCGTTGAGCCGCGATCGCTGAGCGGGGCGGACCCGCGATGACCCACCCTCCGGGCCGGCACCGCCGGCCGTTGCTGGCCCTTGGCGCGCTGGCGCTGGTGACCGCTGCCTGCGGCACCTCCGCGGCGACCGGCGGCCCATCGACCTCGACGAGCGCCGCGCCGAGGTCGTCCGCGACGTCGAGCTCGTCTACCACGACCACCACGACGACCACCACGACGTTGCCCCGGCCGGTCCGCCTGAGCGGCACCGGCGGCACGGGCGCCGGCACCTCGGGTGGGACGCCCGGGCCGATGGCCAGCTACGGCGCTGTGGAGCGGGTGCAGGTCGTGCCGCTTGCCAACGGCGCGAGCGCGCCGCCGACCACGACCACGAGCCTGCCGGACCCGCCTGGGACGGTCCAGATCGCCTACCACGAGCTCGGCAGCGGTCCCGACCTGGTGCTCGTGCCGCCACAGCACGCCTCGACGACGTCGTGGGACCCGGCCGCCGTGCAGGCGTTGGCACAGCACTACACGCTGGTCCTGTTCGACCCGCCGGGCGTCGGCTACTCGGCACCCGACCCGGCGGCACGTTCGGTCGAGTCCGAGGCGGACGTCGCCGGAGGGCTCGTCGCGGCGCTCGGGCTGCGCGCGCCGACGGTGCTCGGGTGGGGGATGGGCGCCGAGGTCGCCCTGTCGCTGGCCGAGCGCCATCCGGGGGTGGTCGGTCGGCTGGTGCTCGTCGACCCGACGGCCGGCGGCCCGGGGGCACCGCGCCCGTCGGCCGCCGCGCAGGGGCTGCTCGGCAGCCCGTCGGCGACGCCGGCCGAGCTGGCCGGGCTGGAGGTGACCGGAGCGGCTGCCCGCTCGGCGCTCGTGGCACGCCTCGGGGCGTACGCGCCCGACGATCTGACGACGGCGGCGATCCGCCAAGAGGCGTCGGTGGTGGCGGCGTCGTGGCACGACCCGGCCGTTGCCGCCGGTCTCGGCGCGATCCGGGCGCCGGCGCTCGTCGTGATCGGCACCGCCGCCGACCCGGTGGTCCCGGTGTCCGAGAGCGAGACCGTGGCGGCGCGCCTGCACCGGGCCCGCCGGCTCGAGCTGGCCAACGCCGGCTATGGGGTGCTCACCGTCGACACCGCCCGGGTGGTGTCGGCCGTCGAGGCGTTCACCAGCTAGCACGGTGACGAGCTCGCCGGACGACCTTGTCGTGAGCAGGAGCCTGGTGGTCGCCGCCGACGACCTCGAGTGGCGCTTCAGCGGCAGCGGCGGACCGGGGGGCCAGCATGCCAACACGGCCAACACCCGGGTGGAGCTCCGCCTCGACGTGGCGGCGGCCCGCAGCCTGGGGCCGCGCCAGCGGGCACGGCTCCTCGAGCGGCTCGGACCGCTGGTGCGGGTGGTGGCGAGCGACGAGCGTTCGCAGCTGCGCAACCGGGAGCTCGCCCGTGCGCGCCTCGCCGAACGCTTGGCGGCGGCGCTGCGCGTCGAGCCGGTGCGCCGCCCGACGCGCCCGACGCTCGCCTCGCGCGAGCGCCGCCTCACCGACAAGCGCCGGCGCGCCGAGCGGAAGGAAGGACGGCGGCCGCCCGAGGACGGCTGACGGCTCGTCGTCGCTTGCTACCGGCGGCGGGCCGGCGGCGGTGGCCGGCGGCGCCGAGCACACGGTGCCTGAGTAGCCTGCGGCAATGCCCCTCGACCCGGCCGTCGTCCCGCTCCTCGACCTGCTCGCCGCCCCAGGGATGCCCCGTTTGCACGAGCTGACCCCGGCAGCTGCCCGCGACCTCTCGAAGGGGCGGCCGCCGCTCACCTCGACGCCCGAGCCGCCCGTGCCGGCGGTCGAGCGGATGGCGCCCGGGCCGGACGGTGCGGTGCCGCTGCGCGTGTACCGCCCGGCGGTCGATGACACGCTGCCGCTGCTCGTGTGGTTCCACGGCGGCGGCTGGGTGCTCGGTGACCTCGAGGGGGCCGACCCGGTCTGCCAGCAGCTCGCCGCCAAGGTCTCCGCCGTGGTCGTGAGCGTCGGCTACCGCCTCGCACCCGAGCACCGCTTCCCGGCGGCCGTCGACGACGCGCTGGCGGCGGCCCGCTGGGCCCACGCCCACGCCGACGAGCTGGGCGCCGACCCGTCCCGGCTGGTCGTCGGCGGCGACAGCGCCGGGGGCAACCTCGCCGCCGTCGTCGCTCTGCGGGCCCGTGACGGTGGCGGACCGCCGATCGCCTTCCAGCTCCTCGTCTACCCGGTGACCGATCTCACCTGCGCCCAGCCGAGCTATGTCGACAACGCCGAGGGCTACATGCTCGAGGCCGCCTCGATGCGCTGGTTCATTGACCACTACGTTCCCGACGAGCGCCTCCGGCGCGACCCCGACGCCTCGCCGTTGTTCGCCGGCGATCTCGCCGGCCTGCCCCCGGCGCACGTCGTCACGGCCGAGTACGACCCCCTCCGAGACGAGGGCGAGGCGTACGCGGAGCGCCTGGCCCAGGCTGGTGTACCAGTCAGCTGCACACGCTACGACGGCGTGATCCACGGCTTCTTCGCCATGGACACCGTCATCCCGGCCAGCCGGCGGGCTATCGACGAGGCGGCAGCGGCGATCCGGCGGGCGCTCGGCGGCTCGTGAGGCGGTCAAGGGTCGGGGCCGGCGAGCGACCGATGCCCGCCGACCGTCCGCTCGGCGCAGCGCGCCGCGCCGCCACCGCGGCTCGGCCCCCCAGCCTGGCTGCCCAGCTCAGCCGGGGTGTGCGGGCGAGAGGACTCGAACCTCCACCCCCGAGGGGACCGGGACCTAAACCCGGCGCGTCTGCCAATTTCGCCACGCCCGCTTGCCGTCGAGCGTACCGCCGACCCACGGCAACCTCCGGGACCGCTCGCCGGGCACTTGCCGCCGCCCCGCCCCCGCCGTCACGCCGTCACGCCGTCGGGGTGCCGGGGTGTCGGGGTGTCGGGGTGTCGGGGTCGGGTCGGGTTCGCTTGTAGCCTTGGGGCATGAGCGCATCAGAGCACCTCGTCCTCCCGGACGGGCCCTTCGCCCGGTCCGCGCCGTCCGACCAGAGCGGCGAGCTCTTCCAGCGGCTGCTGCGCGAACGGATCATCTTCCTCGGCACCCAGGTCGACCAGACGTCGGCCAACATGGTGTGCGCCCAGCTCCTCCTCTTGGAGGCCGAGGAGCCGGACAAGGACATCGCCCTCTACATCAACTCGCCCGGTGGCTCGGTGACCGACGGGCTGGCGATCTACGACACGATGCAGTACGTCCGCTGCGACGTCTCGACCATCTGCGTCGGCCTGGCCGCCTCGATGGGTCAGTTCCTCCTTTGTGCCGGGGCGCCGGGCAAGCGTTACGCCCTCCCGCACTCCCGCATCCTCATGCACCAGCCGTCCGGCCAGATGCAGGGCCAGGCCGCCGACATCGCCATCCAGGCCGAGCAGATCATCTACCTGAAGCGGATGATGGCCGAGCGGATCGCCCTGCACACCGGCCAGCCGGTCGAGCGCATCGAGGCCGACTCCGACCGCGACCGGTGGTTCACCGCCGAGGAGGCCCGTGAGTACGGGTTCATCGACCAGGTGATCGACCGCTCAAAGCTGCCCGGCAAGGCCTGACGGCACCCCGCCGGGTCGGCGTCGCCGTCCTCGGGCGGCCCACCAGTGAGCCGGGTGCCCCGGCACCCCGCCCGGTCGCGGGCACGCCGGCACTGCCCTCAGCGGGCGTGCCGGCCGACCGCGCCCTTCTTGGTCGCACCGGACGTCGCCCCTGCCGCCGGTGCCGTGGTGGTCGGCACGGTCGTGATCGGAGCCGTGGTGGTGGTCGTGGTCGGTGGCGGGACGGCTGGCAGGCTCCAGGTGGCCACGCCGTCGTGGTTTGCGTCGCCACCCCGCCACGACGGCCACGGCGGCGGGGTCGCCGGGGTGGCGGGCAGCGGATAGTCGTAGAGGGTCCCGGTCCCGGTCACCTGGTGGGGGCCGCCGCACGCCTCGAACACGTGCCAGCCGCTTCCCGGGCCGGTGCCGGGGACGTCGTCGACGGCGGCGGTGTTCAGCATGGAGCACGGGTTGATGGCGTTGGTGGCCGACGTGCCGAACATGAAGCTGCCATCCGACCCGGACAGCGGCACCATGCCGTCGCCCGAGCCGACGAGCACGTCGTTGACGCCGGTTCCGGTCAGGTCGACGAGCACCGGTGACGACAGGTCGTCGGCGCCGCCGAGTCGCTGGGTCCACAACAGCTTGCCGTCGCTCGCCCACGCCGACACCTCCGACGTGCCGGCCCCGTTCGGACCGCTGGCGCAGGCCGTGCACCAGGACGTGTCGACGACGGCCGGCGTGGTGCTTCCCGGCAGCATCCCGATCGCCGGAGAGCCGAACGACGGCCCCGACGTGGTGACCGGCCAGCCCGCCACCGGCTGGCCGGTGGCGGCGTAGAAGGCGAACAGGTGGTAGCTGTCCGACTTGTACGGTGGCGGCTCGCCGAACCCGGTGCCGACGACCACCGCCGGCTGGCCGGTGGCGTCGATGACGCCGACGGCCGGGCTCGACCAGATGGTCTGGTTCATGCAGTGCTGCCACACCATGTGCGGTCCGCCGTGCTGGTAGGTGTAGTCGGTGAGGAACCCCCCGTAGCACCCGCCCCGGCCCGAGGCGTCGCTGCCCACGATGATGTCCTCGGTGCCGGCCGCCCCGCGCAGGTGGACGAGGGCCGGCGACGACCAGATCGTGTCGAGGTTGTTGACCGGGAACCCCGGCACGAGCTTGCCGGCGGCCGTGAGGGCGTAGAGCTCGTGGTCCCACGACCCGAACACCAGGTCGAGCTGGCCGCTCCCCGTCACGTCGCCCACAGCCGGGGTCGAGATGATCCCGTTGTCGTACCCGCCCGGCTTCCCGGTCGGCTTCCACTCGTTGAACACGTCCTGGGTGTGGAACTCGAAGGCGACCGTCCCGTCCGGGTGGAAGGCGACCAGGCCACCCTGCTGGTTCGCCACGTAGGTGGACCCGGCCCCCACGACGATCAGCGGCGGCCGATCCGGGCCGTCGAGGTAGGCGAAGGTCGGGCTCGACTCGATGGCGCTCGGGGCGCCCGGCGCCAGCTCGACCGGCTGCGGCCAGCCCGGCAGGTTGGCGCCGGTGCGGGCGTTCACGACATACAGGTAGCCCGACTCCGACCCGAAGGCGACCACCGGCTGGCCGTCGAGCACGCCCGTGGTCGGCGAGCTGAGGGCCAGCGGGCCGACCGTGTCGACCCAGGTCGGCGCCGGGAACGGGCCGCTTCCGAGCTGGTGTCCCCTCGCTGCCGTCCGGGGGGTCGTGCCGCCGACCAGCGCCGCCCGGGGGGTTGCCAGCGCCGCCCGGGGGGTCGTGCCGGCCGCCGCCACGCCGCCTCCGGCGAGCATCCCGGCGACGAGCGTCCACAGGGCGACCGACACCGCCCAGGACCGCCGCGGTCCCTTGCGGCGGCGGGTCGATGCCCGAAGGGGGAGGTGCGGGCGCGACGGGATTGCGGAGCGGTGACCCATTGGGGCCATCCTGCCCGCGCCGGGCCGATCGTCGCCAGGCACATTGGCTACGCTCCTGCGAGTCGACCGGAAGGGGTAGAGGTGGCCGGCAGCGGAATGCCGCGGCGGGTGGCGTTCGTGACGCCCCGCTACGGTCGGGACATCGTGGGCGGGTCGGAGGCCGTCATGGGCGAGGCCGCCCGCGGGCTCGCATCCCGGGGGATGCTCGTCGAGGTGCTGACGACCTGCGCCCGTAGCCACTACACGTGGGCCAACGAGCTGCCCGAGGGGGCCTCCGAGGACGCCGGGCTCACCGTGCGCCGCTTCCGGACCGTCCCGGCCGCTTCCCAGCTCGAGGCGACCCGCCTCGAGCTGCGGGTGCAGGCCGGCGACGTGCTCGACCGGGCGGAGGAGCTGGCGTGGGTCAACGGCAGGCTGCGGGTGCCTGACCTGTACCAGTACCTGTCGGCGCGCGCCGACGACTTCGACGCCGTCGTCCTGTCGCCGTACCTGTTCTGGTCGACCATCTACGGCGCCTTCGCCGCACCTGGGAAGGCGATCGTGATGCCCTGCCTGCACGACGAGTCGTACGCCTGGCTGCCGATCGTCGAGGCCACCTTGTCGTCGGTGGGCGGGATCTGGTTCCTGTCCGAGCCCGAGCACGAGCTGGCCCACCGGGTGGCCCCGTCGCTGGCGGCAGCCCACCGGGTCGTCGGAGCGGCCGTCGAGGTACCCGAGCGATACGACCCGGTCGGGTTCCGCCTCGCCCACCGTCTGGAGCGCCCCTTCGTCCTCTACGCCGGGCGGCGCGAGTCGGGCAAGGGGTGGCAGCGCCTCCTTGGCGACTTCGCCTCGGCCCTCGTCCACCACGACCTCCCGTTCGACCTCGTCACGGTCGGGGTGGGTGCCGCCGAGGTCCCCCGTGGTCTGTCCGACCGGGTGGTCGACCTCGGCTTCCTCGGTGCCGACGAGCTGCCGAGCGCCTTTGCCGCGGCGTCCGCGCTCGTCCAGCCGAGCGCCAACGAGAGCTTCTCGCGCACCGTCATGGAGGCCTGGCTCGCCCGCACCCCGGTGCTCGCCACCGCCCAGGGGGCCGTCGTCGCCTGGCACTGCGAGCGGTCGGGGGGCGGGCTCGTCTACCGGGACGAGTTCGAGCTCGGCGAGTGCCTGGCCTTCCTCGCCGAGGCACCGGAGAGCGCCGCTGTGCTGGCGGAGCGGGGGAGGGAGTACGTGCTCGCCAACTACACCTGGGACCGCGTGCTCGACGCCATGGAGGACTTCCTCGACGCCTTCCTGGCGGTGCGGCGATGACCCGCATCCTGGTGCTCGGCACCGTTCCGCCCTTCGGCGGCCCCCGCGCCGAGGCGCTGCGCCAGCTCGTCGCCGACCACCTGGCGATGGGCGACCACGTCGAGATCTGGTCGCAGAGCGAGCTGGCCGCCGCCCACGTCCACGAGCCGCGCACCGGTCTCGCCCTGCTGGCCCGCCTGGCGACCCGGGCGCCGCGCTTCGACGCCCTCGTCCTGCGCTTCCAGCCCGGCTGGCCGTTCCACGGCGAGGAGTCCCGGGCGGTCCGTGCCGCGTTCTTCGCCGGGCTCGGCGTCGTCGTGCGCCGCCTCGGCGACGTCACGGTCCTCCTCGACTCGCCCATCGCCATCCCCGGCGGCGTCGGTGGCCGCCCGACGAGGGAGCTGTGGTCGAAGGCGAGCGTCGTCGTCGAGACCGAGGCCGACCGGACCGAGCTGCTCGCCATCCCATGGCTCGACCCGAGCCGGGTGACCGTCTCGCCGCCCCCGCCCGACGGGCGCACGGCGGCGCTGCCGGGCTGGCCCAAGCCCGACACGGCCGACCTGCGCTCGGTGGTGATGGACGTCGTCCGGGCGCGTGCCGTCGCCGGGCGACGCCTGCGACGCTCCGGCGAGGAGGTGCTGGCACGTCACCAGCCACCGGTGACGACCACCGCCGGGCCGACCGGCCGGACCGACCTTCCCGCGCGGCCCGAGCCGGAGCTCTCCCTCGCCTTCCAGGCCCTGCGGGCGCCCACCCGGACCTTCCGCCGCGTGCTCCGGCCGGACCTCGCGACGCTGGTCGCCCGAAAGGTGCTCCGGCGCCTGCGCGCCCTCCTTCGGTAGCAACCCCGCCGCCGCCGCCGCCGCCGCCGCCGCCGCCCCGCCCCGCCGCCCCGCCCCGCCCGGGACCGGGCGGTGCTCAGCCGGCGGCCGACGCCCCGATGCCCCGCCGGGCGACTCCGTCGAGGGCAAGGTGCTCGAGGAGCGCTGCCGCCGTGGCCTGGAACGTCCGACGTGCTGCCTCGTCGCGCCCCGCCCGGGCGAGCCCGGCGCGGCGTTGGTCGTCGGCGAGCAGGCCGTCGAGCACCACCGCCAGCTCGCCTGCAGGCACGGCGCGGCGGACCTGGACGGCCACCGCCGCCGGCAGCTCCCGGCTCCAGCCGATGGCCGTCACCACGGTGGGCACGCCGGCGGCCAGGCACTCGCCGACGGCCGCCGACGCCTCGCCGTTGCTCGCCGCCCGCAGCTGCACCGCCACGGTGGTCGTGGCGAGCGCCGCCTCGTACCGCGCGCGGTCGACGGCGCCGGTCACCTCGAGCGCTCCGGCGAGCCCGAGCCCGGCGGCTCGCCGGCGTAGCTCGCCGGCCAGCTCGGCGGCGATCGGCCCGACGAAGCGCAGCCGAGCCGACGGCCAGCTGGGCTGGAGCAACGCGAACGCCTCGAGCAGCGTGAACGGCTCCTTTGCCGGGTCGACGATGCCGAAGTGGGCGATGACCGCGCCGTCCGACCCGTCCGGGGCGTTGCGCCCTGCCGCCGCGGCTCGCGGCTCCCGCGGGGCGAAGGCGAACGGAAGCCAGCCGACCTTGCCCGTGTCGGCGGCCCGGGCCTCGGCGCGGGCGAGCGCCGCCGCTGCTTCCGAGCTGACGAGGAAGCGCCGGCTCGCCCCGATCACCTCCCGGGCCATCAGCAGGCCGAAGCGCTCCAGCTCGGCCGGCCGCACGTCGTCGCCGGCACCCAGCCCGGCGGGCAGGCCGTCGCCGTACAGGCGCCGCAGCGCCCCCGGCAGGCCCCCGGGCGGCCCGTCCGGTCGTGCGACGTCGTGGCGGTACAGGTTGGTCAGGCGGACGTCGTGGGCGAGCACGATGCCCGCCCGCCGCCGTAGCCCGTCGAGGGCGCCGAGGTGGTAGTGGCTGTTGCCCATGGCGTACAGCACGGCGTCGTACCCGCCGCGTACCGCCTCGACCGCCTCCAGGCTGGACACGGCGAACAGCCCGGCGGCCCCTTCCGGAGCGGCCGACGCCGGGGTGGGACCGTCGGAGAAGCAGTCGATCTGGAGCTTGTCCTGCTCGGCGAGGGCGCCGACCAGCCGGGCGCTGTAGGCGGCCACGCCCGTCTCGGCCGGTGGCAGCGGGGTGACGACGGCCACCCGGCGCGCCCGGCGGCGCTGCGGGCGCACCGGCGAGGCGGCGAGCGTGGCGAGCGCCTCGGCGCTGCGCCGGCCTACCTCGGCCCAGGTGGGCGGGGCCGCCGTCGCCGCCAGCAGCAGGGCCCGCCCGTCCTCGCTCGCCAGCCCGGTGGCCAGCGACGAGGCGACGGACCGGTCGTCAGACGGGTCGAACCGGGCGACCGGGGGCAGCAGCTCGTCGATCGGCGACATGTCCGACCCGATCGCCGGGGTGCCACAGGCCAGCGCCTCGGCGATCGGCAGGCCGAACCCCTCGGCGAGCGACGGGAAGACCACGAGGTCGGCACCGCGGTACAGGGCGACGAGCGTGTCGTCGTCGACGGCACCGGTGACGACGAGCGACTCGGCAAAGGCCCGGTCGTTCGCCATGTGGCGCAGGTGGTGGGCGGTCGAGGCCGGCAGCTCGCCGGTGAGCACCAGCTGGACCTCCTGGCGCAGCCGGGCCGGCAGCAGGCCGAACGCCCGCAGCAGCCCCTCGTTGTTCTTCCTCGGGTGGCTCCCCGTCGGGTAGAGCACGTACCGCCGTCGCACCCCGACCGCCGACCGCCGTGCCCGATCGATGCCCGTCTCGCCGCCCCCCGCCCGTGCCGGCCGGAACCGACCGGACGGAGCGGTGCCGGCGGTGACGACCCGACCGGCAGCCAGCCCGACCAGGCGGTGCAGGTCCCCGGCGACGCCCGAGGAGATGGCGTGCACCTGGTCGGCCGCCCGCACCAGCTCGAGGCGGACCTGGTAGCGCTGCCGGTCCGACGCATCGGCCAGGTAGGTTGCCGGGTCCTTCGCCGGGATCAGGTCGTACACGGTGGCGCTCCGCCGCCGTCGCAGCCCACCGTCGCGTGGCCACACGGTCGACAGGCCGACGGCCAGGTCGAACGGTGAGCAGGTGTGCACCACGCGGACGTGCCGGCCGAGCTCGCCGTCCCGGTAGGCCACCTTGCCGGTGGCGAGCAGCGCCTCGATGTCGCCCGGCGGCGGGAGGTCCGGATCGAGCAGGTAGGCGCCCACCAGCTCCGCCGCCGCCGCCTCGACGGCGAGCGCCCACTCGAGCGTGTGCCGTCCGATCCCTCGGCCCCGGCTGGTCGGGCTCTGCAGGGCGGCGACGTCGACGACGACGGTCCCCTCGGCCTGCACGTCGACGGCCGCCACGCCCTTCTAGGCCTGCTGCTGCTCGAGCGCGTCGAGCCGCCCCTCGGCGCGCTCCAGCAGCCGTCCGACCAGCTCGACCGACTCCGCCTCGGCCACGAGGTGGCCCTCGACGAGCCGCCGTAGCGCCGCGAGCTCGGCGCGCACCTCGCCGAGCTCCCCCTGGAGGGCCTGCACCGCCGCCTGCACCGCCGCCTGCACCGCCGCCTGGGCGGCCTGGGCGGCCTGGGCCTCGGCACGAGCCGCCTCGCGGGCGTCACCGAGCGCCTGGGTCACCTCGGCAACCTGGCGCTGGCTCTCCTCGAGCGCCTGGATCAGGTGGTCGCCGATCGCCCCCTGGCGGTGCTCGAACGCGGTGAACCGGCCGGGCAGCGCTACGAGCGCCTTCGTCCGATGGAGAAACGGTGGTGCGTTGTCCGGCACGAGACCTCCTCGAGGCGCCGCAGGTGCCGTCGCCCACCGCGACGCCCCGGTGGCCCATGCTACGGGGGCGGCTACGACCACACGGGGCACCCTGCCGCTAGGATGCGGGCCGGCAAGCGCGACCGCCCGAGTAGCCCCGCGGCCACGGCGGAGCCGGAACCCCGCCGCCTCGGGTGCGGGTGATCGACGCAGGAAGGGTGCAGGACGGCATGAGCACGCTGAGCGAGGCGGAGGCGACCTCCGCCGGCGACCTCGCCGCCGAGCAGGAGCCCGCGGTGGTGCGGGCCCTCCCCGGTCGACGGGAGCCCGCAGCCCGTGTGGTGGCGGCGCGCGTCAGCCTGCGCGTGCGGCTCGTCGAGCTGTGGCGGGCCCGCGAGCTGTTCGTCTTCCTCGTCCGCAAGGACCTGAAGGTGCGCTACAAGGGAAGCGTCCTCGGCATCGCCTGGTCGCTCCTCAACCCGGCCGTGATGCTCCTCGTGTACGACATCGTGTTCACCCGGTTCCTGAAGGCCGGCTTCCCCGACTTCGCCCTGTACCTGTTCAGCGGGCTGATCGTCTGGAACATGTTCCAGACGGCGCTGACCGGGTCCTCGTCGGTGATCGTGGCCAACGCCGGCATCGTGAAGAAGGTGTCGTTCCCCCGCGAGATCCTCGCCCTCTCCCAGGTGGGCACGGCGACCATGTTCTTCTTCTTCCAGGCCGTCGTCCTCGTCATCTTCCTGGCCGGGTTCCAGCTGGCGCCCGTGTGGCACCTGTTGCCGATGCTGGCGTTCGCCCTGCTCGACCTCATCGTGTTCTCCGCCGCGCTCGCCGTGTTCCTGTCGGCGGTCACCGTCTACCTGCGCGACGTCGAGCACCTGATCCTCGTGCTGCTGCTCGCCTGGCAGTGGGGCATCCCGATGATCTACTCGTGGAACCAGGTCTCCGCCGGTGACCACCACTGGATCGGCGACCTGTTCCTGATCGACCCGCTCGTCCCGATCGTGCTCACCTTCCAGCGCGTCCTCTACGGGCTGCGCACCTACACGCCGGCGCCCAACGTCGTGGCGACGGTGACCTCGAACTACCCGATCACCTTCCTGCTCGAGCTGCTCGTGGCAGTGCTCGTCGTGTCCATCGTGCTGTTCCTCATCGCGATGACGATCTTCGGCCGCCTCGAGGGGAACTTCGCCGAGGAGCTGTGAGGGCCGCTTGACCGCCGCGATCGAGATCCAGGGCGTTTCCAAGCGCTTCCGGCTGTACCACGAGAAGTACACGACGCTGAAAGAGCGCGTCCTGCACGCCGGCCACGTGCCGTACGAGGAGTTCAAGGCGCTCGACAGCGTCACCGCCGACATCCCGTCCGGCCAGACGGTGGGCATCCTCGGGCGCAACGGGTCGGGAAAGTCGACCCTGCTCAAGTGCATCGCCGGCATCCTCCAGCCGACCACCGGCCAGGTGGTCGTGCGCGGCCAGGTCGCCGCCATGCTCGAGCTCGGGGCCGGGTTCCAGCCGGAGCTGTCGGGTCGGGACAACGTCTACCTGAACGGCTCCCTGCTCGGCTTCTCCCGCAAGGAGATCGACCGCAAGTTCGACGAGATCGTCGCCTTCGCCGAGCTCGAGGCGTTCATCGACAACCAGGTCAAGTACTACTCCTCCGGGATGTACGTCCGGCTCGGCTTCGCCGTCGCCGTGTCGGTCGAGCCGGACATCCTGCTCGTCGACGAGGTGCTCGCCGTCGGTGACGAGCGGTTCCAGGAGAAGTGCATGGACCGGGTGCGCCGCTTCCAGGAGGAGGGCCGGACGATCGTCGTCGTCTCGCACTCGCCCGAGATGATGCGCCAGATCTGTGACCAGATCCTGGTGCTCGACCACGGGAAGCTGCTCACCCAGGCGCCCCCGGGCGAGGCGATCCGGACCTTTCGCGAGACCCTCATCGACGCCGGGCTGCTGGCGCCGGACACCGGCGAGGCTGCGCCTGCCACCGAGGCCCCGGTGCCCCCGCCGAGGCGTCGCATCGAGATCACCGGGGCGACCGTCGAGCACCCGGGCATGGGCGAGCGCCCCTACCTGAAGACCGGCGAGGCGCTCACGCTGCGGATCGACTACCGCGTCCACGAAGCCACCCCGGGGGCGGTGTTCTCGATCGCCGTGCTCAACGTGATGGACTCGATCGTCTTCGCCAGCCGCTCGGCCCAGCTCGGCGAGGGGGTCGACCTCGGCCCCGGGGCCGGCTCGGTGACGTTCGTGTTCGACGGCGTGCCACTGCTCGACGGTGCCTTCAAGATCAACCTCGACGTGCGCGACGGCAGTGGCACCGTGCTCGACCTCGCCGAGCCGGCGGCCACCTTCGAGGTGATGAACCCGACGCGGGCGACCGGCGTGGTGGCGCTGCCGATGCGCGTCGAGGTCGAGGCGCCCTCCGAGGGCTACCTCTCCGCCGGCCGGGCCTGACCGTGGACGCCGTGGGCGAGGCAGCGCCGGACCGGGCGCGCCCGGGAGGCCGGCTCGGCGGCGACGTGGCCCGGCGCGGCCGGGACCGGGCTGCTGGCGTGCGGGAGGCCGGGCAGTGGACGTCGGTTGACGACGCCGAGCTCGACCGCCGCTTCGAGGCGGCCGCCGTCGCCGCCCTGCGGGTGCCGGCGCTCGCCGAGCGGTCCGCCTTCCTGCGCCAGGTCGGCCGGCGCGTCGTCCCCGAGCGGCTCCGCCCGGCGGCCCGCCGGGCGGCCGGCCTCGTCGACCGGGCCGGCAGCGCCGCCCTCTCCCGTTACGGGCGGCTGCGGGGCCGGCGGTGAGGCCGGAGGCGATCGACCAGGTCATCCCGGCCATCGTGGAGCACGACGCCGTCAGCAACCACACGTTCGAGGCCCAGCGCCTGCTGCGCCAGCTCGGGTTCGCCTCGGAGATCTTCGCCCGCATCATCGGCCCCGGCTGCGACGGCCGAGTGCGGCCGCTGGCCGAGCTTCCGACCGGCCCCTCCGCTGGCGACCGGCGGTGGGTCCTCTACCAGAGCTCCATCGGCAGCCCGGCGGCCGACGCCTTCGCCGCATTTCCGGGACGCAAGCTGCTCGACTACCACAACATCACCCCGGCGGCGCTCGTCGAGCGCTGGCTGCCACCGCTTGGCGACGAGACGCGCCTCGGGCGCCGCCAGCTCGCCGAGCTGGCCCCCAAGGTGTCGTTCGCCTTCGCCGACTCGGCCTACAACGCCGCCGAGCTGACCGAGGCCGGCTACGCCGTCGCCCGCGTCGTGCCCGTGCTGGTCGAGGCCGGCAACCTCGACCTGGCGCCCGACGCCGAGGTGGTCGAGCGGCTCCAGGCGGCCAGGTCCCGGGGGGGCGCCGACTGGCTGTTCGTCGGCCAGCTTGCCCCGCACAAGGCGCAGCACGACGTCATCAAGGCCTTCGCCGCCTACCGCCGCTGCTTCGACCCGACGGCCCGCCTCCACCTCGTCGGGCGCGAGATGGGCAACGCCTACCGGGACGCCCTGCGCCGCCTCGTCGCCTCGCTCGGCCTCTCGGCGGCCGTCGAGCTGCCCGGCTCGGTGTCGACGGCGGCCCTTGCCGCCTACTACGCCACGGCGGACGTCTTCGTGTGCTGCTCGTCCCACGAGGGCTTCTGCGTGCCGGTGGTCGAGGCCATGCACCGCGGCATCCCCGTCGTCGCCTACGCAGCCGCAGCCGTGCCGGAGACGGTGGGCGACGCCGGCGTCCTCGTCGCCGAGAAGGACCCGCTCACGGTCGCCGCCACCGTTGCCGAGCTGCTCGGGGACGCCCACGCCCGGGCGGCGCTCGTCCGGGCCGGCCGGGAGCGTGCCGCCGGCTACAGCCTGGAGCGCGCCCGCGCTACCTTCCGAACCGTCATCACCGAGGCGGTTGACCACTCAGAGTGAAATAGCTACAGCGCCGAGTGGTTGGCGCCGTAACTATCGGGCATCAAGAGTCTCACGCGTTGCACCAAGGGCCTCGTCGCCACCACCACGCTCCTCGCCAGCGTCGGCGCGCTCTCCTTGAGGGCCGGGGCCGGGGCCGGCGCCGCGCCGGCCGTGCCCGGCCTCGCCCGCCTCGTCCTTGCCGGGCGCGGTGACGGGCCGGGCATCGGGATGGGCCAGTGGGGCGCGTTCGGCTATGCCGTTCGCTACCACTTCGGCTACGGGCGCATCCTCGCCCACTACTACGGCGGCACCCACCTCACCACCCTCTCGGCGCTCGGGCGCGCCAGCAACCCGGTCCTCAAGGTCGTCCTCCTCGAGAACCTCAACCTGCAGACCAACGTCGGCTACGACCCGGTCGTCACCTCGCCGAGCAGCTTCTCGGTGGTGAGCCAGCCCGCCACGTCCACCGTCCCTCCCGCCGCGCCCCCGGCCAGCTCCCCGCCGACCAGCGTCCCCGCCGCCACGTCGAAGGGCCCGACCACGGCCGTCACCGGCGGGGGCCCATCCGGAACGGGAACGTCAGGGGGCGCCGGGCCGACCGGTGCACCGGGGCCGGCGCCCGCCCCGAGCCACTTCGTCGTGCCGGCCGGGATGGCGGTCGACCTGCACCTGGAACCGGGCGGCACCTGGAGCGCCTTCGAAGGCGCCAGCTGTGCCGCCGCTGCGGCCGCGGCGCTCGCCGGGGGGCGCCCGGTCGCCACCGGTCTCGTCGACCCGGTCGCGGAGCCGCCGAGCACCTCGCCCAGCGCCCCGCCGCCGCGGCTGCTCACGGTGTGCCGCCACGACCACGTCGACGCCACCCTGCGCGGCGCCATCCAGGCGTTCGACCGGCAGGGCTACGAGCGCACCCTCAACCTCGTCCCGCTCGAGTCCTATCTGCGCGGCGTCGTCCCGGGCGAGGTGTCGCCGTCGTGGGGGAGCGACGGCACGACGGCCGGCACCCCCCAGGGCCAGCCGTGGGGCTTCCAGGCGCTCGAGGCGCAGGCGGTGGCCGCCCGGTCGTACGCCCTGGCCATGGCGGCGAGCGGTGGCTGGATGGGCTATGCCGACATCTGCGACTCCACCTATTGCCAGGCCTACGTCGGCGTGAGCTACGAGTCGCCGGCGACCGATGCCGCCGTGGCCGCCACGGCCGGCCAGGTGCTCGTCGAGGATGCCGCACCCGGCCAGGTCGTCCTGGCCCGCTACGCAGCCTCCTCCGGCGGCTGGACGGCACCGAGCGCCTTCCCGGCGGTCGCCGACCTCGGCGACGCCTGCGTCGTCCCGGGCAACCCGCTCGAGTGCAACCCGGTCCACACCTGGCAGCTCGCCATCCCTGCCACCACCCTCGCCCAGGCCTTCCCCGGGCTCGGCGCCGTGCGAGCCGTCCAGGTCGTCCAGCGCGACCACGTCGGTCCGCTCGGCGGCCGGGTGCTGTCCGTCCGGGTCGCCGGGAGCCGGACCTCGGAGCTGGTCCCCGCCTCGACCTTCGTGGCCGACCTCGGCCTGTACTCCGACTGGTTCAGCGTCGTCCCCTCTGGGCCCTCCGGCGGGACCTCGGGCTCGCCGCCCGGCACCTCGGGCACCTCGGGCACCTCGGGTGGCGTGACGGGCAGCTCCGGTGCCACCACGTCCACCACCACGTCCACGACGACCTCCACCACCCCGACCACCACCACGTCCACGACGACCTCCACCATCCCGACCACCACGACGATGTTGCCGGCGACGTCGACCACGACCGCCACGGCGCCCGGTGGTGGCGCCGCCCGGCGGGGCCTGCCCGGGTCCCCCTAGCGGCTACGGCGGGTGACGCCGGCGAGCGGGACGGCGCCGGTCGGACCGGCGGTCGTCACCGAGGCGCGACCCGGGACAGCCATCGGGGGCAGCCCGAGCAGGTCGGAGCGGCTCGACGGCATGCCGCTGGCCCCTGCCGGCCCGGTCGCCACGCCGAGCACCTGGTCGACGGTGATCTGGTTGGACTCGAACCCGAGCGCCGAGCCGGCCATGTACAGGCGCCAGATCCGCGCCCGGGCGGCCCCCACGTGGCGGACGGCGTCGTCCCAGTGGCGCTCCAGGTTGCCGACCCAGGTCCGCAGGGTGCGGGCGTAGTGCTCGCGCAGGCACTCGACGTCACGCACCTCGAGGCCGCAGGCCTGCATGGCGCTCACGACGCGCCCCACCTCGTGCAGGGCGCCGTCGGGAAAGACGTAGCGCTCGACGAACGACCGCCGTCCGAAGGCCGGGCGGTCGCCCGGGGCAGGTCGTCCGATGGCATGGTTGAGCAGGCGGCCCTCGTCACGCAGCAGGCCTCGCAGCCTGGTGAAGTAGGCGCGTAGCAGGTCGAGGCCGACGTGCTCGAACATGCCGACCGACGAGATGGCGTCGAACGGGCCGTCGGCCAGGTCGCGGTAGTCCTGCACCCGGATGTCGATCCGGCCGGCCAGCCCGGCACGCTCGACCTGGGCCCGGGCGAAGGCCGCCTGTGAGCGCGACAGGGTGATGCCCACCCCGTGCACGCCGTGGTGGGTCGCCGCGTGGAGCAGCATCGACCCCCAGCCGCAGCCCACGTCGAGCAGGCGCATGCCCGGCTGGAGCCCGAGCTTGCGGCACACGAGCTCCAGCTTGGCCCGCTGGGCTTCCTCCAGGGAGAGGTCCGGCTCGAGGAAGGCGGCGCACGAGTACGTCATGGTGTCGCCGAGCACGAGCCCGTAGAAGTCGTTCGACACGTCGTAGTGGTGGGCGATGGCGGCCGCGTCGCGCGCCCTCGAGTGCCGCGTTCCGCCGAGGCGCGCCTCCTCGGGCGGCGGTGGGGGCGGCGGCCCGAGGACGCCGTGGCGGATCGCCGCCCGGCTGGCCGCCACCAGGGCGGCGGCGGCCAGCCGCAGGTCGGGCAGGCCTCGCCGGCGCGGGAGCCGCTCCCGCAGCGACAGGACGGCGTACAGGTCGCCCTCGACGTCGAGCTCGCCGGCGACGTAGGCACGTACGACTCCGAGCTCACCGGCGGACCAGAGGATCCGGCGCAGGGCGAGCGGCGACCGCACGTCGAGCGTGGCCGCCGCCGAGGCGGCGCCGAGGTGGCTGCCGTCCCAGAACCGGATGGCCACCGGAAGCTCCTCGCCGAGCAGGGCGCGGGCGACGAGCGACAGGTCGTCGGCGACAGGGCATCCTGCGGCGTGCATCGAGCGCGCTCCTCCCTCCGTTGCCGCCCCGCCCCGCTCGGCCGTGCCCGACGCCGGGCGCAGCGCTCGGCCGGGGGTGACCGGGTGCATTCCGTCGGGCTGGAAGGCTACCGCCCGACCAGGGCGATTCGGCCGGGAAGGGCCACGGCCGGGTGACGCGGCGAGGGCGGGAGCCGGCGCTACGGTGTGCCGTGGTCCGGTCGACCTGGCGGCGGCTGTTCAAGACGCGGACGTGGCGGGTGCTCCGCTACGTCATCGGCCTCGCCCTCGCCGCCCTGGCGCTGTGGGCCCTGAACGGCCAGCGGGGCGAGCTCGTCGGTGCCTCGAGCACGCTCTCGCACCTGCGGGTCGGCTGGCTCCTGTTGGCGATCCTTTCCGAGGTGGCCTCCTTCACCAGCTTCGGGGCCCTGCAGCGCAAGCTGCTGCGCGGCGGTGGCGTCCGGATCGACCTGCCGTTCGCCACCGCCCTGTGCATGGCAGCGGGGGCGATCGCCAGCTCGCTTCCCGGCGGGCCCGCCTTCGCCAGCGTGTATGCGTTCCGCCAGTACCGGCGCAAGGGAGCCGACGAGGCGGTGGCCGCCTGGGTGCTGCTGGCGACCCTCGTGTGCGCCGCGCTCGGCCTCGGCCTCCTCGCCACCGTCGGCGCCCTGGTGGCGCTCGACCAGAGCAGCGCCTACGACCTGAGCGGCGTCGTCGTCGGCGTGCTCGTGATCGCGGCCGTGGCCGACGCCGTCGTGTGGCAGCGTCGCTGGCTCGCCCAGCTTGCCGTCGCCGGCCTCCGGGCGAGCCGCCGGCTTGCCGGCTGGCCGCGACGGGAGGCGGCTGTCGTCGTCGAGACCGTGTTCTCCCAGCTGGCCGAGGTCAAGCTGACCTGGCGGGACGCGCTCGTCAGCCTGGTCGCCGGCCTCGGCGACTGGGCGTTCGACTGCCTGGCGCTCGTCTTCTCGTTCCTGGCGGTCGGCGCAGCCGTCCCCTGGCGCGGCCTCCTGCTCGCCTACGGCGCCGGGATGCTCGCCGCCAACCTGCCGATCACACCGGGGGGCCTCGGCGTCGTCGAGGGGAGCCTGACGGTGGCCCTCGTGGCCTTCGGCGGTGGCGAGCTGTCGACGGTGGCGGCCGTGCTCACCTACCGGATCGTGAGCTTCTGGGGCTATCTGCCGGTCGGCTGGGCGGCGTGGGGGGTGCTCGCTGTCGCCGAGCGCCGAAGTGACCGCCGCCGGGGTGCGCTCGGGGCCCGGCTCGGCCCGCTGGCCCGCGACGTGGCGGTGGCGGTCGCCGCCCATGACGGTCGTGCCGCCCCGGCCGGGGCGGCGGCGGCCAGGGCGGCGTCCCTGCACCGCGCCGACGACCCGTCGGCCGCCCCGCCGGGCTGCCCGGCGGG